>NZ_QGGS01000026.1:0-92703 GCF_003148705.1 Pseudomonas sp. OV226 | reverse complement strand
CAACCGGCCTGACGACAACCCTGAGCTCCTACACGGCTGTAAGGCCGTTCCACTAATTAGGGTCGTTGGGCATCGATTCTCATCGAGGCGCGGGGTGACAGCCCCACTCAGACGCCGGATAGATGAAAGCAAGCCAAACACGACATCAAAAACAGTATTGCAGAAAAGGGGGTAACCATAGATGTAGGAGCCGAGCTTGCTCGCGATGGGGCCATCACTGCCTAAACCCATCTCGATCAATCCACCGTCAACACAATCTTGCCCACATGATCACCACCCTCCATCCGCGCATGCGCCTGCGACGCATCGGCAAGCGCATAGACCTTGTCGATCATCGGCAGGCAACGCCCGGCGGCGAGCACTGGCCAGACGTATTCACGCAGTTGCTCGGCAATCGACGCCTTTTCTTCGCGGGTGCGTGAGCGCAACAGGGAGCCGGTAATGATTGCGCGTTTGGCCATGATCGCCAGCAGGTCGACATCCTTGGCATGAGCGCCGCCGAGAAACCCCAGCATCACCAGTCGACCCTCCATGCCCAAGGCGGCGATGTTCGGGTTCAGGTATGAGCCGCCCATGATGTCGAGGATCACGTTCACGCCTTTGCCAGCGGTTTTTTGCGCGATGACGTCGGCAAAATCCTGATCGCGGTAGTTGATCGCCTCAGCCCCCAACTGGCGGATCACCGCACACTTTTCCTCACTGCCGGCAGTGGCGAATGCCTTGACGCCGAACTCGCGACACAGCATCAACGCGGTGGTGCCGATGCCACTGGTGCCGCCGTGAATCAATGCGCGCTGGCCTTTGCTGGCGCCGCCCATGTCGAACAGGTTGGCCCACACCGTGAAAAAGGTTTCCGGGATCGCCGCCGCGTGCACCCAGTCCATCCCTTGCGGGATCGGCAGCGTCTGGCTGGCCGGTACCACGCAATATTGTGCGTAGCCGCCGCCGTTGGTCAGCGCGCAGACCTTATCGCCAACGATAAACTCGCTGACGTCCGTACCGATCGCCACCACTTCGCCGGCCACTTCCAGCCCGGGGATCCGACTCATGCCGGGCTTCATCGGGTACTTGCCGGCGCGCTGGATCACGTCGGGGCGATTGACCCCGGCAGCGTGCACGCGAATCAGCACTTCGCCCGCACCCGGGGTCGGCACCGGCTCCTGGCGCGGTTTCAACACCTCGGGGCCGCCGGGCTCGGTGATTTCAATCAGGGTCATGGTTTGGGGCAATGTCATGTCGAATTCCTGGAACGAAGAAGTCATAAAGTGGGACCGCATCAAGGTGTCGGTGATTCAGTTCAAAGCGGGCAGCAAACCCTCACGACGGTTCAGTAACCGCGTGACGTGTTCCAGCAACAGTGCAACCACAATCGCACCGGCTGCGATGACAAACAACATGGCGTGATGACCGCCGCTGGCGTTAAACAGTGCCGAATAGGCAAACCCGGTGATGGCCTGAAACGTTGCAAACGAAACCGTCGCACGACTCCAGGCCATTTGCTGCTGGTGATGCTGGGGAATCAGTTCGTGAACCCGTGCCAGCGCCAGCGGGACGATGCCCGGCGGGAACGAGCCGATAATCACCGCCAGCAACGCCAAAGCGGTAAAGGAGCTGGAAATCGACAGCAGGCCAACGGCAATCGCCTGCACCACCAGCACCAGCCGAATACTCATCTTCGCGCCCAGTTGATCCGCCAGAAATCCGTAACTCACCGGCCCGATAATCGCGCCAAGGCCATACATCACCCAAATCAGCGCACCGACGTGCGGCCCAGCACCGAGGCCACGAGCCACGTAATCCACCAGGAACACCATGGCTGGCACCAGCCCGGCGGCCATGAGCGCGTATTGAGCGAACAACAGGTAAACGTTCCGGTCAGTGGCTGTCTTGGGTTCCTCGACGGAGGGCGTGACGGCGGTGTGGTGAGTGTCTGACGGCCAGCCGAACCAACTGGCAGCGGTCAGCAACAAGGACAGCAGACCAAGCCCGAACCAGGTCTGTTGCAAGCCGAGGCTCAATAACGGCGGGACAATCGTCCCCGAACCGGCAATGCCCAGGCCAATACCGAAAAAAATTGCACCACTGGCCAACCCCCGGCGGGATGCCGGGACATGCGGCAAGACGGTGGCGGCCGCCAGCACCATGATCGCGCCACCGGCAATGCCCGACAGCAGGCGCCAACCGAAGAACCAACTCACCGACAGGGGAAAGCCACAAGCAAAGAATGACAAGGTCACGGCCACCATCATCAGCCGCAGCGCGGTTTTGTTGGAGGTGCGTTGCGCGACGGGGCGACCAATCAGGGCACCAATCAAATAGCCGACCAGATTGGCGGCACCGAGGTAAACCACGTCGCGGGTGGAAAACCAGTGCGCCTGGATCAGCGATGGAATCAGTGGCGTGTACGCGAACCGCGCCAGGCCAATGCTGACCAGGCTGGCGCTGAGACCGGCGAAGATCGGCAGCCAGATCGCGTTGCGCGGAGTAGTCGATGTGCTGTGCATGAGAAGGGTCCAGTGAGGTGGATGCTGGCTTTCAGCCTATCGCGATTGATTGATGCAATAACGCAGCGATTTTGCGTTATCGTGATGCGAAATTGCATCGCTAGGGGCGCCGCATGAACTGGGATGACGCACGGGTATTTCTGGCAGTGTGCCGAGAATCGACTCTTCGGGGTGCGGCGCGGGTGCTGGGGGTCGATCAGGCCACGGTGGGCCGGCGTATCACTGCGCTGGAAAAGTCATTGAGTGCCACGTTGTTTCTGCGCACCTCTGAGGGCTATGCACTGACCGCAGTCGGCGAGGCGGCGTTGGCGGCAGTGGAAAAAATGGAGCGCTCGGCGCTGGAACTGCAGCGTCAGATTCAAGGGCTGGACGACCGGTTGACCGGCCTCGTCCGGGTCACCACCACGGATTCGATGGCCATCGACTTCCTGATCCCGGCCATTGCGCGCCTGCATCAGCAGCACCCCGATGTGCGGGTGCAATTGGACGCCTCGACGCAGATCCTGAGCCTATCCAAGCGCGAAGCCGACATCGCTGTGCGCAACACCCGACCGGATAACCCGGACCTGATCGCCCGACGAATTGCCCGCTGGCCGGTGGGGCTGTTTGCGTCCCGGGCGTATGTGCAAGCCAACGGGGTGCCGGAGCCGGGCTCGGCGTTTGAAGGGCATGATCTGGTGGTGTATCAGCCGTACCTGCAAGGCAACAAGGAGATGACGCTGGTGTCGGAACCACTGGCGCGCGGGCGGATTGTGTCGAGCCTGAGTTCCAGCCTGCTGGTGCGTCGCTCCATCGCGGCGGGGATCGGGTTGGGGGAAGTGCCAGTGTACTTGGGGGAGAGGGACGGGCTGGTCAGGCTCTGGCCGGAGCGCACGCGACCGCTGCCGTATGACATCTGGCTGGTGACCCACGCCGACTTGCGGCACACCGCGCGGGTGCGGGCGGTCATTGATGAAATTGTCGCGGGGTTTTCCGGTACGGGAGAGTGACCGCACACAACCTGTAGCAGCTGGCGAAGCCTGCGTCCGGCTGCGAAGCAGTCGTGATTTCAAACGCTGCGGTCTAAATGACAGACCGCATGCGCTGGGTTTACGACTGCTTCGCAGCCGGACGCAGGCTTCGCCAGCGGCTACAGGGATCGTGGGTGACGGTTATGGCATTTCAGGCAGTTCTTGCGGGCGCAGGTCGAACACCAGCACTTCGGCATCCACGCCGTTGTTCAACGTCAGCACCTGCTCATCGCGAACCCGCACGCCGTCGCCTGCCTGCAACGACACACCGTTGAGTTCGACACTGCCACGGGCCACATGCACATAGGCATAGCGGTTGGCGGCCAGCTCAAGCGTGGCGCTTTCCTTGCCATCAATCAGCGCGGCGTACACCCGGGCATCCTGGCGCACTTTCAGCGAGCCCTTGGCGCCGTCCGGGGAAATGATCAGTTGCAGGCGTCCGCGTTTCTTTTGCGTGCTGAAGTGCTCTTGCTGATAACGCGGTTTGGCGCCGCTCACTTCAGGCACGATCCAGATCTGCAGAAAGTGCACGGGGCGTGTTGCCGAGTGGTTGTACTCGCTGTGCGCCACGCCACTGCCGGCGCTCATCAACTGCACGTCACCCGGGCGGATCACCGAACCGGTGCCCAGGGTGTCCTTGTGTTCCAGTGCGCCGTCGAGCACGTAGGAGAAAATCTCCATGTCGCGGTGGGGGTGCTGGCCAAAGCCTTTGCCGGCCGCCACGCGGTCATCGTTGATCACCAACAGATCGGAAAAACCCTGTTCTTTCGGGTTGCGATAGTTGGCGAAGGAAAAGGTATGGAACGACTTCAACCAACCGTGATTGGCCGCGCCGCGATCAGAGGCTTTGCGAAGGGTCAGCATGATGAAATCTCCTGTTGGGACGTTGATTCGTCCGAGTGAGGAGAAGGTTAATGGTTACTGGTTTGTGCAATAAGTAGATGAAAATTGAAATACTGTCTCTTTCAGGTTGACAGTTGTGTGCAAAGGATCACGGACGCCAACGCCACGATTAGCCATAATGCACAGCATCCTTTTAATGCCGTACCCCTAACCCTGTGGGAGTGAGCCTGCTCGCGATAGCGGAGTATCAGTCGACATCAATGTTGACGTTGCCGACGCCATCGCGAGCAGGCACGCTCCTACAGGGACCGGTGTCTGGCCAGTATTCTTTTTTTGACTTCAGTGACTCTTAGCCCATGAAAACCGTAGCTGTAGTGTTGTTCCCGGGCTTCCTCCTGCTCGACATGGCCGGTCCCATGGAGGTGTTTTCCATCGCCAACCGATACCTGGCGCCGGCTGATTGTTACGAGCTGACGACCATCGGCACCGAGGCTGGCGCGCTGCGTGCCTCCAACGGCGTTCGCGTTCAGGCCGATTTGCACATTGATCAGGCGATCGAGGGTTACGACTTGCTGCTGGTGCCGGGCGGTCCCGGTGCCTATAACGAAAAACATCCGCCGTTGCTCGCCTGGCTCAAGGGCGCCGTAAGCCGTGCCGGGCGCTACGGTTCGATCTGCACCGGCGCCTTTGTCCTGGGGCATGCCGGTTTGCTGGACGGTTACCGCGTGACCACCCACTGGCACTACACCGAACGTTTGATCAAAGGCTTTCCCAAGGCCACGGTGGAGACCGATCAAATCTACGTTCAGGACCGCAATCTCATCACCTCCGGCGGCGTGACCGCCGGCATTGACCTGGCGCTGGCGGTCGTGGCCGAAGACCATGGCAAGAAAGTCGCGCAGGACGTGGCTAAAGTGTTGCTGGTGGTGATGAAACGTCAGGGCGGGCAGGCGCAATTCAGCCCATTGATGGCCACGGTCGCCCCGCATGAAACGCCGATTACCCGGGTGCAGAACTATGTACTCGAACACCTGGATGAAGCGTTCAGCATCGAACGCATGGCCAGCCTGGCAACCATGAGTGCGCGGCATTTCACCCGGGTGTTTGCCCGGGAAGTGCAGATGACGCCGATGGAGTTCCTGCAAAACGCGCGCATCGACCACGCCCGCAGCTTGCTGGAAACCTGCGACTCACCGCTCAAGACCGTGGCTTTCAAAAGCGGCTTTGGCAGTGTGCGGCACATGCGTTTCCTGTTCAGTGAAAAACTCGGTTTGACCCCCAGCCAATACCGCGAACAGTTCAGCTAGAGTGTTGTGTCCGTTGCACGCACCCTGATGGCCGTGACGCTCCCTCCGTGGCAGTTGTACCGTCACGCAGGCCTGCCAAGATACCCCCTGAACTCTTTGCGATGGAGGTGCGGGAGCCTGGAGGGCGAGTGCGATGGACGATTGCAGCACGTTAAGCCGGGCCAGGTTTTCAGCACGCGAACGTGCATGAACAGCCTCAGAGATTTAAACAGCGAAGCGGTGCTGCATTTCGGCCCCTACGCGTTTCACCAGCACCAACGGCTGATTCTCGACGGTGAACGGCCGCTGCGCATGGGTGGGCGGGCCCTGGATATTTTGCAGGTGCTGGTCGAGCGTGCCGGGACGGTGGTCAGCAAAGACGAATTGATCGCCCAGGTCTGGCCGACGTCGGTGGTCGAAGAAATCAACCTGCGCGTGCACATCGCCGCGCTGCGCCGCGCCCTTGGCGACGGGCAGAATGGTCAGCGCTATATCGTCAATATTCCCCAGCGCGGGTACAGCTTTGTTGCCCCGGTGCAGCACCTGCCGGCGGGCGCACCCATTGCGATTCAGACCGTTCAGAACGCTCAGCACAACCTGCCTGCGCGGCTCATGCCGGTGACCGGTCGAGACTCGATTGTCGGCAGTCTGGTCCGGCAATTGCCGGTGCGACGCCTGATGACGCTGGTTGGTCCCGCCGGCATCGGTAAAACCACCGTGGCATTGCGCGTTGCCGAGCTGCTGTTGCAGCACTATGAGGACGGCGTCTGGCTGGTGGATCTGTCGACGATTGATGATCCGGCGCAAGTGATTGCCCACCTGGCGCGCACCCTTGAACTGGACGTCGGGGCTACTCTCGAGGTGTTGGCGCAACGCCATACGTTGCTGGTGCTCGACAACTGCGAGCACCTGCTGGAGCGCTGTCGCACATTGGTCGAAAGCTTGCTGGTTGCGGCGCCCCGGCTGTCGATTCTGGCCACTAGCCGTGAACCGCTGCGGGCCTCGGGGGAAACCATCCTGCATCTGCCGCCATTGGCGGTGCCGCCCGCTGGCGCTGTACTCAGTGTCACCGAAGTCATGGGCTATTCAGCCGTGCAACTGTTCGTCAGTCGCGCCCGTGCCCGTCAACAAGGCTTTGCCCTGCGCGAACAAGACCTCATGGCCGTGTGTGAAATTTGCCGCCGGCTCGATGGTTTACCGCTGGCCATTGAACTGGCCGCCGCGCAAATCGATGCATTGGCGCTGGTCGGCTTGCAAGCCCAGCTCGACAACTGTTTCCAGCTACTGACCCAGGGCCGGCGCACCGCCGTTCCCCGGCATCAAACCTTGAAAGCTGCGCTGGACTGGAGCTATGAACAGCTGAGCCCGTTGGAGCAAACGGTGCTGCAACGCCTGGCCGTATTCAAAAAGGCCTTCACCCTGGACGCCGCCATGGGAGTGATCAGTTGTGCGGTGTGGCAACCCGGTCGCTTGATCGAAGCGATGCAACACCTAGCGCTCAAATCGCTGTTGTCGCGGGAGCAGGGCAGTGGGGTGACCCGTTACCGGCTCCTCTACACCACCCGCGCGTACGCCCTGGAAAAGCTCGAACACGGTGGTCAATTGCCCGAAGTCGAAAGGCGCTACACCCGTTACATCAACCGGGCGCGCAAAGTGTCAGGCAGGTAGATGGCGTTGCAACTCGTCGAGTAACCGGCGGACTTTTGTCAGGTCCGGCGTGGAAAAGCCTTCGGTGAATCGCTGGTAAATCGGCTCCAGCAGCTCATGGGCTGGCCGATAGCGGCCCTGACGCTGCCAAAGCTGTGCCAGCGAGGTGGCGCTGCGAAGTTCCCAGGCGAGAGCGCCCTGGGTCCTGGCGACATTCAGGGCCCTGATCAGCACGGCCTCGGCGGCCTCGGTTTTCAGCGGGCAATCCTCGGTCAGCAGCGCGCTCGCCTTGGCCCGCAGGATTTCTGCGGTGCTCCAGCCTGCGGTGCCGGTATCTGCTCGCTGCTGCAAGGCGTCATCGACGAAACCGCTGTCCAGCGTGACCATGATGTCCTTGATCAACCCGCTGCCCGGTGGGGGCGGCAAGTGCGCTTCGGCCTGGTCAATCACCTGCGCGTAGTGCCGCGCCCACGTGTGGAACAGCAGCACCGAATGTTTCTGCGCTTGTTCCAGCAGCAGGCGCAGGAGTTCGCGGGCAGTGCGGGTGTCGCCGTTGTAGTGGGCGATCAGGCAACCGGCCAGGGCCAGGGTGTAGCAGATGGAGGTGCCATGGTTGATCTGGATCGCGATGTCCAGTGCCTGCCGGGCGGTGCGCCAGGCCTGTTCCGGTCGGCCCTGCAACCACAGGATGCGCGCCAGAATCGTCAGGGCGGCAACGCTCTGATCGTATTGCACGCCAAAACCATGGGTGAAGCGGTTGAGGTGGCCGCTCTGGGCCATACGCTGGATCACTTGTTCGGCATTCATCCGTGCTTGTTCTTGATCACCCGAAAAATGCAGGGCCAGCACGCGTAAACGGTGTGTGCTCAGCGACAGCACGGTGTCGTCATGTTTGCCCAGCCGTTTGAACTGCAGGCTCTGTTCCAGTGCCATTTGATAGTTGCCGCAACTGAGATTGGCCGCCATGTACCCGGACAGCGCTCGTAGTTGACCGGTCAAGTCACCACACTGATTGGCGAGGGCTCGGGCGCCGACGAAGGCGTCGATGGTTTCAGCGGTCCCCCCCTGGAGGTGGTAGCAGGAGGCGCCGAGGGCAAGCTTCAGGTTCATGTGCAGATGACAGCAGGGCTCGGGCGTCGCATCGAGCAATGCCAGCGCCTTGCGCACATAATCGCCGTGCTCCTTGAGCAACGACAGTTCCTGCCAGAGCGGCGTCGACGTTGCGACAAGGCGAATCGCCAGGGCCTGTTGGCGTTGCGTATTCAACCCCCAGTCGAGGGCCGAACGAATGTCTTCCAGGGTCCGGGCATAACGCTCGATCCACAGGCGGGTTGGGATGTGTTCCCAATCGCTCCGGGCCTGATGCATCAAGGCCAGGCAACGTTCGGCATGGCGTACGCGGGTGTCCGGCAAGTCGGCGGCCTGGTCGAGTTTTTCCAGGGCATAGTGGCGCGTGGTGTCGAGCAGGCGGTAGTACACGTCTTCGTCGCCCACTTCCACGCTCAACAGCGATTTGGCCACCAGTTGGGTGATTACGCCAAAGACCCTGTCGGGATCGATGTGTTCGCCGACGATCACCGCCGCCGCTGATTCCAGGGTGAAGCCACCCCGGAATACGCCGAGTCGGCGCAGGCAGGTTTGCTCGCACGCCGTCAACAGGTCGAAGCTCCAGTCGAGCGTAGCGCGCAATGTCTGGTGTCGGCCCAATGCCGGCTGACACCCTTGGGTCAGCAGGCGAAAACTGTCCTGTAGCTGATCCAGCAATCCGCTCAAGCCAAAGTGGCCGACTTGCGCGGCGGCCAGTTCGATGGCCAACGGAATGCCGTCCAGGCGATGGCAGATGTCGACCAGCAACGGTAGGTCTGCATCGCTCAGTTCAAAGCTGTCGTGGCTGGCCATCGCCCGCTCGACAAACAATTGCAGGGCCGAAAACGTCAACGCCTGAGCGCGGTCCAGCACTGCAATGGGTGGCGGACAGTCCAGCGATTCAAGACGCTGAACATATTCGCCTTCAGCCCGCAGGCTTTCGCGACTGGTGGCCAGAATGTGCACCTGCGGCGCGCCACGCAGCAGGGTTTCGCAGAGCACCGCGAGGGTGTCGACCAGGTGTTCGCAGTTGTCGATCACCAGCAACATTTGCCGGTCGCGCAGGAACATCGCCAGGCCGTTCATGGGGTCGGCGTCGGGCAAGGACACCTCCAGCAGCGTCGCCAGATGACTGCTGATCATTCTCGGGTCGTTGATCGGGGCCAGGTCCAGCAAGCGAATGCCGTCCCGGTAGCGTCCGATCAATTGTTCGGCGACGCGCAGGGCCACGGTGGTCTTGCCGATGCCGCCGGGGCCGACGAGGGTGATGAACCGCAGGTGAGCCAATCGCGAGACCAGACTGTCAACCAAGGGTTGGCGACCGATCAGGCGGGTACGGCGCACAGGCAGGTTATGGCCGCTCGGCGCCGGCCCTTGGCGTACAGGCGGTTGTTCGATCAGCTCCAGCGAGAAGGGCGCGACAAAACTGTAGCCGCGTTGTGCCACGGTGATGATGTAGCGCTGGCCTGCCTGACCATCGCCGAGGGCTTTGCGCAGCGCCGCCATGTGCACCCGCAGGTTGATGTCTTCCACCACACTTCTGGGCCAGACCGCCGCGATCAATTGCTGCTTGCTGACCACATTCCCGGCGTGCTCCAGCAGGATCAACAGAATGTCCATGGCACGCTTGCCCAGGCGCAAAGGCTGGTCGGCCTCCATCACCAGACGTTGTCCGGGATAGATCCGGTAAGGGCCGAAATGCACAACCTGTTCAGGGGAAAGGGTCAACGGGTCACTCCTGCCTGCATCCGTCTAGTACGCGGTTTCCGAGCATATTCCTCAGGTTTTCGCGGCAACGCAATGCGCGGCGCGAGTGACTGCGGGGTGTCCGCCCCGACGGCCGCTACCGGCCACGCGGCAGAGGCCGTGTTTACGGTAACAAAGCCGGGGTTACGGCTTTTGGTGCGCCAGGGAAAATTAACAACGTTTAACTCGTGTTGAGTCTGGTCCGCGCCCAAAACTCTCGTCCCATGGGACCTGTAGCAGCTGTCGAGTGAAACGAGGCTGCGATCTTGGCGATCAAAAATCGCAGCCTCGTTTCACTCGACAGCGGCTACAGCGCCTTCAAGGATTCAATTTGTCATAAGGACGCCGGAATGAGCAACGTAGTGGTGGTCTATCACAGCGGCTACGGGCACACCCGCGTCATGGCGCATGCCGTCGCCCAAGGAGTGGAGCGCCACCTGGGCAGCACCTGCCAGTTGATCCCGGTCGAGGAAGTGCAAGACCACTGGGATCAACTGCACCATGCCGACGCCATCATCTTCGGCGCTCCGACTTACATGGGCAGCGCTTCGGCGCCGTTCAAAGGGTTCATGGAGGCCACCGCGGCGTTTTACCTGGCCCAACCCTGGCGCGACAAACTGGCCGCCGGGTTCACCAACTCCGGCAGCCTGTGCGGCGACAAACTCAACACCTTGCTGCAGATGGCGGTATTCGCCGCCCAGCACTCAATGATCTGGGTCGGTCTCGACCTGCTGCCGGCGCGCTCCGGCACCGGCGTGTTCGATGGGCAGATGAATCGCCTGGGCAGCTCGCTGGGGGCCATGTCCCAGTCGAATGTCGAACAACCTCCCGAGCTGGCCCCGCCGCCCGAAGATCGCTGCACCGCCGCGCACCTGGGCGAGCGCGTTGCACGGCTGGCCGCACGCATGAATTCCTCACCGCTTTGATACACCCCGACACTCACTAAGGAGCAATCGCATGAGCACGTTCACCACTCGAGACGGCACCGAGATTTACTACAAGGATTGGGGCACCGGTCAGCCCATCGTCTTCAGCCACGGCTGGCCGTTGAACGCTGACAGTTGGGAGTCGCAGATGTTGTTCCTGGCCTCCAAAGGTTACCGGGTCATCGCCCATGACCGCCGTGGTCACGGGCGCTCCAGCCAGCCGTGGACCGGCAACGACATGGACACCTACGCCGACGACCTGGCGCAATTGATCGAGTTGCTGGACCTGCAAAACGCCGTGCTGTTCGGTTTCTCCACCGGGGGCGGTGAAGTGGCGCGCTACATCGGTCGCCACGGAACGGACCGGGTGGCCAAGGCCGGGTTGATTTCTTCGGTGCCGCCGCTGATGCTCAAGACCGAAGCCAACCCCGGCGGCCTGCCGATCGAGGTGTTTGACGGCATTCGCCAGGCATCGCTGGTCGACCGTTCGCAGCTGTACATCGACCTCGCCAGCGGCCCGTTCTTCGGTTTCAACAAACCGGACGCCAAGCCGTCACAGGGCATGATCGACTGGTTCTGGATGCAAGGCATGACCTCCGGCCACAAGAACGCCTACGACTGCATCAAGGCTTTTTCCGAAACCGACTTCACCGAAGACCTGAAGAAATTCGACGTGCCGACCCTGGTGGTGCACGGCGATGCGGACCAGGTGGTGCCGATTGAGGCGTCGGGCATTGCTTCGGCAAAACTGGTCAAGGGATCTACGCTCAAGGTCTACCCGGGCGCCCCCCATGGCTTGACGGATACCCACAAGGATCAGCTCAACACTGATTTGTTGGCGTTTCTCAAGGGTTGATGTCCCCGGCGCGGGCGTAGATCCGCGCCGGTTTTCGCTCCTGATGAGCAGCAATCCATCGAGTACATGATCATGAAAAAGCTGACCAACGCCACCGGCGCCCCGGTGGTCAATAACCTTAATATCCAGACCGCCGGCCCCCGCGGCCCGGCACTCCTGCAAGACATCTGGTTGTTGGAAAAACTCGCCCACTTCGACCGCGAGGTCATCCCCGAACGCCGCATGCATGCCAAGGGCGCTGGCGCCTACGGCACATTTACCGTCACCCATGACATCAGTGACTACTCCAAGGCCAGTATCTTCAGTGCCGTGGGCAAGCAAACACCGCTGTTCGTGCGTTTTTCCTCGGTGGCCGGCGAGCGCGGCGCAGCGGATGCCGAGCGTGACATCCGGGGTTTTGCGGTGAAGTTCTACACCGACGAAGGCAACTGGGACATCGTCGGCAACAACACGCCGGTGTTCTTCTTCCGCGATCCGCTGCGTTTTGCGGACCTTAATCATGTGGTCAAGCGCGATCCGCGTACCGGCCTGCGTAACGCCACCAGCAACTGGGATTTCTGGAGCCTGCTGCCCGAGGCGCTGCACCAGGTGACCATCGTGATGAGTGATCGCGGGATTCCCACCAGCTTTCGCCATATGCACGGCTTTGGCAGTCACACCTTCAGCCTGATCAACCGCGACAACAAACGGGTGTGGGTGAAGTTTCATTTTGTCTGTCAGCAAGGCATCGAGAACCTCTCGGATGCCGAGGCGCAAGCGGTGGTCGGCAGGGACCGCGAAAGCAATCTGCGCGACCTGTATGAAGTCATCGAACAGGGCAATTTTCCGCGCTGGAAACTGTGCATCCAGGTGATGGAAGAAGAGCAGGCCAACACGTACCGGCACAACCCGTTCGACCTGACCAAGGTGTGGCCTCACGGCGAGTTTCCGCTGATCGAGGTCGGCATCATGGAGCTCAATCGCAACGCCGAGAACCACTTCGCCGAAATCGAACAAGCGGCGTTTTCGCCAGCCAACGTGGTGCCGGGCGTGAGTTTTTCGCCCGACCGCATGCTCCAGGCGCGGCTGTTTTCCTATGGTGATGCCCAACGCTATCGCCTCGGTGTGAATTTCAATCACATCCCGGTCAACGCACCGCGCTCCCCGGCGAACAGCTACCACCGCGACGGCGCCATGCGCACCGATGGCAACCTCGGTGGCACTGCCAGTTACTTCCCCAACAGCGTGGGCGAGTGGCAGGATTCGCCAGAGCTGGCCGATCCGCCGCTGCCAGTGGAAGGCTTCGCCCAGCACTATGACCATCGGCTGGAAAATGACCACTACGAGCAACCGGGGAACCTGTTCCGGTTGCTGGACCCGGTGCGCAAGCAGTTGCTGTTTGACAACACCGCGCGGGCCATGAATGGCGTGCCACGGGCGATTCGTCAGCGCCATATCGAGAACTGCACCAAGGCAGATCCGGCGTATGGGTTCGGCGTGGCTGAGGCGTTGGAACGTCTGGTCCCGCTGGGTTAACCCTGTAGCAGCTAGTTCGGCTTGTAGCAGCTGTCGAGCTTGCGTTCGGCTTGTAGCAGCTGTCGAGCTTGCGAGGCTGCGTCCGGCTGCGAAGCAGTCGTAAAATCAGCCAACGCGGTGTTTCAGGTAGACCGCGCTGTCAGGTTTCACGACTGCTTCGCAGCCGGACGCAGCCTCACAAGCTCGACAGCTGCTACACCTGCTACAAAGTGTTCGGCTGCGCTTGAGCGGTACAGACGGGGCGGCGGGGCTGAGCGGGTACAGCACGGCAACGCCAGGCAAACGGGTTGATGCCTTCGCTGCGGGTGAAGATGTGGCAGAAATGCGCTTGATCGCAGAAGCCGCATTCGAGGCTGATTTGCGTGAGGCTCAAATCGGTCGTGCGGATCAGTTCCTTGGCCCGGGCAATACGTTGGTGACGAATCCAGTCCTGGGGCGAGTAACCGGTGCTGCACTTGAACGCGCGGGAGAAATGACTGCGCGAGAGGGCGCAGGCGTGGGCCAGCTCGGTCACTTCAACCGTTTCACCGAGTCGATCCAGAATCAGTTGTTTGGCCAGGTTTTCTCGCCATGGGGTCAGGCCGCCGGTGGTCTTCTTTCGCGTATCAATAACTGCCGCGCGGGCAGTGTTTTGCTGAGAATGAGCCATGACAAATGTCCGTGTCGGTGAGCTTCATTCTTGGTCGCGGGGCGCTGGCAGGCGAGTTAAACGTTGTTAATTTCCTGGTTTTTTCCATATCGAGTAACCGCTCTAACTCAGCACATCGCTGCAATTTTCCGTGGGCGAGGTGCCGGCACAATCGGCGTCATCCGGCGGCGTGTCTGTGGCCGTTTTTCTGATTCGATCAAGGGTGAACACATGAAACATTCGTTGGTTTGCGCGATAGGGCTTGCGGTAGCGCTGGCGTCCGGCATTTCCTCGGCTCAGGCACCGGCGCAGGTCGGCACCCAAGTGCCGGGTTACTTCCGTTTGGCGGTGGGCGATTACGAAGTGACGGCGTTGTTCGATGGCTACAACGACCTGTCGCCCAAGCTGCTCAAAGGCCTGAGCCAAAGCCAGATCCGCGCGCTGCTCGCCCGGCGCTCGATTGAAACACCGGGCGTGCAAACCGCGTTCAATGCGTTTCTGGTCAACACCGGCAAGCAGTTGATCCTGGTGGACACCGGCGCCGGCCAGTGCATCGGTGCCACCGCCGGCATGCTCTTGGACAACATGAAAGCCGCCGGCTATGAACCGTCTCAGGTTGACGCGATCCTGTTGACTCACCTGCACCTGGACCACGTCTGCGGGCTGGTCGATGCCGAGCAAAAACCGGTGTTCGCCAATGCCACGGTGTATGCGGCCAAGGCCGAGGCCGATTACTGGCTTGACTCTCAGGCCATCGCCAAGGCCCCCGAGGGCGCAAAGCCGTATTTCAAAATCGCCCAGGACTCCACCGGGCCTTACGTCGCGCAGGGTCGCTTCAAAACGTTCGACGCCGGTCAGTCGCCCGTGCCAGGCGTGGTCGATGCCGAGCTGGAAGCCGGGCACACGCCGGGCAGCACCACCTACCGTTTCACCTCTCAGGGCCAGAGCATTTTGTTCATGGGCGATCTGGTGCATAACCTCGCCGTGCAGTTCGAACACCCTGAAGTGTCGATCGGTTTTGACGTCGACAGCCAGCAAGCGATCAAACGCCGCGCCAAGGTGTTCAGCGACGCGGTGGCCAGCAAGACCTGGGTCACGGCGGCGCACCTGCCGTTTCCGGGCATCGGCCACATCGCGGCGGAGGGCAAGCACTTCCAATGGGTGCCGGTCGAGTACGGCCCTTACAAACGAGCAGCCAACGTACCGCTGATCGAGTAAAGTCCCAGCGCTTCGTGCCTGTCTGAACTCACAAGGGAGCCATGCCTATGAACCGTAACGACCTGCGCCGTGTCGACATGAACCTGCTGGTGATTTTCGAGGCCTTGATGTTCGAAAAAAACCTGACCCGTGTTGCTGAAAAACTGTTCATGGGCCAGCCGGCGGTGAGTGCGGCATTGGGGCGGTTACGGGATTTGTTCGACGATCCATTGTTGCTGCGCAATGGCCGCGGCATGGAGCCGACCGGGCGGGCGCTGGCGATTCTCAAGGAGTTGCAGCCGGCGATGGATGTGATCTCGGGCGCGGTCAGTCGCGCCAAGGAGTTCGAGCCGGCCAGCAGTTGCGACGTGTTTCGCATCGGGCTGTCGGACGATGCTGAATTCGGTCTGTTTCCGCCGCTGCTGCGACAGCTTCAGGAAGAGGCGCCAGGGATCGTGATTGTGGTGCGCCGCGCCAATTACTTGTTGATGCCGGCGTTGCTGGCGTCCGGGGAGATTTCCGTGGGTGTCAGCTATACCACCGAATTGCCGGCGAATGCCAAGCGCAAAAAACTGCGCGACATTCCCTGCAAGGTGCTGCGCGGGGACAAGCGTCCCGGCACTCTGACGCTGGATGAATACTGCGAGCGGCCGCATGCCATGGTTTCGTTTTCCGGCGATCTGAGTGGCAACATCGATCTCGACCTGGCCAAGCTTGGTCGTAGTCGGCGTGTGGTGTTGGGGGTGCCGCAGTTCAGTGGTTTGCGTGCGATCCTTGCTGGCACCGAGATGATTGCCACGGTGCCGGATTATGCGGCGTGTGCGTTGGTGGAGGGGTGTGGGTTGCGTGCTGAGGACCCGCCGTTTGCCATTGATGCGGCGCAACTGTCGATGGCGTGGAGTGGGGTGCATGATAATGATCCGGCGGAGCGATGGTTGCGGTCGCGGATCAGTGAGTTTATGTCTGGGCCTTTGCCTGTGGTATCTGCTTGAACGTGGCGGCCTTTGGGCCGACCAAGTTGTTGTTTTTGGTGTACATATCCGTTGCTGCGGTAACGGCGGCTTAGGGTTTCGCCCTTACGGCGACTCACTTTTTTTTCAAACGCCAAAAAAAAGTAAGCAAAAAAAGGCTCGCCCCGAGCGTCCGGCCCCTCGCTGGGGCTCGGCGTTCCTTCGCTCCGGTATCCCTCCGGGGACACTGCCCTCCGGTCGGCTTCGCTTCGACCTACATGCAGCGTGTTCGACTGCGTCGAACGGCGCTACGCGCCACTCCCCGGATGAACACCTCCACTCAGCCTCCCGAAGGGGCGGGTGGATCAAGATCAAAAGCTGCAGGCGAGCTAACGCTCGGCCTGGTGAGTGGTGAGGGGCAAGAGCGGGTGTGGGGTGTTTTGCTTTTTGTGGGAGCGGGCTTGCCAGCGATGGCGGCCTGCCAGCCGACCGATCTCTTGCCGGTGTACCCATTCCCTGTAGGAGCCGGGCTTGCCCGCGATGGCGGCCTGGCAGCCGACCAACCTCTAGCAGATGGACCCGCTCCGACAGGGAATGTGCACTCATCCAAGCACTCCGTTTAATGGTGTTTAGCGTTACTTCCTGAAAGCCACAGAACCTTGCGCCGTTGCCTACGACTGCGCCAGAATCCGCCGGCTTGTGCGCTTTGACCCTGAACTCTATCGTTTCCGCATCGCTGCCAATCAGCGATCGGGTTTAGCGACCTGATCAGGTATAAGCGCAGCAACGCTCCGTCTTTATTGCAGGCATTGCATGTCTGTAGTTTCGATATGGTGGCTGTGCGCGGGAGGCCCTCGGGTCTGCCGGGTCTTATACCTCTCGGTTCGCTAACCTGCGTACAGCCGCCACCCTTACTTGTTTAGCGACAGGTTCTGGTGGCTCCATCAGGTATAAGGAGCTTCACCATGTTCAAAATCACACCCAATCCGCCAGAACCCGACGACGTTTCCCCCTACGAAACCACCGACTCCAAAAAGCTAAATACCGCCACAGACCGCGCCCTCGATTTCTACCTCAAACCCGTCATCCCCAAAGACACGCCACGCAAACCCAGCACGATTTACCTCGTCGATCCCGAAACCGGTAACGAAACCCTGCTGGTCAACGCCTGCGAGTCATTGGCGTCCGCCAGCGTCATGCTGAGCGATTTCGCCGGGCAACTGAGCGGCGCGCAGCGCCACACCCTGCTCGGTATTCAACAGTCTGTGATGTTGGGTGAACTGGCGGTGAACCGGATGTTGGATAATTTCGATCCGCAGCGCTAACGACGTATCTGTACCGATCGTTCCCACGCAGAGCGTGGAAACGATCAAAAGAACGGCCTCACCAGAGGCCGTTTTTTGTGCCTGCAAGAAACCTTCCGGCAAAGCAGGTTCCTGTGGGAGCCGGGCTTGCCCGCGATGGCGCAGGGTCAGTCAACATCTGTATTGACTGGAAGACCGCCATCGCGGGCAAGCCCGGCTCCTACAGAGATCTACGCAGGTAGGTAGCGGCGGGGCATCCACAAAAAGAGCACGTACATCCAATTTTTTGCGTCCCCCCACCGGCACTATCGAATCAAGTCCCGGCGCATCGCTGCCGGTGGTTTTTCATTTGTGCAGGTAGCCCATGAACGCATCGCGGTGGGATGAACAGGCTGAGGATTGGGGCCTGCTTTTTTTGCGGATCAGCAGCAGTTTGTTTTTGCTGTGGGTGCACGGTTTGCCGAAGCTGCTTAACTACAGCGCTCAACTGCAAGTCATCGAAGACCCTTTTCACATGGGCGTGAGCCTCACGCTGATGCTGGCGATTTTCGCCGAGGTGCTGTGCCCGCTGCTGATCATTGCCGGGGTGTTGGTGCGTTTGGCGTGCCTGCCGATTTTGACGTTGCTGCTGGTGGCGCTGCTGATTGTGCATCCGCAATGGAGTGTTGAAGAAGGGCAGTTCGGCTGGCTGCTGTTGATCCTGTTCACCAGCATTTTTATCGCCGGGCCGGGACGGCTGGCGCTCAATGTCCGATTCGCCGGAGTGTTGCGTTATGCCTGAATCCAATCGTTTCGAAGAAGTCGTGACCCTGGTCATCAAGCACCGGGTCAAGGCTGGATTTGAAGTGCCCTATGAAGCCTGGCTGCGCAACATCGTGAACATTGCCGGGCAACAGGAAGGGCACCTGGGCGTGGATGTGATGCGCGGTAAAAGTGCCGGGCTCGACATGTACACCTGCGTATTACGCTTTTGCACCACCGACGCGATGCAGCGCTGGCTCGACTCGCCGCAACGGCTGGCACTGGTCCAGGAAGCCACGCCGATGCTCGCCGACGGCGACCAGACCGAGGTCAACCCGGTCAAGGAATTCTGGTTCGCGCCGCAGGCCGACACCGCATCGCCACCGCCGCCGCGCTGGAAGCAAGCCGTGGTGACGCTGTTGGTCATTCTGCCGCACACCTTGCTGGTGCCACTGATCTGGGGGCCGCTACTACAGCTCAATGCGTTCCTCTCCAACTACGTGGTCGCGACGTTCCTGATCACGCTGACCATTGTCGTGTCGGTGGTGTACCTGTTCATGCCGATGGCGACGCGCCTGTTCGCGCCTTGGTTATCTCCTTCCACTCAGCCCAAGGAAACGCGATGAACGCCGATCTGATTTTGTTCAATGGCCAATTTCATACCGTTGACCGTGAAAACCCGCGCGCCAGTGCTGTAGCGATCCGCGACGGTCGTTTCGTCGCGGTCGGTACCGATGCCGAGGCCATGGCCCTGCGCGGCTCGGGTACGCAGGTCATCGACCTCAAGGGTCGCTGCGTCATTCCCGGCCTCAACGACTCGCACCTGCACCTGATTCGTGGCGGTTTGAACTACAACCTCGAACTGCGTTGGGAAGGGGTGCCGTCGCTGGCCGATGCATTGCGCATGCTCAAGGACCAGGCCGACCGCACGCCGACGCCGCAGTGGGTGCGGGTGGTCGGTGGCTGGAACGAATTCCAGTTCGCCGAAAAACGCATGCCGACCCTTGAAGAGCTCAATCAGGCCGCGCCGGATACGCCGGTGTTTGTGCTGCACTTGTACGACCGCGCCTTGCTCAACCGTGCCGCATTGCGCGTGGCCGGGTACACGCGCAACACGCCGAACCCGCCGGGTGGCGAGATTGTCCGCGATGCCAACGGCGAACCGACCGGCATGCTGGTGGCGCGACCCAATGCGATGATTTTGTACTCGACGCTGGCCAAGGGACCGAAGTTGCCGCTGGAGTATCAGGTCAACTCGACTCGCCAGTTCATGCGCGAACTCAACCGTCTGGGCCTGACCAGTGCCATCGATGCCGGCGGCGGTTTCCAGAATTACCCGGACGATTATCAGGTGATCGAACAGTTGGCCAAAGACCAGCAATTGACCATCCGGATCGCCTACAACCTGTTCACCCAAAAGCCCAAAGAAGAACTCACCGACTTCAAGAACTGGACCAGCAGCGTGACCCTGCACCAGGGCGACGATTACCTGCGGCACAACGGCGCCGGGGAAATGCTGGTGTTTTCGGCGGCGGATTTCGAGGACTTCCTCGAACCGCGCCCGGACCTGCCGCAGACCATGGAAGCCGAGCTGGAGCCGGTGGTGCGCCACCTCGTCGAGCAGCGCTGGCCGTTCCGGTTGCACGCCACCTACAACGAATCGATCAGCCGCATGCTCGACGTGTTCGAGAAGGTCAACCGCGACATCCCGTTCAATGGTTTGCCATGGTTTTTTGACCATGCCGAAACCATCACCCCGCAGAACATCGAGCGGGTGAGGGCGTTGGGCGGTGGTATTGCGATTCAGGACCGGATGGCGTTTCAGGGCGAATATTTTGTCGAGCGCTACGGCGCCAAAGCGGCCGAAGCGACACCGCCGATCAAGCGCATGTTGGCCGAAGGTGTGCCGGTCGGCGCCGGCACCGATGCGACGCGGGTGTCGAGCTACAACCCATGGACTTCGCTGTACTGGATGGTCAGCGGCCGCACGGTCGGCGGCCTGGAATTGCACGCAGAAGGACTGTCGCGCCAGACCGCGCTGGAACTGTTCACCCACGGCAGCGCCTGGTTCTCTTCCGAGCAGGGCAAGAAAGGCATGATCAAGGTCGGCCAGCTGGCGGACGTGGCGGCCCTGAGCGCGGACTTTTTCAGTGTCGATGAAGAAGCGATCAAGTGGATCGAGTCGGTGTTGACCGTGGTCGGCGGCAAGGTGGTG
The DNA here is from genome assembly GCF_003148705.1 of Pseudomonas sp. OV226. Lineage (NCBI taxonomy): Bacteria > Pseudomonadati > Pseudomonadota > Gammaproteobacteria > Pseudomonadales > Pseudomonadaceae > Pseudomonas > Pseudomonas sp. OV226. The sequence goes on along the minus strand of NZ_QGGS01000026.1, from coordinate 72,249 downwards.
TACGCCGCCGGGGATTTCGAAAAACTCGGCCCAGCCAGCGTACCGGTGCTGCCGGACTGGTCGCCGGTGGTCAAGGTGCCGGGTCACTGGCGGCCAACGTCGCCGATGCAGGCGCAGGTTCACCATTGCAGCGGGCCGTGCGGCGTGCATGCCCACAGTCATGAGAAGGCGCGTTTGTCGAACGCGCCGGTCAGCGACTTCGCCGGTTTTTGGGGCGCCTTTGGCTGCTCGTGCTTTGCGTTCTGACGATTACCAAAAAAGCGCCAGCCACCACGGCCGGCGCTTTGAGCGATAAACATCCACCGAGGAGTTTCACATGAGCAACGTTCCGTACAAGCGCCTGAACAAAGACGACGCTGTTGTCCTGCTGGTCGACCACCAGACCGGCCTGATCTCGCTGGTCCAGGATTTCTCGCCAAACGAGTTCAAGAACAACGTGTTGGCTCTGGGCGACGTGGCCAAGTTCTTCAAACTACCGACCATCCTCACCACCAGTTTCGAAAACGGCCCGAATGGCCCGATGGTGCCTGAGCTCAAAGAACAGTTCCCGGACGCGCCGTACATCCCGCGTCCAGGCCAGATCAACGCCTGGGACAACGAAGATTTCGTCAAAGCCGTCAAAGCCACGGGCCGCAAGCAATTGATCATCGCGGGCGTGGTCACTGACGTTTGCGTGACCTTCCCGACACTGTCGGCGCTGGCCGAAGGGTTTGAAGTGTTCGTCGTCACCGACGCCTCGGGCACGTTCAACGAAACCGTGCAGCAAGCGGCGTGGGCGCGCATGGCGGCGGCCGGTGCTCAACTGGTGAACTGGTTCTCGGTGGCCTGCGAGCTGCAAGGCGACTGGCGCAACGACATGGAAGGCCTGGCGAACCTGCTGTCGCCACGCATTCCCAACTACCGCAATTTGATGAACAGCTACTCGGTGCTGACGTCGAAGTAAGTTCTGCCCCAATGAAAAATGCCCGCCAATGTGCGGGCATTTTTTTGCCTAGTAGCAGCTGACGAGCAGCGCGAGGCTGGGTTCGGCTGCGGAGCAGTCGTAAAACCTGAGTGCGAGTTTTGTCTGACACACCGCATTGTTTGATTTCACGACTGCTTCACAGCCGAACGCAGCCTCGACAGCGGCTACACGGGCCAGGCGCGAGATTAATGAGGGTGTCGATAATTCAGAAAGCGGCTATAAAGTGTTCGACTGTCAATCAGGCTGTGACAATGAACCCGTTCGAAGATATGCGTATTTTTTGCCAGGTCATGGACTCCGGCAGCTTCACGGCTGCGGCAGATCAATTGGGGCTGTCCAAGCAATTTGTCAGCCGGCGCCTGATGCAACTCGAAGAGCGCCTGGGCGTGCGCTTGCTCAATCGCTCGACCCGGCGACTGGACGTCACGCCGCTGGGGCAAAGTTATTACGAATCGGCCTTGCGCCTGCTCGGTGAAGTCGAGCAAGTGGAGCAGGGCATCGCCGGCCAGACCACCGAGCCACGGGGCACGATTCGCATCAGCGCACCCTTGTCGTTTGCACTGGCGCATTTGGGCAGCCTGCTGCCGGTGTTTTTGCAGCGATATCGTGATGTCACCGTGGAAGTGGACCTGAGTGATCGCCCGGTGGACTTGCTCAGCGAAGGCTACGACCTGGCCTTGCGCATCGGCATTCTGGAAGACTCGACGCTGATCGCCCGGTGCATCGCGTCGATCCAGCGCGTGTATTGCGCCAGCCCGACGTACCTGGCCGAGCGCGGCACGCCGCTCAAACCCGAAGACCTGCACAGCCATGACTGCCTGCCGTATGGCCACAGTCGTCAGGTGCAATGGCGATTCGACGGGCAGGGCAAACCGCTGACCGTCAATGTCACAGGCCGGATGCGGGTCAACAACGGTGATTTACTCAAAGACGCGGCGATTGCCGGGATGGGGATTACTTACTTGCCGACGTTTATCGTCGGTGCAGCCTTGAAGGACGGCAGGCTGGTGCCGGTGCTGGACGCGTTTCGGCCTGAGCCGCTGAGGCTGTCGGCGGTCTATCCGCTGCACCGCCAGAGTTCGCGGCCGGTACAGGCGTTTATCGAGTTTTTGCGTGAGCGGCTGGATCAGACTGGAGACGGACTCTAAGCCTCACACAGTTCCCCCTGTAGGAGTGAGCCTGCTCGCGATGGCTGAGTGTCAGACGACATCAATGTTGAATGACATATGGCTATCGTGAGCAGGCTCGCTCCTACATTGATGTGTGGATGACCTGGGCTTAGTGGTTATCAGGTCCTTTTGTCATCGCCGTTGACATGAACACCGCGGTCATCGCCGACTTCGCCGTTGGCATGAACACCTCGGTCATCACCGACTTCGCCGTTGGCATGAACACCGCGGTCATCACCGACTTCACCATTGGCGTGTACGCCACGGTCGTCGCCGATTTCGCCATTGGCGTGAACACCATTTTGGTTGTGGGATACTTCACCCGAGCGATGAGCGCCATTTTGGTTGTGGGACACTTCGCCGGAGCGATGAGCGCCATTTTGGTTGTGGGACACTTCGCCGGAGCGATGAGCGCCATTTTGGTTGTGGGACACTTCACCGGAGCGATGAGCGCCATTTTGGTTGTGGGACACTTCGCCGGAGCGATGAGCGCCATTTTGGTTGTGGGACACTTCACCGGAACGATGAACCCCATGGTCGTCGCCGATTTCACCGGCACGGTGAACGCCATGATCGTCGCCGATTTCACCGGCACGATGAACGCCATGATCGTCGCCAGGTTCGGCGTGCGTGCCATTGCGCCCGGAGTTGGAGGAGGCTGTGTTGCCGGCATTACCCGGGCCATGGTCGCTGCCGCTGTGACTGCTGCCGCTGTTGCCGCCGCTGCCACTGCCACTACTGCCGCCACTGCCGCTTCCACCGTGACCACCGCTGTTGCCACCGCCACCGCCACCATTACCGCCGCCACCACCGCCACCACCGCCATTACCGCCGCCGCCACCGCCATTACCACCGCCGCCACCACCATTGCCGCCGCCACCACCACCATTGCCGCCGCCGCCATGACCTCCGCCACCGCCCCCTCCGCCACCACCACCATCCTTGGCCTGAGCGGTCGACATGCTGGACAGACTGTCCGGTATCAATACGGTAGACGCCGACAGGACTGCGCCAATAGCTACTGCAAGTAAAAGCTTGTTGATGTGCATGTCGTTCTCCGTCTTCTTGTTCAGGGTTGGAACGTTGATGAACAATGCAACGTGCTGCTGGATTCAGTTAATGAACACCCCAGCGTTCAGATTTATTCAGTTGTATCGTTGATAAAAAATGCAACGTACCGCTCGAACCTGTTGCAGAGGGTCAGTGAATGCTGGAGGCCAGCTCGAAAATCGGCATGTACATCAGGATCACGATGACCCCGATCAACAAGCCGATGAAGGTCATGAGCAGCGGTTCAAACAGTCGTACAAACCATTCGATCCAGCGACTGATTTCTTCGTCGTAGAAGTCGGCGCTGCGTTCCATCATTTGCCCGAGGTTGCCGGACTGCTCGCCAGCGCGCAGCAAGCGCAGGGACACTGGGGTCACGAGGTGATTGAGCTCGAGCGCGGCCGACAGCGATTGGCCCTCACGCACCCGTTCGCAGGCTTCGTCCAGGCGTGTGCGGGAGGCCACGGTGAGCAGGCCCCGCACCATGCCCATGGCCGTGACGAGGGGAATGCCGCCTTGCAGCAAGATCCCCAGCGAGCGGTAGAAGCGCGCCAGTTCATACATGAAGATGCGTTGATGGACTGCCGGGAGTTTTTCGATCAGGCGGTCGACGCCCCGACGAAAGGCCGGTTGGCGCTGGAGGAAGGTGAGGGCGACGATGAGCGCCAGCAACCCGCCGAAGAATTCGCCCTGGTGCGCATGAAGGAACATCCCGCTGCTCATCAGGACTTGTGACATCCACGGCAGGTTCGACCCCAAGCCTTCGAACACCAGGCTGAAGCGCGGCACCACATAGCCCATCAAAAACAACACCACGCCACCTCCCACCACCAGCAACAGCATGGGGTAGATCGAAGCGCTGACGATTTTCTGCCGGACTTCGTCCATGCGCTGGCGATAGCTGACATAACGGCCCAGCGCTTCGCCCACGGCACCGGTCTTTTCACTGGACTGGACCAGCGCCACGTACAACGGCGGGAACACCGCCGACAACTGGCCCAATGCCTGGGAGAACGACTTGCCCTCATACAGCAGGCGCACCAGTTCACTTAAGGTTTTACGGGCCTGTGGCGCGGTTTCTTTTTCGGCCAGGCTTTCCAGCGCATCGATCAGCGGCAGGCCCGCATTGAGCAACGTGGTCAGCTCCTGGCTGAACAACACCAGGTTGAAGGTCTCGCGCTGGCGAAACTGCAGCGAGAGGAAATGCCGCTCGGCATGCAGGCTGACCACCCGCAGGCCCTGGTCCTCGACGATGCGCCGGGCTTCGCTGTGGCCGGGGGCCTCGACTGTCATCGAGACCACGCCGGCTTTACCCACGGCTTTGAGATGAAAGCGCATGGTCGTCCCCCGTTATTGCCAGCTGGTGATTTCGGCGTTTTCGCCTTCGCCACCGGGTTGTCCGTCCTTGCCCATGGACAACAGGTCGTATTCACCGTTTTCACCGGGATAGCGGTAGGTGTAGTTACGGCCCCACGGGTCTTGCGGCAATTTTTTCTGTAAGTAAGGGCCGGTCCAGTGCGTTTCATCGCTGGGCGCGGTGACCAGCGCCTGCAAGCCCTGTTCGGTCGACGGGTAGTGACCGACCTCCAGGCGATACAAATCCAGCGCCTTGCCCAGGCCTTCGATTTGCGCCTTGGCGACTTTGACCTCGGAACGGCCCAGTTGGGCGAAATATTTCGGCGCGACGATGCCAGCCAACAACCCCAGCACCACCAGCACCACCAACAGTTCGAGCAGGGTGAACCCGCGTTGCATACGCGGGGCATAACACAGACGTTGATTCATGATGACCTCACACAGTCGGCAGAAGGGTCGCAATAAAGATTTATGCAATTGCCATGCTCAGCCTTGGGCAACCTTCTGGACCCCCCGTGCCAAGGCCTTTTGCGCTTACGGCACAGTGCTTGCGTATGGCTGATTTACGATCGGCCACTGGGGCATTACCCCCATTTTTTGGGGCCGACCAGGGGAGGAAAAACAATGAAAACACTCACCGCTGGATTGATCGGATGTCTGTTATTGACCGGCGTCGCACAGGCCGATGTATTCGTTTCCGTGGACGCCAAGGGCAGCTACGTGCTGTCCAATGTCCACCGTCCCGGTCGTACCTATGAGCGGGTCATTCACGAGCCAACGGCGGCTGTTGTCAGCCTCGATCAGCAACCCCAGATGATCGCCGCACAACCCTATGCCGAGCTGGTCTCGGCAGCGGCCACGGCCAATGAAGTACCGGCTGCGCTGCTGCACGCGGTTATCCGCGCCGAGTCCCGCTACAACGCTGACGCAACGTCCGCCAAAGGCGCTGGCGGGCTGATGCAATTGATGCCCGATACCGCGCGGGAGATGGGGGTCAAGGATGTCTACGATCCGAAGGCCAACATCCAGGGCGGCGCCAAATACCTCAAGCGTTTGTTGACCCTGTTCGACAACGACATCGCACTCGCGGTAGCGGCCTACAACGCCGGCCCGCAAGCCGTGCTCAGCCGTGGCGGGGTGATCCCGCCGTTCGCCGAAACCCAGCGCTACGTGCCGGATGTTTTACGCCAATACCGCCGTCTGCAGGGCTTGGCCGTGGATGCGCCGTTGTAGTCGAACACCACGCGCCGGCTCCCCCCAATAGTGGGGAATGATGGCCCCGGCAGAAAAGTGGGGAATAAGTGGGGAATATCCCCCGAGTTATTAAGTCGTAAACGTAAAGCACTGAAAAAAAAGAAAAATATATTTGGCATGAGGATTGCTCAAGGGCATTCAGTCGAGAATTATTCCCTGTGAGCATTTAAAACGAGGCCCGTGATTATGTCCGGCATACCCCACGCTCATCATGTGTTTAACCTGTTGTTGTTTTTCGCACCGATGCTCGGTATCGAGCTGGCCGAAGCGGCCGCGCGCTGCGAACGCAATCTGGTGGCGAACGTCGTGGCACTGGATCAGCCGCTGATGTTCAACCGCCTCGGTGCACAGAACGCCAACGGCATGATGTTCGCCTTGCGCCGCGATGTCGTTGACGATCGCAATATGTCCCTCGCCCAGGGTGGCGCGGCAGTGCCGGGCAAAGTCTCGCTGCGGCCCGACAAGCGTCCGCGCCCACTGGTGCTGCGAGTGGCCGCCGGTGATTGCCTGACGATCAATCTGCAAAACCTGCTGGCGTATCAGGCCAACCCCGGCAAACACGAAGGTGCGGAGCCCGAGGGGGAGGAAGGCAATGAAGTTGGCAATGTGGACGACTTCAAGGTCGATGAGCAAGTCACAGACCGGCATGTCGGCTTCCAGGTCAACGGCCTGCAAGCCGTCAACAGCATTGACGACATCGCCTCCTTTACCGGGCGCAACGCCAACTCCCTGATCCCGCCAGGCGCCACCCGTTCCTACACCTTGTACGCCGAGCGTGAAGGCGCGTTTGCCGCCAGCAGCCGTGGTGCCACTTTTGGTGGGGAGGGCGATGCGGGCAACGTGGCCAACGGCCTGTTCGGCGAAGTGGTGGTGGTGCCCAAGGGTGGCCGCACCTATCGCAACACCGTGACCGAAGAAGAGATGCGCCTGGCCAGCACCGGCCGCACTCCGGCCGGTCAGCCGATTGTCGATTACCAGGCGCGCTATCCGCAGCGCGAACCGTGGATCCGTGAAGGCAAGGCCGGCACGCCGATCATCAACATGGTCGACGGCAACGAAATCATCTCCAGCGAGAGTGACGCGATCGTGATGGGCAGCAACGCCGACGGCAGCTTCCCGCCCTCGACTTATCCGCTGGAAGCCATCGGCAAGCGCAATCCGGCGCTGCCCAATAGGCTGGAACCGTTCCGCGATTTCGCCTCGCAGTTCCAGGATGAAACCGCCGCGACCCAGGCATTCCCTGCGTACTGGGCAGACCCGGTAATGGCCCACGTGCTGGAGCCGACCCGCGACTCGTTCATGATCAACTACGGCTCTGGCGGCATGGGCGCCGAGGTGGTGGCCAACCGATTGGGCGTGGGGCCGATGCACGATTGCCTGTCGTGCGCCTATGAAGAATTCTTCCTCAGTTCCCACACCGTGGGGGACGTGGCGATGCTGGTGGACGTACCGGCCAACGCCGGCCTGGAAAACATTCGTCCGGGTGAAACACCACGTGCCGATCAGGTCGGGGTCAAGGCGACCATGGCGCTGTATCCGTCCGAACCCTCCAACGTCAATCACAGCTACATCGGCGACTTCGTCAAATTCCGCAACACGCACAACGGCCACGAGCAGCACATCTTCCACCTGCACGGGCATCAATGGCTGTTCAACCCCAACGACGACAATTCGGACTATGTCGACGCCCAAGGCATTGGCCCAGGTGCCGGCTACACCTACGAAATCGCCAACGGTGGGTCGGGCAACCGCAACCGCGTGGCGGGCGATGCGATCTATCACTGTCACTTCTACCCGCACTTTGCCCAAGGCATGTGGGCCATGTGGCGGGTACACGATGTGTTTGAGGAAGGCACCAAACTCGAAGTGTCCCAGCAGGGTGCCGACGGTTATCACAGCGAACCGTATGCCTTGCGCAGCGGTAAACCGGCGTCGGGCGCACGGGCCTTGCCCGATGGCGAGATCATTGCCGGTACGCCGATTCCAGCCGTCGTGCCGTTGCCGGGCAAAGCCATGGCGCCGATGCCGGGCAAAGTCGCCGTCGTGCCGAAGATCGGCGAAAGCCTGGTGGCCAGTCATGGCGACGATGATGAGGAGGGCGATGACGACGGCGAACATCACGGTGGCAGCGGTGGCGTGCAAGCCATCGGTTCCCTGGCATTGGTGGACCGCAGCGAAGCCAACCGCAATGCCGACGGCAGCCTGAAAAACCCGGGCTATCCGTTCTGGATCGGCGGCATGGAAAGTTCGGTCGGCCAACGTCCGCCAACCCCACCGCTGGACATGCTCGACGCCGCCAAGGCGCAAACCCTGAAAAGCAGTGGCAATGCCTTGTGGGCCAACCTTGACCCCGCTCAGTCCGGTGGTTGGGACGGCGGTTTGGGTCGCCACTCACTGGACGGTTTCTCCTCCGGTGGCCAAGCGCACACCGTGACCACTTCCCTGGATTTCTCCAAGGAAGTGACCCGCGCCAAACCGATTTACATGCCTGAAGAAGGCACCGAAGTCGAACAGGCAGCCATGGCGTTCCATGCCAAAAAAGAACACCCCAGCTACGCCGTGCTGCCGGGCAATCAGGTGGTGGCGCGCAACTTCCGCACCAACGGTGCATTGCCAACGGCGGGGGCGCCGTACTACGAACCGTGCATGGATGACCGGCAAAAACGCCTGACCAGCAGCGCCGGTACCGGCGAATTCAATAGCGGTGAAAAGGCCGACGGCCTGTCGTTCACCGGTGCCTCGACCTTCACCGCCGACCGGCCGCGCATCTATAAAGCGGCCAACATCCAGTTCGACGCGGTATACAACAAGGTCGGTTACCACTTCCCGCAGGCACGCATCCTGGCGCTGTGGGAAGACGCCTGGCCGGTGATTACCAAACAGCGTCCGCCAGAACCTCTGGTGATGCGCATGAACACCTTCGACTGCGTGCAGTACCAGCAAACCAACCTGGTGCCGGCCACCTACGAGATGGACGACTATCAGGTGCGCACGCCCACTGACGTGATCGGTCAGCACATTCACTTGCCTAAATGGGACCTGACGGCGGCTGACGGTTCGGCCAACGGCTGGAACTACGAAGACGGCGTGCTTTCCCCCGGTGCCGTGCAAGAGCGCATCCACGCCATTCGCCAGTTCAACCAGTGCGAAGGCGCCGACCCGCGTGACGGCACGCCAGCCTGCCCGGTGGCCAAGTCGCATCCGTTCTTTGGTCAATATGGTCGGGCCGACTGGGTGGGTGCGCGCACGGCGATGCAGCGCTGGTTCGTCGACCCGGTGGTCAACACCAAGGGCGTCGACCGTGGCCTGGGAACCATTTTCACCCACGACCACTTAGGCCCATCGACGCACCAACAGATCGGTCTGTACGCCACCGTGCTGGCAGAACCGGCCGGTTCCACCTGGTTCCACGCCGAAACCGGCGAGCCTTTGTACAGCGGCGCGCGGCAGGATGGCGGGCCGACGTCGTGGCAAGCGGTGGTGTCCACCGGTGACCTGGACGGCGACGGCAAGAACGACAGCTTCCGTGAGTTCTTCCTCGAATACAGTGACTTCCAGCACGCCTATGAAGCCGGCGTGTACGTGGGCGCCGGCCCGAATGGCGTGCCCAATGCGCAAGCGTTCCCGGCCACCGCCGACAGCTTCCGCTACGCGATCAATCCGCCGGTGCGCAAGGAAGCCGAGACCCTGCTTGAGCAGGTGGTTGAAGCGCGCGGTGGACTGACGCCCGGCTGTCCAAGCCGGCCGTGCCCGCAAGCCATCTCGGTGGATGATCCGGGGATGTTCGTGGTCAATTACCGCAACGAACCGCTGGCCCTGCGGGTGTACGACCCGAACAAGATCGGCCCGGACGGCAAGCGTGGAATGCAGGCCGACGGCCTCGGTGGCGACCTGGCGTATGCCATGCAAAGCCGTACCGACCGTGCAATCGCGGCGATGAACCTGGCGCCGAACCTGGTCACCGCTGCGACCGGCCCTACCGGTGGCACCACGCTGTTCCCGCCACACATCAACAAGGGCGGTGCGGAACCGGGTGACCCGTTCACCCCGATGCTGCGCACCTACACCGGAGACAATGTGCGGCTGCGGGTGCATGCCGGCGGTCATGAAGAAGAGCACAACGTGACCCTGCACGGCGTGAAGTGGCTGCAAAGCGGTTCCGGTTTCGGCAACAGTTCCAACTCCGGTTGGCGCTCGTCGCAGATGATCGGGATTTCCGAGCAGATGGGCTTCATTGCGCCGGTCTCGATGCTGTCCAGTTCGGCGGCGACCACCGGGGATTATCTGTACTCGATGGACGCTTCTCTGGAAGGTTACTGGAGCGGCATCTGGGGCGTGATGCGCAACTACACCGCGCAACGCAACGACCTGTTCGCACTGCCGAACAACGCGAAACCGGCCGGCATGCGCAACACCGTGGCCTTCGAGGGCACTTGCCCACGGATCGGTGCCAACCCGAACGGCATCGGCACTCGGCCCACTGTGCAACGCAACTATGAAGTGGTCGCGGCGCTGGCCAACGACATCCTCGGCAATCCGCTGAACCTGTCCATCGCTGATCCGGAAGGGCTCGGCCAGCATGTCGGCGGGCCGCTGAATCCGGCGGGCGGTACGCTGGTGTACAACTCGCGTGCGGTGAGCATTCCCCAAGTCACCGTGACCGACCCTGAAGATGGCGAGACCTTCACCATCGGCGGGCAGAGCGGGCCGTTGCATGATCCGACCGCGATCCTGTACGTGCGCAAATCCGATCTGGACCCGGTCAGCGGCAAGCTCAAGCCTGGTGTGCCTGTCGAGCCGCTGGTGCTGCGTGCGGCGGCGGGGGATTGCATCAACATCACCCTGGAAAACCGCTTGCCGACGGTCATGCCGGACCTGGCGCAGATGGCCTCGGTGATGGGCATGGTCAAGCGTGACCGCAACGGTGGCGAAGGCTCCACCACCTTCAGCAATAACCTGTTGCGGCCGTCCAGTACGGTGGGGTTGCACGCTCAACTGCTGGCTTACGACATCACCAAGTCCGATGGCACCAACGTCGGCACCAACCCGATCCAGACCGTCCCGCCACGCGTTGGCAACACTGGGGCGTACCCGACCCGTACCTATCAGTACTACGCCGGGCACCTGGAGCGTGAAGGCAAGCCGATCACGCAACTGGGCCGCAGTGTCGACAACATCAATGCCACGGCGATCGAGTTCGGCGGGTTGAATTTCACCCCGGCGGACGTGATCAAGCAGCCGCAAAAAGGCCTCGGTGGAGCGATGAGCATTCTGCCGATGGGCGCGACCTGGGTTGAAGACGCATGCAAGGTCAATGCGACGGTCACCGCGCCGGGGCAAACCACCTACCGTGACTTCGCGATGGTCTGGCAGAAGGCGTTGAACATGCGCTGGGCCAATGGTCGTCCGGTGGAAGGTATTGCCGCAGAAGCCGGCGTGCCGACCGATCCGCAGGACAACTCCAGCATGGCCATCAACTACAAAACCGAACCGATGTGGTTCCGCTTTGGCCTGCCTCCGGACGCGCCATTCGGTCACGCCGGCGGCTACGGCTACGGCGATGTCCCCAACGCGCACATGGCCTACAGCAATGCGTTGGTGGGGGGCGATCCGCAGACGCCGGTGCTGTATGTCAAACCGGGGCAACCGTTCCGTACCCACATTTTGATGCCCACCGGTGGCAGTCGTGGTTCGACCTTTCAGCTGGACGGTCACGTCTGGTCGGTCAACCCGTTCCAGTCGGAGAAGAGCGACACCGGCGGTTACCCGATGGCAACCCCCGGCGTGGGTTCAGTGCGGTTCGGTTACAACCCGATGTCGATGTACATCGGCGCCCACGAAAGCATCCTGCCGGCGGCGCACTTCAGCTTCATGCACCCGAGTGCCGGGGGCAGCAACGCGATACCGGGCGACTACCTGTTCCGTGATTACGCGGCTTACGGCAATACGGCTGGGTTGTGGGGATTGTTACGGGTGACCAACGAGCCAGAGCCGGCTCCGGCACCTTAGCAACATGGCCGTGGCGAGGGCGCAAGCGACCTCGCCACAGGATCAGGGTTCGAAGGCAGACACAGATCTGAAGGGGAGAGCGGGATGACCAGGACTATCAAGTTGGCCGGGTTCGCGCTGGTGGCGGGGTCGGCACTGATCTGGCTGGGCGTGTGGCGCACGATGCCGCCGGACATGCTCAGCGAGGTCGCGCTGCCGGATACCTGGAGCGGCCAGAACCTGTCGCGTGACGGGGTCTCCGTAGCGCTTGAAGTCAAACCGCTGGCCAAGGACGGTGTACTGCGCGAAGGCGAATTTGCCGATGTGCAGTTCCGGGTCAATGACAGCGCCTCGGGCCAGCCGTTGTCGGGCGTCAACCCCGGCGCCTGGCTCGACCCCGAAACCGTCGCCGCCGACCAGGCCCAGGGCCGCGAACAAAGCTGCAAATCGCGGGTCGGAGTGTTCCTCAAATCGAGCATCGGTGCGCGGCCACTGCTGGACTTGAACAGCTACTTCCTGCTGGTGATGAACCGCGATGCCAGCGTTTCGGTGGTCGACCCGTCGGTGTCGGTGGGCGGCATCACCAGCACCATGGCGCGGATCAACATCAAACAACCGCCAATGGACTGGATCACTCCGAAGGACAACAAACGCGTCTTCGTGTCGATGCCAACGGCTGGGGAAGTGGCCGTGATCGACAGTGAGCAATTCAAGTTGCTGGAATCGGTGGCCGCTGGCAGCAACCCGGTTCGAGTGGCCCTGCAACCCGATGAGCGCCTGCTGTGGGTTGGCAACAATGCGTCGAAAGCGGAGGAGTCCGGGGTCACGGTGATCGACACCCGCAGCCTCAAGCCCCTCAAACACCTGGCCACTGGCGCCGGCCATCACGAAATTGCTTTCAGCAAGGACAGTCGGTTTGCCTTCGTCACCAACCGCGACGACGGCACGCTGAGCATCATCGACATCGCCAGCCTGACCCTCAGCAAGCAGCTCAAGACCGGCTCGCACCCGTTGTCGGTGGCGTACTCGCCGCTGTCTCAGGCGGTGTATGTCGCCGATGGCAAGGACGGCACCGTGACCGTGGTCGACGGTGCCAGCCTGGACGTGCGCCGGGTGATCAAGGTCAGGCAGGGCCTTGGGCCGATGGGGTTCAGCGCTGACGGTCGATTCGGCATCGTGCTCAATACGCTGGAAAACCAGGCCTCGGTGATCGATGCCGCCACCGATTCGCTGATCCATGAACTGGACGTGTCGGCCGAGCCCTATCAAGTGGTGTTCACCAAGGCCTATGCCTATGTGCGCGGGCTCGCCTCGGCCAAAGTCACGATGATCAACCTGTCATCGCTGGGGCAAGGTCGCACGCCGATCAGCCAGGGTTTCGAAGCCGGCCCGCAGGCGCCACGGCTGGCCGGTGATCTGCCACTGGCGTCGAGCCTGGCGGTGTCGCGGGACGACAACGCGGTGTTCGTGGTCAACCCGGTGGACAACACCACCTATTTCTACGCCGAAGGCATGAACGCGCCGATGTCCGGTTACCCCAACCGCGGGCAAGTGGCGCGGGCGGCGATGGTCATCGACCGCAGCTTGCGCGAGGTTGAACCGGGGCTGTACAGCGCGCGGATCAAGTTGCCGGCGACCGGGCGGTTCGACGTGGCGTTCCTGCTCAATCAACCGAACATCATCCATTGCTTCACGGCGCTGGTTGAACCCGACAAGCAACTCGCCTCACACCCCGGCGTGCCGAAAGTGGAGTTCATGCTCGACAAGTCAACGGCCGCCCTCGGCAGTCCTTATGTGGTGCGCTTTCGTATCGTTCAGGGCCAGCAGAAGGCCCAGCGCAGTGGGGTCAAGGATGTTCAGGTGCGCTACTTCCGCGCCCCGACTTCACGGGCTCAGGAAGTCGCCGCCCTCGAAGTGGGTAACGGCATTTATGAAGCTCCGGTGACCCTGGACCAGAACGGCGCCTGGTACCTGCACGTCCGTGCGGCGTCGTTGGGGGCGAATTTTGACGACAAGACTTTTGCCAGCGTCCGGGTTCTGCCCGGCAATGCGAACTGAAGAGGACATGGACATGAACCGTTTCGCAAACCGTGGATTGCTGATGTTGTGTCTGTTGACTGCCGGTCTGGGTCAAGCCCTGGCGCACTCGACGGACGAGCATGCCGGACACGACATGCCGGCCAAAAGCGCCAGTTCCGAGAGCGCCCAGGTGAAGTTCGCCGATGTGGCGCTGGTGGACCAGAACGGTAAACCGGTAAGCCTGGAAAAGGACCTGGTACGTAACAAGATCGTGGTCATGAGCTTCATCTATACCAGCTGCACCACGGTGTGCCCGGTGGTGTCCTCGATCATGGGCAAGGTGCAAAAGCAGCTCGGTGCGCGGGTCGGTGGCGAGGTGCAACTGGTGTCGATCAGTGTTGACCCGCAGCGCGACGACGCCAAACGCCTGAACGACTACGCCCGCAATTTTCAGAACGGCCCGGGCTGGAGCTGGCTGACCGGCAGTTCGCAGTCGATCAATGAAACCCTCAAGGGCCTGGGCTCGTTCAATGGCGACTTCAAGAACCATCAACCGTTGATTCTCGTCGGCGACGGCAACAGCCGTCACTGGACACGCTACTACGGCTTTACCGACCCGACGGTGCTGACCCGTGAGGTCGAGAAACTCAGCGGCCAGCGCAATGTCCACGCCAAACACACCGCCATCGCCATGGAGGAGCAGCCATGAAAACCCTCGACCGGATTGCCCTGACGGTGGCTGTTTGTCTGTTCAGTTCACTGGCACTCGCCCACGAAGGGCACGAAGAACCCGCGCCAACGGTGGCTGGCGCACAACCGGCGACCGGCACGCACGACGCAAAAACCTGGTTCACCGACACGCCGTTACAGGACCAGAACGGCGAAACCCTGCGTTTCTACAGTGACGCGTTGCAAAACCGCGTGGTGCTGCTGAACGTGATGTTCACCAGCTGCAACGATGCCTGCCCGCTGATCACCCGCAAACTCAAGGAAGTGCGTGAGTTGCTGGGCGACAAGGCGGATGGCATCACCTTTATCTCCCTTACCAGTGACCCGCTGCGCGATACGCCAGCGGTACTCAAGGCTTACACCTTGAAACAGGGCGTCGATGGGCCCCACTGGTTTTTTCTTACCGGCGACAAGGCGCAAATGGACCTTGTCCTGGGGCGCATCGGCCAGATCGTGCCGACCCCCGAACAGCATTCAACGCAGTTGATCGTCGGTGATGTGGCCAACAAGCGCTGGAGCAAAATCCGTCCCGATGCTCCGGCTGCCGCCATTGCTCAGCGCTTGCAGTTGCTGACCATGCCCGTGGCCGGTCGCTGAGCGCGCCATGAAAACTGTCCTGATTCTCGGCCTGTTGCTCCTGGGCGGCGTCCCTTTCGCCGTCCAGGCGTTGACGCTGAGCCCGAGCGAAAGCGCGGGCAAGCGGCTGTACCGCGAAGGTGTGTCCGAGAGTGGAGAGCCGGTCATGGCCCGAGTGGGTGCGGCCGATATAGTGCTGCCCGCCAGCAGCCTGCCGTGCGCCAACTGCCATGGGGCCGACGGACAGGGACGGCCGGAAGGCGGGGTGCGACCACCGGACATCAGCTGGTCGCGCCTTTCCAGCCGCTACGGCCAGGAACAGATCAATGGCCGCGATTATCCGGCCTACACCGAGGGTGCGTTGGCGCGTGCCATTCAGGAAGGTCGCGATTCAGCCAACAATCAGCTCGACCCGGCAATGCCCCGGTTCGTGCTGTCGATGAAGGATCAGCGCAATCTGACGGCGTACCTCAAACGCGTGGCCGATGACCGCGATCCCGGTTTGACCGCTGACACGTTGCACCTGGGCACGTTGTTGCCGAGTCAGGGACCATTGGCGCAAGAGGGCGCAACGGTGGCGGCCGTGCTCAAGGGCAGCGTGCTGCGGATTAATGCGGCGGGGGGGATTCATGGCCGGCAATTGCGCCTGACCATCCTCGATCCTGGCCCCACCCGCGCCAGTGCCGAGAAGGCGCTAGGCCAGTTGATTGAACAGGAACAGGTGTTCGCCCTGATCGCACCGCTGGCGCCAGCGCTGGATTCGGACCTGGCGGCACGCCTGGAACAGGCCGGAGTCCCGTTGATCGGGCCGCTTTCGTTGCAAGGCTCGGCGCAGTCCAGCCGGCAGATTTTCGAACCGCTGCCGGGTCTTCGCGAACAGCTGATCGCCCTGGCTGACTACGCCGCCACCAGTTTGCGTGTGCTCCAGGGCCCGACGCTAATTACCTACCCGGACGAACCAAACCAGCGGCTGGCGGCGCAGAACCTCGGCCAATACCTGCAAGATCACGCCTGGCAACACGTGCGGTTGCAAGCCTACGACTCTGCGCAGGACGACCTGCCGCTGGGCTCGCGCTCGGTGTTTTACCTGGGCAGCGGCAGTCACTTCAGTCGTTTGGCCGAGCGTTTGCAGACGGCGGGGCAGGTGCCTTACCTGTTTGCGGCTTCGAATCAGGTGGCCGGTGACGTGTTGCAAGTGCCCAGCGGGTTTTCCCGGCGGTTGTTTTTGGCCTACCCGTTCGTGCCCAGTGACTGGACGCTGGCCGGGCGCCTGGCGCTGACGCAATTGCGCGAAAACCAGGGGCTTGGCGGTCAGCACGCGGTGCTGCAAGTGGGCGCCTTCAGTTCGATGCTGCTGCTCAGCGAAGGCATGAAGCAGGCCGGACGTGATGCCAGCCGCGAGAAGCTCATCAATGCCCTGGAAGGTCTGCACGACTTCGATACCGGCCTGACCCCGCTGATCAGCTTTGGCCCGGGCCGTCGCCTGGGCTTGCGCGGAGCACACGTCGTCACGGTGGACCTGCCCGACCAGCGCTTTTTCCTGGTTGCCCCCTACAAACCCATTGCCGCCATGCCCTGACCGGAGGCCGATCATGAAACTCAACACGGTACTGATACTGCTGACGATGTGGGTCCCTGTGGCGTTCTGCACTAACGGCCCGGCTGCCGCGCGGGTCAATGGCGAAGAGATTTCCGAGTTTCGCCTGGAGCGTTACTTCGCCGAATTCCTGGAGGATCAGGGCCGGGCGGTGGGCAATATTCGTAACCCCAAGGCATACAAACAATTGCGGCAGAAAGCGCTGGAAGCGCTGATCGACAAGGAATTGCTGTGGCAGGAAGCGGTCAAGCGTGGCGTGGTGATCAGCGATACGGAAGTGCAGAGCCAGGTCGAACAGACCCGGCAAGCGATTGGCGGCCCCGAGGTATTTGCCCGCAGGCTCCAGGATGCCGGGTTTGACGAGGCCAGCTTTACCGAATACACCCGCCGGGAGCTGGCGGCCCAGCGAATCTTTGCCGACCTGATCCAGGTGGGCCAGCCGGATGAACAACAGGTCCGGGCGTTTTACCAGGAACATCGCGCCGACATGGGCCGGCCCGAAGAAATCCAGGCCCGGCACATCCTGATCAAAGTGCCCCAGGGCGCCGATGCCGCCACGGTTGAAGCGGCACGTCTACGCTTAAGCGGGATGCGCGTGAAAATCAGCCAGGGTGAAGACTTTGCCAGCGTTGCCCGGGCCGGCTCCGAAGACGCTTCTGCCAGTGAAGGCGGCGATCTGGGCTATTTCCCTCGTGGGCGCATGCTGCCTGAATTCGAAGCGGCAGCGTTTGCCCTGGCGCCGGGTGCCGTCAGTGAGCCCGTGCGCACGTCATTGGGCTGGCACTTAATACTTCTTCAGAACCACGTGGAGGCGGCCGATGTCTCAGAGCAGCAGGGTCTTGAAATGGTCCGGGCCTACCTTGCCCGACAACATCAGGCCCAGGCTCGCCTACAGGTTTTGGCGCAACTTCGATCAAGTAATCGAATCGAGCGGATTGATGATGATTGAATGTACTCCCCCCAAAAGTGGGGAAAGCTTGCGCGTAAATTCAAGCGCTTCCCCGTGTTTGGGGGAAGGGGTACGCGGGCGAAAAAGATTTGTCACGGAAATCAAAGAGATGAGTCGGCGAAAAACCGGCTCCGAGTCTGGCATGAAGTGTGCGTTAGCCTGATTGAAGGCGCGTACTCCCAGGCACGAATTTCGGACCTGCGGTTACAAGGAGTCGACCTTGTTGAACAAAATACTGGTTGTTGATGACGAGCAACTTCTTGCGGAAAACCTCCAGGGTTACCTGCAGGCGCAAGAGTTGGAGGTCCGGATTGCTCACGATGGTGCACAAGGAATCGTAGAGGCTGACGATTTCGCACCCGATGTGATGGTGTTCGATTACCGCTTGCCGGATATGGAAGGCTTTGAGGTGCTCGATGCCATCCGCCAGAAACAGAAGTGTCACTTTGTGCTGATTACAGGGCATCCAACCGCAGAGGTATGCGAGCGGGCCCGGCAACTGGGAGTCAGCCACATTCTGTTCAAACCGTTTCCATTGGCGGAATTGGCGCGTGCAGTACTTGATCTTCTGGGGAGGCAACGCGAACCCAAAGCGGGTGTGAGCAGTTCTGAAGGCTTCGTCGAACGACGCCAGAGCAGGACCGAGAGTTTCCCGCTGCAGTTGTACGACGGTAGTTGGGTGCTTGCGGATCGCCGACGTAGTACATCGGCCTCCATGGCGCCAGACGACGAACAACTGCTCACCGGGGAGTAATGGCGCGACAAGACGTTCCGGCATCCGCCGCGATGACTCGCCGCGCCGACAGGGCTCAAAGCCCCGGGCGTTGGAGAGCTTGCCATGGACCGTCTATTGGTTGCCGTCGAACCGGCGTTGTTGGACTGTGTGCCGTCTCGTTTTTCCAGTGAGCAATTGGCTCAGGCGCGAGCCTTGGCCAGCAGTTCCGGCGAACGGGTCCTGGACGCCCTCGGGGAGTTATGCGAACTGGCCCCGATGCCCTTCATCCAGTGCCTGGGCACCACCCTGCATTATCCGGTGCTCGACACCGACAGCCTGTTCAAGTCCACCCCGGTATTCGACCGGGTCACCCTGGCCCAATGCCTCAAGCGCGAATTCATTCTGCTGCGCCACGACGATGCGGTCATTGGCGTGTTTGCCGACCCGTTTGATACGGCGCGCCTGGCCTGGATCGACGACTGCCTGCACGGTGCGCCGCTGTACCTGGTGCATGCCGATGACCTCAAGGCCTACCTGGCCCGTCACGAAGAAAGCTTCCACGCGGTGGAGTCGCTCAATGCCCAATCCGATGGCACCATCGAAATCGATAACCTGCAAAGCCTGTCCCTGACCAGCATCAGCGAAGACTCCAGCGTCGTCGTCAAACTGGTCAACTCGACCCTCTACGACGCCTTGAAAATGCACGCCAGTGACATCCACCTGGGCACTACCGGCAGCGGTCTGGTGATCAAATACCGGATCGATGGCGTGCTGAACAACATCAGTAAAATCCAGGGGTGCGAGTTCGCCGAGCAGGTCATCTCCCGGGTCAAGGTCATGGCCGAACTGGACATCGGCGAAAAACGCGTGCCCCAGGATGGTCGCTTCAAGATCGGCATCAGTGGCCGGCAAATCGACTTCCGGGTATCGATCATGCCGAGCATTTTCGGTGAAGACGCCGTGTTGCGGGTGCTCGACAAACAGGACCTGGCCGACAAGGTCAGCGGCGTGCAATTGCAGGCGCTGGGCTTCGAAGAAGAAACCCTGCGCCAACTACGGCGCCTGGCCAGCGAACCTTATGGCATGGTGCTGGTCACCGGGCCTACCGGTAGCGGTAAAACCACCACGTTGTACGCGATGATCACCGAGATCAACCACGGCGTGGACAAGATCATCACCATTGAAGACCCGGTGGAATATCAACTGCCGGGCGTGCTGCAAATCCCGGTCAACGAAAAGAAAGGCCTGACCTTCGCCCGTGGTTTGCGCTCGATCCTGCGTCATGACCCGGACAAGATCATGGTCGGTGAAATCCGCGACCCTGAAACCGCGCAAATCGCCGTGCAATCGGCGCTCACCGGGCACCTGGTGTTCACCACCATCCACGCCAACAACGTGTTCGACGTGATCGGCCGTTTCACCCAAATGGAAATCGACCCCTACAGCCTGGTGTCGGCCCTCAACGCGGTGCTGGCGCAGCGTTTGATCCGACTGGTCTGCGCCAGTTGCAGCGCGCCTGTCACCCCTACCGACGATGAATTGCTGGCTTCGGGCCTCGACCCTCAACAGGTCGGGCATTACCAGTTTGTGCATGGCAAGGGCTGCGGCCACTGCCGGGGCACGGGCTATCGCGGGCGCAGTGCGATCGCCGAGCTGCTGCACCTGGACGACGAGCTGCGGCAAATGATTGTCGAGCGCCAACCCATTTCGAAAATCAAGGCCCACGCCTGCAAACGTGGCTTGCGCCTGCTGCGCGAGTCGGCACTGGAACTGGTGCAGCAGGGGCGGACCACGCTGGAGGAGATCAATCGTGTCACTTTTATCTCGTGATCGATATGTCGCCGTACTCGGCGCCAGTGGTGTTGGCCTTGGCCAGCGCCGTGGCAGCGAAACCCTGTGGCTGGGCAGCGTCGGTTTCATCGACGAAGGCTTCCATGCCTGGGCCGTCGCCCTCGAAACCCTCGACCGTTTGCTGGGCGAGCACGCGCCTGCCGGTGCGGAGCTTTGCGTGGTGATCTCCGGGCACTTCAGTCGTTTTTGCCTGGTGCCCTGGAGCGAAGCGATCAGCACCCCCGACGAATTGCTCGGGTTCGCCCAACTGTGTTTCGAAGACCTGTATGGCGTTCCCACCCAGCCCTGGAGCATGGTGCTGTCGGCCGAACCTGCGGGTTACGACCGCATCGCCACCGCACTGCCGCAAGACCTGCTGACACGCCTGCGCAGCCTGGTCAGCGGTCGCGGTCTGCGTTTGCGTTCGGTGCAGCCGTACTTGATGGCCGCGTTCAACCACTTCGACAAGAGTTTTGACCACGGCGACTTTCTGTTTGTGGTCGCCGAACCGGTGCGCAGTGTGTTGTTGCTGGCGCGGGAAGGGCGCTGGGTGTCGGTGCGTTCGGTGGGCAGCAGTGACAGCGATGCCGCACTGACCGCACTGATCGGTCGTGAAAGCCAATTGCAGGCCTCCACCAGCGAACGGCCGCTCCATCTCTACCTGCATGCGCCGGCCCGCATCGACTCACATCCAGATGTGCCGGGCGTGCAGTTGCGCACCCTTGAAGAAGACCAGGCATCCGTACGCGACAGTTTGTACGTCATGTCCCGGGCGGTGGCCTGACATGCGCCCGCTGATGCTCGACTTCCAGCCGCGTCGCCGTTCCGGTCCATTGGGCTGGAGCTTGCTGGGCGGTGGCGTGGTACTGGCGCTGGTGTGCGTCTTCGTCCAGCAACACCTCAATGACGAGGCCTCGCAGCAGCAAGGACATTTGCAGCACGCCCAGCGTGTCCTCACCGGAGACACCGGCAGCAAACCCACGCTGACCCCGGCCGAAACCCGCGAGCAGGCACAGAACCTGGCGGAAATGCGCAAGGTTTCACAGCAACTGCGCCGGCCATGGGAGCGTCTGTTCGCCATGCTCGAAGCCATGCCGCGCGACAACATCGCCTTGCTGGCGCTGACCCCGGACGCACGCAAAGGTCAGGTGCGGATCAGCGCCGAGGCGCGGGATCTGGAAGCCATGCTCGAATTTCACCAGCGTCTGGAAGCCAGCGAAGAGCTGTCCGACGTGTCGTTGCTCAGCCACGAAATCGTCGCCAACGTGCCGGAACACCCGGTGCAATTCAACCTGTCGGCCAGTTGGGAGATCGGCGATGCGAATCCCTAGATTGATCGTCCACGAATACCTGCGAGGCCTGGGCGTTCCTGGTCTGGCGGGCATGGCGCTGCTGGTGGTCGGCTTGGTGTATGGCCTGGGCGCGTTGATGCCGGACTGGCAAGCGCTGCAACAGCTGAGCCAGCAAACCCGCGAAGCCGGCGAGTACCTGGCCAAGGTTGAAGACGGCAGCGTCGCCGCCCCGGTGGTGCCGCAGCGCCAACTCGACGACTTCCGCAGCAAACTGCCGGCCCAGCCTCAGGCCACCGTGGCCATCGACAAAATCTACGCACTGGCCACGCAGGAACACATCACCCTGAGCCGCGGTGAGTACTCACTGGGCATCGACCCCAAGACGCACCTGGCCCGTTACCAGATTCTGCTGCCGGTGCGGGGCAGCTATCCGCAACTGCGGCGCTTCCTGCACGCCTTGCTCGGCCAGTTACCGGCGGTGGTGGTGGAGGACCTGGAGTTGCAGCGTAAAAAGATCGCCGACACCGACCTGACCGGGCGGATCCGCATGACCCTTTACCTGTCGAGGTCATGATGAATACCAAACGTGTAGCGGGTTGGGTGGCGTTCTTCGGCGTGGCCGCGGGGCTGGCCTGGGGGCCTCAATACTTCCAGCAGGCGGACGACGGTGATGATTCGTCCACCGCCGTGGCAACCACCGGCAAAAACAAAACCGGGGGCGCGCTGTCAGCGGTCTCCGCCAATGGCAAACCGGCGGTGATCAAGGACCTGAGCCCCTCCGGCGACCTGTTTTCCTCCCGCAGCTGGAAGCCGGCGCCGACCCTGGCCAGCGTCACCGAACAACAACTCGTCAACCAGACCCCGGTGGTACAAGCCCCCAGCGTACCGCCGATGCCATTCCAGTTCGTTGGCAAGCTTGATGACCATTCCGACCTGCAAATATTTTTGTTGAGCGGCGAAAAAATATACGTCGTACGCAAAGGGGATGTGATCGACGACACATGGAAGATCGAGCGGATATCCGATATGGAACTCAGCTTTGTCTACTTGCCTCTGCATTTGTCCCAGACTTTGTCTGTGGGGAGCGCGCAATGAACAGATCCCGTTTGCTGTTGAGCGTTTGCATCACTGCAGCGCTGGCTGCGTGCAGTTCGGCGCAGGTCGCTAACCAGGAGGCCACTGCACTGATCGAATCAGGGCAGTATGAAGCCGGCCTGGCACGCATTGAGGAAGGGTTGCGCGAAGACCCTCGCGATACTCAACTGCACATAGCCCTCAACAGCGGACGTGCCCTGGCAGTCAAGACGTTATTGACCCAGGCAGACATGGACCGCACACAACGCGATTTTGCTTCGGCGCGCATGGCCTACCACCGGGTATTGAACATCGAGCCGAACAACCGTCGCGCCCAGGACGCGCTGCACCAACTCGACTACCTGCGCAGCATGGATGAAAAACTCGAACTGGCCCGTGGCGATCTGCGCCGTGGCGATATCTACGGTGCCGACCGTCAGGTCAAACAGATCCTCGAACTCGACCCCAAGAACGAGGGGGCCATGGAGTTGCAAGGCAACATCCGCCTGGTGCAGAGCCGCAACGTGGTGCCGTACCCACAGCTGCGTACTCGTCTGGACCGGCCGGTGACCCTGGAGTTTCGCGACGCCAACTTGAAAACCATCTTCGAAGTCTTGTCCCAGGTGGCAGGTTTGAATTTCATCTTCGACAAGGACCTGCGCCCGGACATGAAAGCCACGATCTTCGTGCGTGACGTGCGCATTGAGGACGCCGTGCAACTGCTGCTGCAACAGAACCAGTTGCACCAGAAAGTGGTGAATGAGAACACGTTGCTGATCTACCCGGATTCACCACAGAAACTCAAGGACTACCAAGAGCTGGTGATGCGCACGTTTTACCTGACCAGCATTGATGCGAACACCGCACTGAACATGGTCAAAACCATGCTCAAGACCCGCGACGTGTTTGTCGACGAACGCCTCAACACCTTGACCATGCGCGACACTGAAGACGCCGTTCGCATGGCGGAAAAGCTCCTGCAATCGCAAGACCAGTCCAATCCGGAAGTGGTACTGGAAGTGGAAGTGATGGAAGTCGCCACCCAGCGGATTCTCGACCTTGGCCTGCAATGGCCGAACACCTTCGGCGTGATCAATAGCGATGGTTCGGCGGTGTCCGTTCTCGATCAACTCAAAGGCATCGACTCCAGCCGGATCACCATCAACCCATCGCCTCAGGCCAAGATCAACGCCCAGGACAAAGACATCAACACCCTGGCCAGCCCGGTGATTCGGGTCAGCAACCGCGAACAGGCGCGCATCCACATCGGTCAGCGCGTGCCGATCATCAGCGCCACCTCGGTGCCTTCGACCCAGGGCCCGGTGATCACCGAAAGCGTGACCTACCTTGACGTCGGTCTCAAGCTCGAAGTGCAACCCATCGTGCACCTGAACAACGAAGTGGCGATCAAGATCGCGCTGGAAGTCAGTAACGCCACGCCGCTGACGCCGACCGCTCAGGGCACCATTCCGGTCCAGGTCGATACCCGCAATGCACAAACCACGCTACGTCTGCATGACGGTGAAACCCAGATTCTCGCCGGCCTGATGCGTGATGACCATGGCAGCACCGGCAACAAGATTCCCGGCCTTGGCGACATTCCCGGTTTGGGCCGCTTGTTTGGCAGCAACAAGGACGACGTCAGCAAATCCGAGTTGGTGCTGTCGATTACCCCGCGGATCGTGCGCAACCTGCCGTACCAGAGCCCATCGGACATGGAATTCACGACCGGTACCGAAACCAGCATGCACATCCAGGCCCCGGACCGCCGGATGGAACCGCAGATCCAGAATGAGCACATTGATCGGCCAATGACTGGCATCAGCACCGAAGTGACTGTTGGCCGGCCGGTGACGGCTGCCACCACTCAAGTGACCGTTGGCCGGCCGGTGGCGGCCGCTACCACTCAAGTGACCATTGAGAAGCCTTGATCATGAACGCCTCGCAACGTGGTTTTACTTTGATCGAAGTCGTTGTGACGCTGGCCCTGATCGGCCTGCTGGCCGGCATGGCCGCGCCGCTGACCGAGACCGTGGTGCGTCGGGGCAAAGAGCAAGAGATGCGCGCCGCGCTGTACCAGATTCGCGACGCCATCGACGCCTACAAACGTGCCTTTGATGCCGGTTATATCGAGAAGACGCTCAACAGCAGCGGTTATCCACCGAACCTCAAAGTGTTGGTGGAAGGCGTGCGCGATGTGCGCAGCGCCAAGGGGGCCAAGTTCTACTTTTTGCGTCGGGTGCCTCATGACCCGCTGGCCACGGTCAAGCGTGACGACGACGGTGGCTGGGGCGTGCGCTCTTATGACAGTTCGGCTGAAAACCCGCAGGAGGGCGAAGACGTCTTTGACGTTTACTCCAAGACCCGCGGCAAAGGGCTCAACGGCATCGCGTACCGGGAGTGGTGAGCATATGCGTCGAGAAAAGGGTTTTACCCTACTGGAACTGATGGTGGTCATGGCAATCATCGCGACGTTGATGACCATCGCCTTGCCGCGCTACTTCAACAGCCTTGAAGCGTCGAAAGAGACCACGTTGCGCCAGAGCCTGTCGGCCATGCGTGAAGCGCTGGACCACTATTACGGCGACACAGGGCGCTATCCCGATTCGCTCGATGAACTGGTCGAAAAGCGTTATCTGCGCAATTCACCGACGGATCCGATTGCCGAGCGCAAGGACACCTGGGTCTTGGTCGCGCCCCCTGACGGCGTGGCGGGCGGGGTGGCTGATATCAAAAGTGGAGCCACCGGGAGGGCGCATGATGGCAGCCTGTATTCCGAGTGGTAAGCCGGCCGACGAGGCGGGGTTCACTTACCTCGGTGTGCTGTTTCTGATCATGATCATGGGCATGGGCCTGGCCAGTGCCGGCGAGTTGTGGGCAACCGCTTCGCGCCGGGACCGCGAACGCCAATTGCTGTGGGTCGGGACCCAATACGCCCAGGCACTGCGCAGCTATTACCGCAGTTCGCCAGGTCTTGCGCAGTACCCCAAAGAGCTGGCCGACTTGATACAGGACGAGCGTTTCCCATCGCCCAAGCACCATCTGCGGCAGTTGTACCCGGACCCGATTAACGGAGGAGGTGAATGGGAGTTGATGCGCGGTTTCGATGGGCGCATCACGGGCCTCAGCAGCGCCTCGACGGACACGCCGCTCAAGCAGACTGACTTCCCCAGTCAATGGTCCGATTTCGCCGGGATGGCGAGCTACAAGGACTGGCAGTTCGTGGCCGAGAAAGCCTTCAATGATGGTGCGTCCGGGCCCAAGCCTCAGTCCCAGACCCCTCAGGCACTGGCGCCATGACGAGGCGCTGGCTGGCGGCAGTGATCCTCACGTGCGTGGCGTCCTTTGCCAGCGCCGCTGAAGAGGACGAAATGCTCGGTTTCATCGTCGATGACACGATCTCGCACATCGGCCACGACTTTTACTACTCGTTCAGTGAACGACTGCGTGCCTCCAGCCGGATGGATTTCAACCTGGTGGTCCGCGAACGTCCATCGGCGCGTTGGGGCAGCCTGGTGACCGTGGAATTTCGGCAGCGGCTGGTTTATCGGCGCTTCCTGCCGCCAAACACCGTGGAACTCAAGGACGAGGCCTATGAGGCAGCCGACTTGGTCCGCGCGCAGATTGTCCGGCAGAAGCTGGAGGCTTTATTGCAAGACACTACGGACCTGGAGAGGGACGAATTATGAAAACGAAAACGTTCTTGCAGTGCACCGGCATGCTACTGCTCGGGCTTGGAAGCGGTAGCGTGGTCCAGGCCACGGAGTTGGTCTACACCCCCATCAACCCCTCGTTCGGCGGCAACCCGTTGAACGGCACCTGGCTGCTCAACAACGCCCAGGCGCAGAACGACTACGACGACCCTGACCTGAAAAGCCGCACCGCTGTGGCCGGGACTTCGGCCCTGGAGCGGTTCACCAGTCAGTTGCAATCACGCTTGCTGGGGCAAGTGCTGGACAACATATCCTCGGGCAACTCGGGGAGCCTTTCTACCGACGCTTTTATCGTCAACGTTGTCGATGACTCCGGTGCACTGACCATTGAAGTGACGGACCGATCGACCGGTGAAGTGTCGGAAATTCAGGTGAATGGCCTGGCCCCTTGAGGGGGTTTTGGGACGATGGGGAGTTAGGGATATGAAAAAAATAATAGCGCTAGGGCTGATGGTGGCAATGTTGCAAGGCTGTAATCTGCGTCAGCCGATGTCGGCCGAGCAGGACACCGAAACCCCGACCCTGACACCTCGGGCGTCGACCTATTACGACTTGTTGGCCTTGCCTCGACCCAAGGGCCGGTTGATGGCAGTGGTGTACGGTTTTCGCGATCAGACGGGGCAATACAAACCGACCCCGGCGAGTTCGTTTTCGACCAGTGTGACTCAGGGTGCGGCGAGTATGTTGATGGATGCATTGCAGGCCAGCGGCTGGTTTGTGGTGCTGGAACGTGAAGGTCTGCAGAACCTGCTGACCGAGCGCAAGATCATTCGTGCCTCGCAAAAAAAACCTAATACGCCGGTGAATATCCAGGGTGAGCTGCCTCCGCTGCAAGCGGCGAACATGATGCTCGAGGGCGGGGTCATTGCCTATGACACCAATGTGCGCAGTGGCGGGGAGGGCGCGCGTTATCTGGGGATCGATATTTCCCGGGAGTATCGGGTGGATCAGGTGACGGTGAACTTGCGGGCGGTGGATGTGCGCAGTGGGCAGGTGCTGGCTAACGTGATGACGAGCAAGACGATTTATTCCGTTGGCCGCAGTGCGGGGGTGTTCAAGTTTATCGAGTTCAAGAAGTTGCTTGAGGCTGAGGTGGGGTACACCACGAACGAGCCGGCGCAGTTGTGTGTGTTGTCGGCGATTGAGTCGGCTGTGGGGCATTTGCTGGCGCAGGGGATTGAGCGGAAGTTGTGGCAGGTGGCGGGGGATAATACGCCTGACGCTAATGCGACGCTGGACCGGTACCTGACTCAGACCAAGGTTGATCCGGAGAGTGAGTGAGCGCCGGGGCGGCCTTCGGGTCGACCTGGCTCTTCCCTTGATGTACCCGGGTCAAAGTAGGGAAGCTGGCTGCGATTGGCCGATTGATACCCTTTCTCAAAGACGGCTATCGAAACGGATACTCGTATCGATATTCGTTCGTCTATTCAACTAAAAAGTAATTAGCTAATAACCGTGGTCTTATAGCTTTTCGCTGAATTTAATCGAGGCTTAAGCATATGGATGCACTTATATCTTTATAATAATTTGTGATTAGTCAGGGCTGCTTTTATGTCTTTATGATCTGTCTCACAACAACTCGTGAGACAGGAGGTAGCTCGATGGCAATTCAAATCAAACCGGTCGCGGGTCGAATTGGCGCGCAATTGGAAGGCGTTAAATTAGATGGACATATCAGTGCTGAACAATTCGAGTTTATTAATCAAGCACTGCTGAAATACAAAGTTCTGTTCTTTCGCGACCAACATCTGGATGACGCTGAACACGAAGCCTTTTCCCGGCGCTTCGGTGACCAGGTGCCGCATCCAACCGTACGTTCTGCTGAGCAAAGCACCGCCATTCTGAACCTTGATGCCAAGGAAACCCGGGCCAATTCCTGGCATACCGATGTGACCTTCGTTGCCAATTACCCGAAAATATCCATCTTGCGCGGTGTGGTCATTCCGCCTTACGGCGGCGACACGGTATGGGCTAATACGGCGGCAGCCTACGCTGATTTGCCCGAGCCATTAAAACAACTTGCAGATAATCTGCGCGCGTTACACACCAACTTATATGACTATGCGGCGCCGCGTAATACCGATGAGTCGGGTATTAAACGTTATCGCGAACAGTTTGCGGCTGAAGTCTACGAAACCGAACATCCATTGGTGCGGGTGCATCCGGAGTCGGGTGAAAGAAGTTTGTTGTTGGGGCACTTTGTCAAACAGATACAGGGCGTAA
This sequence comes from Pseudomonas sp. OV226, assembly GCF_003148705.1. Classification (NCBI taxonomy): domain Bacteria; kingdom Pseudomonadati; phylum Pseudomonadota; class Gammaproteobacteria; order Pseudomonadales; family Pseudomonadaceae; genus Pseudomonas; species Pseudomonas sp. OV226. The sequence continues at coordinate 43,751 of NZ_QGGS01000026.1, read as the reverse complement.
GTCATGGTGATTCGAAACAACTGATTCGCTTGTTCCACGACCGTATTACCCATGTCGACAACACTGTGCGCTGGCGCTGGCAGGAGGGCGATGTGGTGATCTGGGACAACCGCGCCACGCAGCACATTGCGATCAACGACTACGGCGACGCCCAGCGCATCGTGCGCCGGACCACCATCGACGGTGATGTGCCGGTGGGGGTGGATGGTCGCTTGAGCCAGGCGATCAAGCCAAGCCCGGACACCCGCTCGCCGAAAACCGAAGCCGACAAAAAACATCTCGCCGCCTGACCGGCCGACTCTCATTGATTCAAGGAAGACGTGTCCATGGCCTCATTCAAAGCTGATTTCCTGTTTCGCAAGGGCCGCATCGCTGCCGCGCTCGCGGTGGTACTGACGGTACCGTTGGCCCAGGCTGATGTAGTGCGTATTGGTGTAGCGACGGCTGGCGGCGGTGACCCGGTCACCTTCAGTGGCTCGACGTTGGGCATCGTGCGTAACCAGCAATTGTTGGAGAAAGCCTTCGCTGGAAGCGGAACCGAGGTGCAATGGTTCTTCTTCAAGGGGGCAGGTCCGGCCGTCAACGAAGCCCTGTCAAACCAGCAACTCGACTTCGCTTACCAGGGCGATCTGCCCGCAGTCGTCGGGCGCTCCAATGGACTGGACACCAAGTTGCTGGCGGCATTGGGTGTACGCGCCAATCTTTACCTGGCCGTGCCCAAGGGCTCTCCCATCAAAAGCATTGAGGATCTGAAAGACAAAAAAGTCGCCCTGTTTCGTGGCACCAACGGCCACCTGGTGGCAATCAACCTCTTGGCGGAGCACGGTCTTACCGAACGCGAAATCAAGGTGATCAACCTCGATACCGGCAGCACTCAAGCTGCATTGGTATCCAATGGGGTAGATGCCGCATTTGGCGGTCGCGAACTGTTCAAACTGCGCGATAAAGGTCTGATCGACATCGTTTACGACAACCCCACTCAGGATGTGCGCTACACCCGGCAGACTGCACTGGTGGTTCGGGGGGCCTATGAAAAAGAACACCCGGACAACGTGCAAAAGGTCGTCGATACGCTAGTGGACGCGGCGAAATGGACGTCGGAAGACAGCCATCGTGACGCGGTCTTCACTGAATGGGCCAAGAGTAATGAGCCCGCAGAATCACTGCGCGCCGACTTTACCGGGGTCAGCATCAGGGACAGGGCTTCGCCTCTGGTCGACAACTTCCTGCTGAGTCGCTATCAGGCTGTGGCGGATCAAGCCAAGGAAGAAAAACTGATCCGTCGCCCCGTCAGTATCGATGGCTGGTTCGAGACCCGTTATTTGCAAAAATCCCTCAAAACCAAGGGGCTTGAGAATTACTGGACGCCCTACGGACCGGATGGCAAACAGCCGGCTGGTAATGCAGTAGCGGCCGCGACCAGCAAGCAAGGGAGCTAGGCAAATGGCCAGGGCACAGACCGTCAGACTAGAGCCGTACACGGCGCCGGCACCGAACGATAACGTCAAACGTTTTCCACCGTCAGCGGCCCGCCCAGTACGCAAGGTTGAGGTGTCGCGCACCTCAGCCTGGCGCGTCAGTCTGGGTGACAAGGCCTTGCCCTGGCTGTTGCCGCTGGTGTTGCTGGGCTTATGGTACCTGGGGGTGGAACGCGGCTGGCTTTCAGAGCAGGTTCTGCCACCACCCGTCTACGTTTACCAGACCTTGTCGGACCTGGTCACCAGCGGTGATCTCTGGCTCAACGCGTCTGCCAGCCTGCAGCGGGTGGTCGTCGGATTTACATTGGGCGCCTTGATCGGCATCGCTCTGGGCCTGGCCATGGGATTGTCCAGGACCCTGGAGGATTATCTGTTACCCACCTTCAACGCACTGGTGCAAATACCGGTATTGGGCTGGTTACCGTTTGCCCTGTTGCTGTTCGGTATCGGTGAGACGCTCAAGTATGTGCTGATTGCCAAAGCGGCCTTGGTGCCGATCACGCTGTGTACCTTGCAGGCTTTCCGCCAGGCGCCCAAAGGGTTGTTGGAAGTCGGCCGGGCCTACGGTTTCAGTCGTCGGCAAAGCGTCACCTCCATCGTCTTGCCTGCGGCGATCCCGACGTTGTTTACCGGTTTACGTCTGGGCTTCACCAAAGCCTGGTTATCGCTGGTAGTGGTCGAATTGGTGGCATCGAGTGAGGGGCTGGGGTACCTGATCGTCTACGGGCGTCAGCTATTTCAACTGGACCTGGTGATGGCGGCCGTTGTGGTGGTGGGGGCACTCGGGCTGGTGATAGACCGCGGTTTCGATTACGCGGAGAAACGCCTCAATCGGGGGCGGCCAACTGCCGGGGGGCGCCTGTCATGAGTGCGATCTTGTCAGTCGGTCGCGGTAGCCGCCGATATCGCGGTTGGATCTTGCCCATTGCCGCCATAGCCGTCTGGTGGCTGGCATCAAACCAGGGATGGAGCCAATCGGGGCTGTTCGTTTCGCCAGAAAAAGTCGCTGCTACGGCCTGGGATCAAATGGCCTCGGGCAAATTCTGGCGGGCAATTTCTGCCAGCCTGGCGCGCAACCTCAGTGGCTTTTTTATCGGTACCACGCTGGGCCTGGTACTGGGTTGCCTGTTGGGCCTGTCGCGGTATTTCGAGCGATTAGTCGGACCGAGCTTCAATACCTTCAAGCAAATCTCTCTATTCGCCTGGATTCCGTTGATCTCGGTGTGGTTCGGCCTGGGCGATGTGGCCAAGGTGGTGTTCTTGTCATTGGCCGCACTGGTGCCGGTGGTGGTGAATACCTGTGACGGTTTGCGCAACGTCCCCCCCAACCTGTTGGAGGTGGCGCGGGTGTATGGCTTCACCCGTTGGCAAACCATCATCGGGGTGATGCTGCCTTCCGCCTTACCGTCGATTTTCACGGGGCTTTACCTGGCGCTGGTCTATTCCTGGCTGGCGACCATCGGCGCGGAGTACCTGTTGGTATCAGGGGAGGGGATTGGCAACACGCTGATTGATGGCAGCGAACATTTCATGATGGACCTGGTGTTGTTTGGAATGGTGATTATCGGCCTGGTGGGCTGGGGCCTCAACGCATTGGCGCGGACACTTGAGCGGCGGATGCAGCGCCTGTATGGCATCGCTCCTCGTTGATTGGCACTTTCAAAAGGATCGCAACATGCTCAACAACGGCCTGACCCTGGAAAACATCAGCAAGCGTTTCGCTTCCCGACCGGGTAGTTCGACTCAATTGCAAGTACTCGACAACATCCAGCTCGACATTGCACCGGGCGAGTTCATCAGCATCGTCGGCGCCAGTGGCTGCGGCAAATCCACGCTGCTGCGACTGATACTTGGCCTGGACGAAGAATACGACGGGCGCATCCTGCTCGATGGCAAACCCATTGACGGCACTGACCTGGAACGCGGCATCGTCTTTCAGGATCACCGCTTGTTCCCTTGGCTCAACGTCGAGCAGAACGTCGCTGTTGGCCTCAAGAACTCACCCCTGAGCGCCCGGCAGAAACGCGACACTGTGCGCGAGCACGTCGAACTGGTCGGCTTGCACGATTTTATCGATGCCTATCCGCATCAGATATCCGGCGGCATGGCGCAACGCGTGGCGATAGCCCGCGGCCTGGTCAACCGACCGAGCGTGCTGTTGCTGGATGAACCGCTGGGTGCACTCGATGCCTTGACCCGTGCGCGCCTGCAGGGCGAGCTGCAAAACATTTGGCTCAAGGAAAAAATCACCATGATCCTGGTCACCCACGATGTGGATGAGGCGGTATTCCTCGGCGATCGGGTGGTGGTCATGCAGCCCAATCCCGGCCGCATCCGACGCATTGTCGACATCGATCTACCGCGCTCGCGCAACCGCAGTGACAGCCGCTTCATCGCCCTGCGCGACGATGTGCTGAGTGATTTCGCCGAGCTGCACTAAGCCTTTGCGCCGCGCGCGAGCTCATCTTTTTAAGCGTGTTTTTTCAAGGAACGGGAAATGTCCGAACGCCAGCTCAGCCTTAACCTCTTTATCTACCCCAACGGCCATCACGAAGCCGCCTGGCGTCACCCACAGTCGGTGCCGGAATTCTCCATGGATATCGGCTATTACCAGCAATTGGCGCTACGCGCTGAACGCGAGAAGCTTGATGCGATTTTCTTCGCTGACTCGCCGTCACTGGCCGAAAGCGGGCGTGAAGGTTTGCGCATTCGTTTCGAACCCATTACCTGGCTGGCGGCCATTGCCGCGGTGACCCAACGCATAGGCCTGATCGCCACGGCCAGCACGACCTACAGCGAGCCCTACAACCTGGCTCGCTCGTTCAGTGCGCTGGACCACCTCAGCAAGGGTCGCGCCGGTTGGAATATCGTCACCACGTCGATGGCGGCAGCCGCCGCCAATTTTGGCCTGGAGCAACATCCGTCGGCTCATGACCGCTATGCCCAGGCCGAAGAATTCGTGCAGGTGGTCGGTGACCTGTGGGACAGCTGGGAGGACGATGCACTGGTGCTGGACAAGGCTTCCGGGGTGTTTGCCGACAGTGACAAGGTGCATTCGATCAACCACGTGGGCACTCACTACAAGGTCGCAGGCCCATTCAACTCGCCACGCTCCCCGCAGGGTCGACCGGTGCAGGTGCAGGCCGGCTCTTCCGAGGATGGCCGCGATTTCGCCTCCAGGCATGCTGAAGCGATTTTTACCGCGCACCAGACCCTGCAAAGCGCGACTGAATTCGCCAACGACATCCGTGCCCGGGCGAAGGCGGTGGGGCGTGACCCTCGTCAGCTGAAAATTCTCCCGGGCATCAGCCCGTACATCGGCAGCACCGAAGCCGAAGCCCAGCGCAAGTTCGATGAGCTTAACGAGTTGGTGCTGCCGCACGTTTCACTCGGCCAGCTACGCCGCATGTTGGGGGTCGACCTGTCCGGTCACGATCTGGATGCGCCATTCCCGCGCCACTTGATCAACTTCGACAGCAGCGAAAGCCAGTCCAGTCGCTTCAAGTTGATCATCGACATCGTCGACCGCGAGAAGCCGACGCTGCGCCAGCTGATTAATCGCCTGGCCGGTGCTCGCGGGCATTGGGTGCCGGTCGGTACGCCGGTGCAGATTGCCGACCTGATTGAGCAGTGGTTCCGCAGTGGCGCTGCTGATGGTTTCAACGTGATGCCGCCAGCGTTCCCCGAGGGCTTTGAAGTGTTCCTCGATGAAGTGCTGCCGATTCTGCGCAAGCGTGGCCTGTTCCGAACTGAATATGCGGGCAGTACGCTGCGCGAGCATTATGGTCTGAGTCGCCCGGTTTCGCGTTTTGCCTTGAAGTCCGCCTCATCGATCTCTCCATTGCGCAACGGAGTGCAATCGCTTCCAGATTTTGTTTGATTTCTTTATCCGACAAAATAAAAAAACCGCGACCCAGCACCAAGGGTCGCGGTCTATTCCCCCCCATTAACTCATTGCTGTAGCACGGTGGCCTTGTTGGTACTGCCATATTGCTGCACGGTTGCCGTCTGGGTCATGCCGCTTTGGTCGACGCTGGCAATGTTGCCGCTGCCCCCCTGGGTCACATAGGCCACGTTCATGGTGTCAGCCTGTTTGACCGTGATCATGTTGTCGCTGCCGTATTGTGCGGTGTATGCCTGGTTGCTGCTGCCGGACTGGTCGAACTCGGTGCTGTTGCCGTAACCGTTGCTGCTGCCTTGCGCCAGGTTGGTCTCACCGCGCTGGTCGGAGATCAGGATGTTGTCGCTGCCGTTCTGGTCGAAGTACAGCTCGTTGTAGGAATCAGCCTGGCTGACCGTGGTTTTGTTCCCGGTGCCGGACTGGTTGGTGGTCATGATGTGGCCGGTGTCTTTTTGGGTGAAGTTGGCGACGTTGTTGCTGCCGTACTGATTGACGGTTGCCATTTGGTTGCTGCCGAACTGGCCACCCGCTTGCGGACCTTTCCAGTTGCTGGCGTAGACCTTGTTACCGTCACCCATCGAGGTGGCGTTGAGTACATGGCCGTCGCCGGTTTGATAGGTGAAATGCACGTTGCCCGTGCCCTGTTGGTACAGCGCGACGGTCGAGCTGAGGGACTCGAACTGGTCGGCGTAGATGGCGTTGAGGTCGCCAACTTGCAGCACTGTCGCGGAGTTGTTTTCGCCGAAGCTCTGGTCGACCACGGTTTCGTTGGACTGCCCGTATTGATTGATGGTGGTTTCGCTGGCGAGTTGGCTGTCTTGCCAGACTTCGGTGCCGTTGAGGTCGCCGTGCTGGTTGATGGTCAGGGTGCTGCCGTCACCGTCACGCTGGTCGCCGTAGGCATAGTTGCCGCTGCCGGCCTGGTTGATGCCAATCTGGCCGTTGGTCTGGAACGTCTGTTCAGCGGTGCCGTAGTTGCCGTTGCCGTACTGGATGACTGTCGCGTTATTGGCGACGCCCAGTTCAGTCTGTTCGATGTTGGCTTCGTTGTTGTCACCGAACTGGTAGGTCTTGGCGGTCGTAGCGTCCTGACTGTCCTGATAGATGAACGAGAAGTTGCCGCTGCCTGACTGTTGTTGCAGCGCCTCGCTGCTACCCACACCGATTGACTGGCTGGCATGGGCGACGTTCAGGGAGCCAGCCTGTTGCTGGGTGATGGTGCTGCCGTCTTCGTATAGTTGCTCGGCATAGCCGGCGTTGTATTCACCTGCCTGGCTCTGGTCGATGGTGCTGCTGGCGTGGTCTTGCACCGCCGCCGCGTCGTTGCCAAGACCCTGTTGCAACTGGGTGGCGGTACTGAACGGGGCCACGGTCTGTTTGACATCGGCGATGTTGGTATCACCGAACTGACTCTGGTTGGAAACGCTGTCATCGGCGATGGCCTGGGCACTGACAATGACCAGGATGGCGGCGGTAAGGGGCGTCAGTTTGAACATGGTGAAACCTCCAAAGTGATGCAGTGCTTAGCGATATTGTTTGACCGAAACGCTCATGCCGTTGCCGGACTGGGTCACGGCGCTGGAGAGCCCCGTACCGGCCTGGTCGATGCTGGCGTCGTTGTTGTTGCCGTTCTGGGAAATCTGCGCACGGTTGTGGCTGCCGTTCTGGGTGATGGCGGCGTTATTGCCCGAACCTTGCTGGTTGATCATTGCCATCAGGTCGTTGCCTTGTTGCAGGATGTACGCTTCCTGATTACTGCCCGACTGGACAATGGTGCCGAGCAGCGACTGGCCGTTCTGCTGCAACAGCGCGACATTGGCCTGACCGTTCTGATCGATCAGCGCATGCTGGCCAACCGGCGGTGGCAACTCGCCAAGGTCGGTGCCCGGGCCGAGGTCGTCGTTTTCCATCAAGTCGTCGGCGCGCACGCCCGCACTGCTGCAAAGCAGGAGCAGGCAGAGCAGGGCGGCGGTCGGCGTTTTCATGATTCAATCCTTTGTCAAACGGCCTGCCCCATCCACCGTGACGGTGGATGGGGCGAGGGCTCAGTTCGAGACCACCGACACCGAGCGCACGGTGCCTTGGGACGAGCTGATGGTGGCCGTCGGATTAACCGACGGAATGACCGTGGTGGTGTTGTTCACCGTGAGCTTCCAGCGACCGTTCACCGGTACCGCGGTGCTGCCCAGGGTTACCAGCCCGGTCGGGGTGGTCACCTTGATGGTGATGGTGTTGCCGGTGGTCACCGATGAGGTGCCCGCAAAGTCCCAGGTGAAGCGGTTGTTGGAGCGAGCCGTCACAGAGGCCGTGGTCACCGTGAAGGTTTCCGCAGCAGGCCTTGGCGAGACTTGCACCGTGACCGTTGCCGGCGTCGACGCGGCGCCGAAGCTGTCCCGGGCGATGTAGGTAAAGGTCGTGGTGAAGGCCGTGGTCACCGTGCCCGGTGGGGTGTAGGTGATGACGGTGCCGTCGGTGCTGACGGTGCCGCGACCGGCCGCCGGTTGGCTCACGATGGCTGCGCTGAGTGGCACGTTGCCTTCCGGATCGGTGTCGTTGGCCAGCACACTGATCGGTATCGCCACGCCCAGGGTCGTAGCGGCATCGTTGACAGCCACTGGTGGCCGGTTAGGTGCCACCGTAATGGTCACGGTCGCGGCGGTGGTCGAGGCCAGTCCTTTAGAGTCTTGGGCCTTGTAGGTAAAGGTCGTGGTCAGCGGTGTCGTGACGGTGGCGGGTGGCGTGTAGACCACGGCTGTTGTGCCACTCAATGCCACGGTGCCTTGCCCGGCCGCCGGTGGGGTCAGTGCGGTGATGGTCAGTGGCACGTTGCCGTCTGGGTCGTTGTCATTGGTCAGCAGGTTGAGGGTGACAGGCACCCCGAAACTGGTGCTGCCCGTGTCGGCGACGGAAATCGGAGCCTGGTTCTCACCGGTGTCCGGTGCCTTGCCCACGACGACCACTGGCTCGGTGTCACTGCCGCCCGCGGCCGACTTGATCGTAACGGTGGCCGGTGGCTGCGTCAGATCCGGGACGGTCAAGCTCTGCAGAGTGCCGTTCTTCGACAGCCTTCCATAACCCTGGGCAACCATGTCAGGTATGCCCACTTCGTCGGTGGAGGTGGCTTCGATCAGCAGGCTGTGATTGCTCCAGCTGTAGCGAGCCGTCTGGATTTTCACCACGTCCGAGAGTTTGCTCGACACGGACGTCGGGCGGGTCGAACCGGTCGGGTTGGTGGCGGTGATCACGACGACGGGAGGCACAGCGCCATTGACCAGGAGATGCTGGCCGAAGAACACGCCGTTGTTATCACCCACCATGGTGGTCAGGCAAGGCGAAACAGGCGGGCCGGGGACCAGAGCGATGCTTTCGCGGAAGCACAGGGTTGAGCCGGTGTCTGCTTTACCGAAGACTTCGACGCGGGTGTTGATGCCCCCTGTTCCTGAGGTGCGGCGGTAAGTGGCACGGCTCAAGTCCACCGGTGTTTGCGCACGGTTGTCGAGCACTTTGCCGGACAGGGTGAAGAGGTTGGCCTGGATAGTCCCGGCGGGCCCCTCGATGCGCACGAAGTTGGTGTTGTTGGGGCTACCGGTCACTGCTTCGGTGAGGTTCGGGTCGCCAACGAAGGTTTCGATGGCGCCGGTGTCCGGGTTCACTTCCGTATAAGGCCCGTTGACGCTTTTCAGGAACGGCCCGATGGCACCGTTGACCGCGCCGCTGAAGACCCCTGGCGCACCGACGCCGACGTCTCTGGTGATGTTGATCGCACGCCGGCCAGGGCTGGTGACGTTGACCGTTTCCACGCCGTAAGGGTGGGTGATGGTATAGGTGCCGGCGACGGGAATGTTGATCCGCATACGGATCCGCGCGAAGCTGATTTGATCACCGTCGAGCGGGTTTCCGCCGGCAAATGCAGCCTCGATCCCGGCGACGTAGGCGTCCATCCCATAGCCTGCGGCGTTGTTGGGGATATTGGTTTCTGCGAGGAACCAGAAGGATTCGTCTGGCCAGTTATCCGGGAACACCATCGGCTGGGTGTCGTCGAAAATGCCAGGTGTCGGCAGCAGGGTACACATGTAAGCCGGTGGCACACTGACGGGGACCCGCGAGCTGGCGGCTCGGGACTGGCACAGTTCCATCGACAGCAGATTGTTGTCCTGATACCAGATCGGGAACTTCCCGGAGGCAAAGGTATAAGGGCCGGGGTCAACGGCAGCGAGTTGCGCGAAAGCACTGCCGGACAGCGATAGAGTCAGTCCCAAGGCGTTGAGCGCCAGGCGTGGCCAATTGTTCATGATGCCTCCTGATGAGGATCTGGGCATGAGAGCGTTCATTGCACGATGACCACTTCTTCGGTGTCGCTGCCGCCATTGGATGACGTCACTCGAACCTGGGCTGGCGGATTCGGCGAGATGCCGGTGGCCAGGCTTTTCACTGCGCCATCGCCAATGAGGGCGCCAATGGCGACTCCCGTACCCGAGGTGGCGGTGAGCACCGGTGGTGAGGTTTCATCACTGGTCGAGGCGACGATGGTGATTTGTCCGCTGTTCAGGCTGTACTCGGCACGGGAAATCACCACAAGGTCGGTCAGGGGCGACGACAGGGTAGTGGGAGTGCTACTGGCGATGGCCAGGTGGTTGTCGGCGGTCACTTGCAGGGTGCTCGGCAACGTCGGGTTGGTCGACGACTGCGCATACCAGTGGCCGGTGCTGTCCGCTTCGGTCAAGTTCAGCACCGGGTTATTGCTGTCCAGGGTCACAGTCGCCGGTGGCGGCGGGGCCAGGACGAAAACATCCTGCTGGGCCTCAGGCGCACTGGTGCCGGCATGCCGTGAATAGGTGCTGCGCTGCGCAATGACCGGGGTTGGCCGGACCACGCTGGACAGCTTGCCGGAGACAGCAAAGAGGGTGGTACGCAAGTCCAGGCCATTGGGACCTTCGATGCGCACGTAGTTGGTGTTGAACGGGCTGCCGGTGACGGCTTCCGTGAGGTTCGGGTCGCCGACGAATTGTTCGGCGGCGCCGTTGACCGGGTTGGTCTCGGTATAAGGACCGTTGACACTGCGCAAGAATGGCCCGACATCGCCCTTGAGCGCGCCGTCATAGGTTTTCGCTGCGCCGATGCCGATGTCCCGCGTCATGTTGATCGCCCGCCGCCCAGGGGTATCGACGGTGAACACTTCGACGCCGTAGGGGTGGGTCACGACATAGGTCCCGGCAACGGGCACATCGATGCGGATGCGGATTCGCGCGAAGCTGATCTGGTCGCCTTCCACGGGGTCGCCGCCGCTGAAGGCGGCTTCGACTGCCGAGACATAGGTAAGATCGATGCCTCGGGCCGCATCGACGATGGTGGTTTCGCCGGTCGCCCAGAACGCTTCGTCAGGGAAGTTGGTCGGGAAGACCATCGGTTGGGTGTCGTCGAAAACACCTGGTGCGGGAATCAACGAGCACATGTACGTCGGGGCGCCAGGGGCGCTGGGTACCCTGGAACTGACAGCCTTGGACAGGCATAAGTCCAGGGTGCGGCCGTGGGTGTCTTGGTACCAAGCAGCGAAATTGCCGTTGGCGGGCAAGTAGGGTCCGGTGTCCACGGCAAACAGCGTCGCGTGCGCAACGCCTTGAGCCAGAGCGGTCACGACCAGGGCGGTCGCGGTTTTGGACAGTAAAGGGTGCATGAGTATTCCCTCTATCAGAGTACCGCCCCTCGGGGACGGGTCAGTTGCGGGTGAGGTCGGCAACTTCCATACCAATCTTTGAAAACTGGCGGCAGAGGCCCGTAGTGATGGCGTGGGGTGCTACTAAGGTCTGACGGCGACGGACACCGAAGCGGGCGACTGTCCCCACTTTTGGGGGTGGATGGGGCCAGTGGGTAGGTGGGGAAAAGAGGGGGGGAGCCCCCCGGAAATGGGCAATCGCCGAGCAGTGGGCTATAACCCTATAGGGAGTACCGGGGAACATCGGCCATGAATTCGCAAGTAACAGCCCTTCTCAAAGAACAGGGTGATATTCGCTTGAGCTCGCGCAAACGGCCGTTCAATCTGCTGCGCTGGTTTTCGCTGATCAGCATGGCGGTGATCGGCACGGTGGCGGTGGCATTGGGGGCTGTGTCCACGCGTTTCGTGATTACCGAAAGCGTGCAGCGCGATGCATTGCTGACCTCCCAGTTCATTGAAGCGATTGCCTCGGCGGAGGTGCGCCATGTCTCGATCCCTAACGTGCGGACCATGGGCGAGCTGCTCGACCCACGCAAGGACAAGGATTTCCCCGACGTCGACCCGATGGCCCGTGCCAGTGCCCGGGGCGAGTTCCTTGACCATGTCGCACATTTGCCCGACGTGATCCTGGCCAACATTTATTCGCCTGATCGTATGGTGATCTGGTCGACCAATCCGGCATTGATGGGCACCAGGATTCATGCCGATACCGATCTCGATCAAGCGTTCGCTTCCAAAACCCCGGTATCTGCCAGTTATCACAGCGTCGACAAAGGGCGTATGGAACAAAAGTTTGTCACGCCGCCGGACTACATATTTATTGAGAACTACATTCCCTTGTTCGATGCCGACCGCGAGACCGTCACTGCGATGGTCGAAATCTACAAGGAGCCCAAGGATTTGATCGAACGCATGGAGCGCGGCCTGGCGCTGATCTGGCTGGCCACCGCGTTGGGCGGCGGGCTGATTTACCTGGGGCTGTACTGGATCGTGCGGCGGGCGGCGATTCTATTGGCCACACAGCAAAAACAACTGATCACCAACGAAACCTTTGTTGTACTCGGGGAGATGTCTTCGGCAGTTGCCCATAGCCTGCGCAACCCGTTGGCGACGATCCGCTCAAGTGCCGAACTGGCGCTGGAGTTTGACAGCGGCCCGGCGCACAAGAACATCAACGATATCGTCGGGCAGGTGGACCGCATGTCGAAGTGGATCAGGGAATTGCTGCAATCCTTGCGCCCGCTCAACGATGAAGCGGAGCCGGTGAACCTGGTGGCGTGTTTGCATGACAGTCTGCTGGCCTTCGAGCATCAAATCGCCAAGGCGGGGATTCACGTGGTGTTTCAGCCGAAGGAAACGCCAATGGTGTTTAGCCAGCAGGTGCAACTGACGCAGATCCTCAATAGTTTGCTGGCCAATGCACTGGAAGCCATGGACGAGGGTGGCACCCTGACCATCACGCTAGAGCCAACCGATACCAAAGGTATTTGCGTGGTGGTGAGCGACACTGGCAAAGGCATGAGCGAAGAACAGCGCAGCATGGCATTCCGTCCGTTTTACACCACCAAGCAAGGCGGGCTGGGGGTCGGACTGGTGCTGGTCAAGCGAATCATGGATCGTTTCGGGGGCGGAGTTACCCTCAATAGCCGTGAAGGCGAGGGCACTACTGTCCGCTTGTCGTTTAATCGGATTCCCTGAAAGCGGGTATGAACTTTCCCCGTTAGCGGGTGTCAAGCCCCAGTCGTTTTTTCCGGATATGGCACATTGATGTTGATAAGCCATTGTTTTAGCGCGTGTTAATACTTTCGTATAAATCAGTTACAAATCTGGCGAGTTCTTTGCAAAACCCCATTACCCCCTTCACGACTTCGAGGCGGCTGGTGATGGAAAGAAAAGCTCGTTATCCCTACAAATGGTTTGGCCTATTGGCGCCTGTTGGCGTCGTTCTGACGATGACGCTGGGCACAGCGAGTCTGCGTGCCAGCCCGATCGATGACGAGCGACAGCCTGAACCCTCCGACCCTTCGGCTTACTACGATGAGCCGGCTGACGAAGCCACGGCGTTGAATGCGATTTTGAGCATGCCGGAGGCCAACCAGGACGCCTTCGATTTGCCCGATGGCGTCAAGGGCAACCGCGACGAAACTCGCGCAGAAAATGCCCTGCCACCTGCGGTGCAGACCAGTTTCAATTACCCCACCAATGGCAAGCCGAGCCCGTTGTTTGGTGCTCTGCCCTTTACTCAGCAATTGGTGCTGTTTGAAGAGTTCGGCCCGGAAAAACTCGATCCCACCACACCGGCGGCGCCCTTGGGGTTTCCACCGGCAGCGATCGGCCCGTTGCCACAGCAGGACCCGACCAGTGTGGCCCGCAGTGCACCACCGAGCGCGGCACTCGATGCCTTCATGCGTCAACCGGGGCTGACGCCGTTCCCCAGTCAGTTTTCCAACGTGGTGGACCGCAACCCTTGGCAGGCGCAGATCGAGATTTTCCTCAATCGCCATATCGGCTCGGCGGCTGAAGGTCGTCCGCCAGGAAAGGGCTGGTCACATCAGCGCTGGAATGAGTTCTACCCGCAAATGGCCTACAAAACCGTGCAAACCGGGGTGAGGACCAACACCGGGTGGCGTGACAGTCATCAGATGCATGGCTACGCCGTGGGCGAGTTTGGCCCCGGTGGCCTCTACCACAACGTCGCCGGTGTACAGGCCACCGATGGCACCGCCAAAGGCGTCGATGCGCGTTTCCACCCGAACATGCCGGTGCAGAATCACAACTCGGTCTGGACCTTCGACGGCACGTTGCCGCCTAAATTGCTGATGGTGCGTTACGGCCAGCCGGTGTTGATGCGTCACTACAACGGCCTGCCAATCGACCCGTCGGCCAACATGGGCTTTGGCCTGCACACCATCACGACCCACGAACACAACGGCCACGCCCCGGCGGAAAGCGACGGTTATGCCAACGCGTTTTTCTTCCCTGGTCAGTATTACGACTATCGTTGGCCGATCCAGCTGGCCGGCTACGACACGATCAACACCGATGCGCACGATCCACGCGCGGCGTTCCCTTGCGCACCGGGCGAAACCCTGTGGACCAATGACATGAGCCCGAGCCGCAAGACCTGCGAGAACGGCACGATCAAGATCCGTGGCGACTGGCGCGAAACCATGAGCACCCACTGGTTCCACGACCACATGCTCGATTTCACCGCGCAGAACGTCTACAAGGGCAACGCGGCGATGATGAACTACTACAGCGCCCTGGACCGTGGCAATGAATCGGTGAACGACGGCGTCAACCTGCGTTTCCCAAGCGGCAGTGCGTTGCCGTGGGGTAACCGCGACTACGACGTCAACCTGGTGGTGGCCGACAAGGCTTGGGATCAAAGCGGTCAGCTGTGGTTCAACCCGTTCAACACCGACGGCTTCCTCGGTGACCAGGTGCTGGTCAACTGGCAATGGAAACCGACCCTGGATGTGCGCGCTCGCAGCTACCGCTTCCGTATCCTCAATGGCTCGGTGTCGCGTTACTACAAGCTGGCGATGGTGCGGGAAATCAAAGGCACCAGCGGCGAATTCCAGGGCCCTAAAGGTTCGGGGGTGTCCTATGCCCGCGTGCCGTTCCACATGATTGCCAACGACGGCAACATCATGGAACACAGCGTGCCATTTGACGGCACCATGGACCTCGACGCCGACGGCGACAAACAGAACCACAACGCGATCCTGCCGACCCAAGGCATTGCCGAACGCTTCGACATCATCGTCAACTTCGCGAAAAACGGCATCAAGCCTGGCGACAAGGTGTTCTTCGTCAACCTGTTGGTGCATGACGACGGTAAAGGTCCGAAAGAGCCCGTATCGCTGGCAGACGTGCTCTCCGAAAATTACAAAGCGGTGATCAAGCAAACCAGCAAAGGACCAATGTGGGACAAGGGTGACCCGGCGGTGGGCAAAATCCTGCAACTCAACGTCAAGGCCTATACCGGTCAAGACTTGGCCATGGACCCAGCACTCTACGAACCGGCCAAACCGGGTAAAGCCGAAGGCCTGGTGATGATCCCGCTGAAGATCCATCGCGACAACGCGGCCGACAAGGCGCTGCTCGCTCAGGCACGTCACCGCACCTTCACCTTCGGCCGGTCGGACGGCACCGATGAAGCACCGTGGACGGTCAAGACCGATGGCGGCTTCGGCTTCCACATGGACCCGCGTCGCTTGAACACCGCGACTCACTTGGCTAACGGTCCGACCGATGCGGGGGCTGCCGGTTTCGGCACCCTGGAGGTCTGGAACATCAAGCTCGGCGGCAGTGGCTGGAGCCACCCGGTGCATGTGCACTTCGAGGAGGGGATCATCCTCAGTCGAGGCGGCAAGGCGCCACCGGAATGGGAAAAATGGGCGCGTAAGGACGTGTACCGCATCGGTACGGAAAAAGATGGCCTGGACAACGTCGAGATGGCGATCAACTTCCGTGAATTCGCCGGGACCTACATGGAGCACTGTCACAACACCCAGCATGAAGACAACTCGATGCTGCTGCGTTGGGACATTGAAAAACCCGGGCAATTCCAGTTGATGCCAACACCGCTGCCAAGTTGGGATGGTGTGCGCTACGTCAACTCCGCCGCACTGCCTACCTTCCGTACTGGCGACGGCTTCGGCCCTAAAGTGACGGTCAAACCATGAAACGCCGCGAGGGAGCCGACATGAACACGAACATTCACACGCCGCGCTCCCGCGCCTTGGGCATGCACCTGATATTGGTACTGGTTGTCTGTTTGTTGGCCAGTCAGGTGCTGCTGGCCCATGAGGGTGTGCTGGCGCCGACGGAGTCGGCGACACCCTGGGGCGGCGATTATTTCCCCAACACCCTGCTGACCGACCAGGACGGTCAGCAGGTGCACTTTTTCGATGACCTGATCAAAGACAAGGTGGTGGTGATCAACTTCATCTTCACCTCATGCAGCGACTCCTGCCCGCTGGAAACCGCACGCCTGCGCCAGGTGCAAAAGCTGCTCGGCGACCGGGTCGGCCAGGACATCTTTTTCTACTCCATCAGCATTGATCCGTTGAGTGACACACCTGAAGTGCTCAAGGCCTATGCACAACGCTTCAAGGTCGGGCCGGGCTGGAAATTCCTCACCGGGGAATTTGCCGACGTCACCGAGCTGCGCAAGAAACTCGGGCTGTTCATTGAAGGCGTCGACAACGGGCGCAGCAAGGACCACAACCTGAGCCTGATCGTCGGCAACCAGAGCACCGGTCGCTGGATGAAAGCATCACCGTTCGAGAATCCGTGGATTCTGGCCGATCAGTTGGCCAACACTTTGCAGAACTGGAAAAAAGCCAGCGTTGAACAAAGCTACGCCAACGCCCCGGAAATTCGCCCGCCCAGCAATGGCGAAGAACTGTTTCGCACCCGTTGCGCGTCGTGTCACAGCCTTGGACCGATGGACGGCCAGGGCATTGGCATGCGCAGCATTGGCCCGGACCTGATCGGTGTGACCCGTCAACGCGACCCGGCCTGGCTCAACCGCTGGATTCGCGAGCCAGACCGCATGCTGAAAGAGAAAGACCCGATTGCCGTGGAGCTGTTCGAGCGTTACGAAAAAATCCCGATGCCGAACCTGCGTCTGGATGAGAAATCCGCGCAATCGATTATGGAATTTTTGCAGGAAGAAACCGATCGACAGCAGCCGTTGCAAGCGGCGCAGGCGCAATAGCGGCGAAATACTATCATTGGCTCAGTCAGGCACCGTCATTGACGCCTACACTGATCTGAAACACGGCTGAACAGGCTAGATACGAGCATCCAGGACACCCCCTATGCCGATACTCGAACAACAACAAGAACCGGCACCGATCACACCGGCTGTCGCAGGCCAGAGCCGGGGTGGGCAGTTCAATCTGTTGCGCTGGTTTTCCCTGGCCAGCTTTTTCATCATTGCCGCCGTGGCGTTGGGGCTTGGCTATATCTCCACGCGTTTTGTGGTGACCGAAAGCATCGAGCGCGATTCCATGCTGACCGCGCAATTCATTCAAGCCATAGGTGACGCCGAAATTCGCCATGCCTTGATCGACCCGGCCAGAACCATGGGCGAGATGCTCGACCCTCGGCTGGACAACGCTTATCCCGACGTGTCCCCAGGCACCCGTGCGGCGGCGCGCATTGAATTTCTCGATCACGTGGAGCACCTGCCGGACATTTTGTTGGCGACGGTGTACGCGCTGGATCGTACCGTGGTCTGGTCGACGAACCCGGAGTTGATCGGCGTGCGCATCAAAGACGATGATGAGCTGGACTCGTCCTTTGAAATGAAAGAGCTGGTGTCCACCAGCTACCACGAAATCGATGACGAGCGTCCCGAGCAGAAGCTGCTGCGCGAGCCGGAATACCTGTTCGTCGAGAATTACATCCCGATGTTCAATGCCGACAGAAGCAAAGTGGTCGCCATGGTTGAGATCTACAAGGAACCGGTCGACCTGGTGGAGCGCATCCAGCGTGGTTTCAAGGCCATCTGGCTGGCAACCGTACTCGGCGGCCTGGTCATCTACCTTGGGTTGTTCTGGATTGTGCGCCGTGCCTCGATGCTGCTGCAGAGCCAGCAGAAGCAATTGATCACCAATGAAACGTTCGTCGCCCTGGGGGAAATGTCCTCGGCGGTGGCACACAGTTTGCGTAATCCACTGGCCAACATTCGTTCCAGCGCCGAACTGGCCCAGGAAATCGCCAGCCAGAATGCGCAGAAGAACATAGGTGACATCATCAATCAGGTCGATCGCATGTCACGCTGGGTTCGGGAATTGCTGGTGTCGTTACGGCCGATGAATGACGACTGCGAAACGGTCGATCTGGTGCTGGCCATCGATGACACCCTGAGTGCATTCGATGCGCTGATCAAACGGTCGAACGTGCAGGTGCGATTCACGCCTCAAGCCTGCCCACCGGTCGTCAGCCAACAGGTGCTGCTGACGCAAATTCTCAATAGCCTGTTTGCCAACGCCCTGGAAGCCATGCCCAAGGGTGGTCAATTGAGTATTGATATCGAACAGACACAACCCGGCCATGTGCGCATGACCCTTAGTGATACCGGCAAAGGCATGACCAAGCAGCAGCAACAGATGGTCTTCAAGCCGTTTTTCACCACCAAACAAGGAGGGCTGGGCGTAGGCCTGGCCCTGGTAAAACGAATAATGGAGCGTTTCGAAGGCTCGGTCGAACTGATCAGCCAGGAGCAGGAGGGAACCCGCGTTTGTCTCAATTTTAAAGCGGCAACGGGAGGGGAATATGGAGCACAGCATATTGCTGGTCGAGGATGACGAAATCCTCGCCGAGAATATTCAGACCTACCTGGAGCGTAAAGACTTCGAGGTAACGGTCTGCCATTCTGCTGAAGATGCACTGGTGCAATTGGGAGCGTTCGCCCCTGACGTGGTGTTGACCGACAACTCGTTGCCTGGCATGAGTGGTCACGACTTGATCCAGAAGCTGCGCGTCAGCGCGCCGGATCTGAAAGTGATCATGATGACCGGTTACGGCAATGTCGAAGATGCCGTGGTGGCGATGAAAGAGGGGGCTTTCCACTACGTCACTAAACCGGTGGCCTTGCCTGAGCTCAAGCTCTTGCTGGACAAGGCGCTGGCCACTGATCGCATGGAGCGCACGTTGTCGTTCTATCAGGAGCGCGAGGCGCAGAAATCCGGCGTGCAGGCACTGATTGGTGAATCGGCGCCGATGCACTACCTGAAGAACACCATCGCCCAGTTGCTCGACGCCGAGCGGCGCATGGCCAACACCGACTTGCCGCCCGTATTGGTGGAGGGTGAGACCGGCACCGGTAAAGAACTGGTGGCCCGCGCGCTGCACTTCGACGGCCCGCGCAGCAAAGGCCCGTTCATTGAATTCAACTGCGCATCGATCCCTTCCAATCTGGTGGAGTCGGAACTGTTCGGCCACGAGAAGGGCGCCTTTACCGATGCCAAGGACCGCCGTGTCGGTCTGGTGGAAGCGGCCGATGGTGGTACGTTGTTTCTTGATGAAATCGGTGAGATGGATTTGTTGCTGCAAGCCAAACTGCTGAAACTCCTGGAGGACCGGACCATTCGTCGAGTCGGTTCGGTCAAGGAGCGCAAGGTCGACTTGCGGGTGATCAGCGCCACTAACTGCAACCTCGAACAGATGGTGCAGCAGGGCAAGTTTCGCCGTGACTTGTTCTTCCGCCTGCGGATCATCTCCATCAAAGTGCCGCGCCTGTATGCCCGTGGCGAAGACATTCTGCTACTGGCCCGGCACTTTTTAGCCGTCCATGGCAAACGCTATGGCAAACCGAACCTGCATTTCAGTGATCAGGCTGAAGAACTGCTGCTCAGCTATAGCTGGCCGGGCAACGTGCGTGAGTTGCGCAACATGCTTGAGCAAACCGTGCTGCTGGCGCAAAGCGACACCATCGCCGCGCATCAGTTGAACGTCTGCCTCAGCCTGGTGGATGACCCGCCGATGTATCAGCATGAGCCGCAAAACCACGAACCACGCCCGATCTACAACGGCACTGAGTCGATGAACCTGCCTGAAGTCGAGCGCGACATGGTGCGCAAGATGCTCGACAAGACTGACTGGAACGTCACCAAGTCCGCACGGCTGCTGGGCCTGAGCCGAGACATGCTGCGTTACCGGATCGAAAAACTCGGCCTGGCACGTCCGGACAAACGCCAGTGGTAGGCATTGACCTGTGTTACAAGGCGGGGCCCTGGCGCAGGCATGACAACATGCAGCTCGGGTCCTCGACTTCCTGGTTCACGTAGACGCCGTGTTCCTCGTCGTAGGTGCGAATGAACACTCGCACCGACGCGTCCGCCACCGTCGGCAAGCGGGAGTCGTGGAACACGTGCTGACTCGACACCGGGATGAACGTTTGTGGAGAAGACGAAATGTACGCGCCCGGCGGAACAATACTCATGGAGGGCGGCACCGGGTGGGAAAAGGGTTGATCCTTCCCGTAATAGTTGAATTCACTGCTTGATTGGTCGGTTTCCATCAGGCTGTCATCCGCGTGCACGCCGGTGGCGACCAGGCAAAGGGCAAGCAACAGCGTTTGTTCGAACGTCTTCATGGCAACACCTGCGAAGTCGGATTTCCCGTGTTTCCCCAAGGTCATTAACTATAGCGCTCCCGTGTAAAAAACGTCCGTGAGGCGCCGATTGCGGCTGGTCGCACAAGCCCTCAAACCCGGCGACACTCGGCCCATCTACACATTTACACCCCCCATCCCTCCCTCACAGCCTTGCGAATCCCCTCCAGCAACATCGCAAACGCCGGGTTGTTATTGTTCTCGCGCCAGATCAAATGCAGCTCGCTCTGTACGCCTTCCCCCAGATCGATATCCCGAAACACCACGTTCTTGAACACCACGCTGGTGGCGCAGCGAGGGACCAGGGCCAGGCCCATTCCGGCGTTGACCAGCGCCAGAATCGTCAGTGACGAACCGAGCCATTGCACGTATTCCGGAGCGACGCGGGCTGAGCGCAGCATGCCGGTCAATAGTTCGTTGAAGGGCGGGTAGGCGGCGTGGGAGTACATCAGGAACGGTTGCGCGTCGAGGTCTTTGACGGACACGGTTTCGGCACTGGCCAGCGGGTGGCGACTGGGGACGGCCAAGACAAAGGGCTCGCGCACCAGGCACTCGGTGGCGTAACCCGGTTCCAGCAAGGGCGCGCGGACGATACCCAGATCGATACGCCGGGCGCGAAGGGCTTCGTGCTGCTGGTAGGTGTTCATCTCCGCCAGATCGATTTTGACGTGGGGTTGTTTGAGCCGTGCTTCGGCTATGACCTTGGGCAGGAACTCGTACACGGCGCTGCCCACGAAGCTGATGTTGACCGAACCAATGTCGCCTTCGGCAAAACGCCGGGCAGTGACGGCGGCTTGCTGGGCGCGCTCCAGCAAGTTCTGCGCTTCGATAAAGAAGGCGCGGCCGGCGGCGGTGAGGGCGACGCTGCGGGTGGAGCGGGTGAACAACTCGACACCCAGGTGATGCTCCAACAATTGGATCTGTCGACTCAGGGGCGGTTGAGTCATGTTCAGTCGTTCGGCGGCACGACGGAAGTTGAGTTCAGTGGCCACGGTGGTGAAGCAGCGCAGTTGGGTCAGTTCGAACATTGATCTAATCCGGGTATCAATCGAATGCCAGTTTAGATTAGACGGGATCAATTGCCGCGTCCATGATCGGTTCGTCCCTAAAAAAACAATGTCGGGAGTCGCCCTTTGAAAACCCTCCAGAGTCCGCCGGACCCGAATGTGCTTGCCCGCGCCGCGGCCAAGGTGAAGCGCCATGTGTTGCCGCTGTTTGTGGTGATGTTCATCGTCAACTACATCGACCGGGTCAACATCGGCTTCGTACGCAGCCACATGGAAACCGACCTGGGCATCGGCGCAGCGGCCTATGGCCTGGGCGCCGGGCTGTTCTTCATCGGTTACGCGATATTCGAAGTACCCTCCAACATGCTGCTGCAGCGTTACGGTGCTCGTGCCTGGTTGACGCGCATCATGTTCACTTGGGGCGCAGCTGCCATGGCCATGGCCTTCGTGCGTGGCGAAACCAGCTTCTATGTACTGCGCTTCATTCTCGGCGCGGCCGAAGCGGGTTTTTTTCCGGGCATCATTTACTACTTCACCCAGTGGCTGCCGTCGACTGAACGGGGCAAAGCCATGGCGATCTTTCTCAGCGGTTCGGCCATTGCTTCGGTCATTTCCGGCCCGGTGTCCGGTGCGCTGCTGAACGTCAGCGGTTTCAGCCTGCATGGCTGGCAGTGGATGTTCCTGATTGAAGGCTTCGCCTCCATCGTCCTGTGCGGTTTTGTCTGGTCCTGGCTGCAATCCCATCCGCGTGAAGCGAAATGGCTGAGCGTCGAAGAAAAAGACGCCCTGACTGGCGCCATCGCGCTGGAACAGCAAGCTCGCGAAGCCGCGCAGACGATCAAGCCGTCGATGTTCAAACTGCTGGCCGACAAGCAAATTGCCCTGTTCTGTTTTATCTACTTTTCCATTGCCCTGACCATCTATGGCGCCACGTTCTGGCTGCCGAGCATGATCAAAAAAATGGGCAACCTCGGCGACTTCCAGGTCGGCCTGTTCAACTCGATTCCGTGGCTGATTTCCATCGTCGCGATGTATGGCTTCGCCGCCATGGCCAGCAAATGGAAACACCAGCAAGCCTGGGTGGCGTTGACGCTGGTGATTGCGGCGTTCGGCATGTTCATGTCGACCACCGGCGGACCGATCTTCGCCTTTGTCGCCATCTGTTTTGCGGCCATTGGTTTCAAGGCCGCCTCGGCGTTGTTCTGGCCGATTCCGCAAGGCTATCTGGATGCGCGCATCGCCGCGGCGGTGATCGCCCTGATCAACTCCATCGGCAACCTGGGTGGTTTCGTGGCCCCGACGGCGTTCGGTTTTCTCGAACAAAAAACCGGGTCTATCGAGGGTGGGCTTTACGGCCTGGCCGCCACATCCCTGGTCGCGGCCGTGGTGATCTTTTTCGCTCGCACGGCCCCTCGTGGCGACTCCTTGCGCTCGCTGAACGGCAAACCCGCCGAGGACGCCGCCTGCAAAACATCCACCAGTCAACCCGCCTTGAGTTCAGGTTCAAAGGGAGCAGCCTCTTGAAAATCAAACGAGTCACCGTCACCCCCATCGCTTTCCGTGATCCGCCGCTGCTCAACGCCAGCGGGATCCACGAACCGTTCGCACTGCGCTCGATCATCGAGATCGAGAGCGACAATGGCTACATTGGCCTGGGTGAGAGCTACGGCGACGCTCCGGCGCTGGCGATCCAGCAGCAATTGCAAGACAAGCTGATCGGCCTCGACCCGTTCAATCTCAATCAACTGCGCGCCATCGTCCAGGCCACCGTGGCGGCGAACAAACCGGCGAGCATCGCCGGCGCAGAACTGGCACCCGGTTCTCACGCCAGCAAAGCGGTGAGCAATGCGTATTCGGCATTCGAAGTGGCGTTCCTGGATTTGCAGGCGCACTCGCTGAACGTGCCATTGGTGGACTTGCTGGGCGGCGCGATCCGTGACGAGATTCCGTTCAGCGCTTATCTGTTCTTCAAGTACGCCCAGCATATCGATTCGCCCTACAAACCCGACAGTTGGGGGGAAGCGCTGAACGAAGAGCAGATCGTCGCCCAGGCCCGGCGCATGATCGAGACCTACGGTTTCAAGAGCATCAAGCTCAAGGCGGGCGCGCTGGAACCTGAGCATGAGGTGGCGTGCATCAAGGCGCTGAAAAAGGCCTTCCCGGGTTACCCGCTGCGGATCGATCCGAACGCTAACTGGTCCCTGGAAACCTCGATTCGCATGGCCGAATTGCTGGGCGATGACCTGCAATATTACGAAGACCCGACGCCTGGCCTGGAAGGCATGTCCGAACTGCACAAACGCACCGGCCTGCCGCTGGCGACCAATATGGTGGTCACCGATTTCGATGAGTTTCGCCGCAGTGTGGCCTTGAACAGCGTGCAGATCGTCCTTGCCGATCACCACTATTGGGGCGGCCTGCGCGACACCCAGGCGCTGGCGAAAATGTGCCAGACCTTTGGTTTGGGCGTGTCCATGCATTCCAACTCGCACTTGGGTATCAGCCTGATGGCCATGGCCCATGTCGCCGCCTCGGTGCCCAATCTCGATTACGCCTGCGACACGCATTACCCGTGGCAGGAGCCGGACGAAGAGGTGATCAAGGGCGGCAAGCTGCCCATCGTCGATGGTTGCGTGAAAATTACCCGAGCGCCCGGGTTGGGCCTGGAGCTGGATCACGATCAATTGGGCAAGCTGCATGACCAATACCTGACGTGCGGTATTCGCCAGCGCGATGATGTGAAACAGATGCAGCGTTACAAGCCTGAGTGGAAAACCATCAAGCCACGTTTTTGAAATCTAGCTAACAGTGGCTTTCAGTGAGCCGAGAGGTTCACTGAAAACCCCGGTTTGTGACCACCAAAAAACCTGTGGGAGCGGGCTTGCCCGCGATGAGGCCCCACCTATCAACACACCTCTGAAGGCTGCACCCACCGCGTCCGATACACCCCCGGCGCACACCCCAGCCAGCGCAAACAGGCGCGGTTAAAACTCTGCACATCGCTGTAGCCCAACCGGTCGGAAATCTCCACCAACTCCAGGTCTGCCGCCTGCAACAAATCTTCCGCGCGGCAGCGCCGGTACTCATCCTGCAGCTGCGAAAAACTCCACCCCAGCGCCTTTAACCGGCGTGCCGCCGTGCGTTCCAGCAAATGATGGTCGTTACAAAACTGCTGCCAGTTGGCGCTGGCCAGATCGGCGATCAAATGGTCGCTGACTTGCTCCAGCAACGTAGGCTCGCTGTTGCGCCGGGTCTGTTCCAGCAACTCCACCAGTGTGTGTTCCAGCTCATGGTTGCCCGGCGTCAGCGCGGTCACGAACAACTGTCGGTCCAGGCGAATCGAAGGGTGCGGTTGTGCCCAATGCACCGGTGCGCGGAACGCCTGTTCGTGATCGGTCGGGTTGGCGGTCCTTGGCCACGCGAGGCCAACACTCAACACCGGATCACGTTCCAGGCCACTGGCGAGAAACTTGCGGCGTAGCATGCTGCACAGGCTGATGAGGATGTAATCGGTGGTCGCCGCACCGGCTTTCACGCTGCCGCAGTCGAGCAGGCGCAATTCCACACCGTCATCGCTGCGCACGATCTGGGCCTGGAAATGCCCGTTGAAGAACGGGAAAAACCGCTCGAAATACGCGCAGGCACTTTCCAGTGACGCCGCCACGTCGAACAGGTAGGTCAGGCCGTTGGTGGCGGTGGAAACGAAGCGACGGCCCGCCGCCAGACCGATCAACGGGTCGCCGGTCTGCTCCAGCGCAAAGGTCCAGAAGCGCCGCGACAGGAACAACGGAATGCGCATGAAGGGCGTGCGCAGCTCGAACAGGCTGCGTCGAAACAGACCTTCGAGGGTATCCCGGGCAACGCCTCGGGCCAGCAGTTCTTCGATGGCCGGCAGCAAGGTCGGCGCATAAAACGCATTCGGTCTTGATTGATGGGACCTTGGTTGATGGGGCAGTCGCTGATCGCTTTTTGTCATGTAGGGCTCACAGCATGTTCCGGGACACTGGTTAGGCTGCTCGACGTTAAGCGATTTGCCGGAGCAAGACCATGCTTGATTTACGCCAGCTCGACCTGAACCTGCTGCTCGCCTTCGATGCCATTTACCAGCAACGCAGTGTCACCCGTGCCGCCGAAGTGATGTGCCTGTCGCAACCGGCCATGAGCAATGCGCTGCGCCGCCTGCGCGAATTGTGTGGCGATCCGCTGTTCATCAAAAGCCGTCTGGGCGTGACGCCGACGCTGGTCGCGCACCGTTTGGCGGACTATGTGCGCGCCGCCCTGGAATCATTGCGCGATGGTTTGCGGATGATTCCGGCGGCGCGGCAGAACAATCCGTTGTTACGCATCAGCTGCCTGGATTGCCTGCAACCGGTGCTGCTCGATGCCTTGCTCGAATCCCCCCAGGCCGACTGGCAGGTGCGCTATTTCCAGCCGCGCCGTCGCGATGCCTTGCAGGAGCTGGCCAGCGGCAAACTCGACATCCTCATCGACCTCGACCAACCGCTGGCCGGGCTCGCCGGGTTGCACAAGCAGGTGTTGCCGGCCGACCATTACGTGTTTGCCTATGGCGCCGCGCTCAAGGAACCGCCGCGCACCCTGCAAGCCTTTCTTGAGCAACCGCAGATTCAGATTTCCAGCCGCCGCGACGGCCTCAGCCCGGTGGACTTGCACCTGGGCTTGAAAGGTCTGCGCCGAACGATTGCGGTGAACACCCAAAGCACACTGGCCGCCAAGCTGATCGCGGATCGGCAGCCCTTCGGCATGAGTCTGCCGAGTCGGGTCGCCAGTGTACTCGGGCTTCAACAGGTGCCGTTGCCGCTGGACGAACCGGTAGAACTGAAGCTGGCGCTGTACATCGAGGGCCGTTACCGCTTTGAACGCAGCCGTGAAGAAGCAATGCATTGCCTGCTGCGCGCCTTGGGTGAGTCGCGAGCGATGATGCAGTCATTTGCGCGTCGCGCCTGATTCAAAAGCAACGCAGAACCCCTGTAGGAGCCGAGCTTGCTCGCGATGAGGCCATAACATTGAGCCTCTATGTGACTGATATGCCGCCATCGCGAGCAAGCTCGGTTCCTACAGGTTTTGCGGTGTTAGACCTGATCCACCGCGAGCAATCGCTGGTCCACCGCCAGGATCGCTTCCACCATCGCCAGCGCTGCCGGCGTCAAAGAATGACCGGGGCGGCTGACGATGCCGTAGTGCAACTGCAGGGCCGGGTCATCTCTGGGGATGTCGGTAAAGGTCAGCAAGTGGATATGCCCCTGGCTGGCCAGTTCATCGAGGGCTTCCATGGTCGCGATGCCGACGGCGTCGGAGTGCATGACCACCCGGCGAATCGCATCGAATTGCGCGCATTCGACGCTGGGGTTGAAGTCCGGCTCGCCCTGCACATCGGCGAGGATCTTGCGAATCATCGGCGGAATCCGGGTGCCGACCACGGCGTAGTCGAGCAGGGCGCGAAGGGGCAGGCGTTCACCCGTCGCCAAGGGGTGGCCGACGCGGCAAAAAAATCGCCCGCGACGGGGCCGCAACAGTTGCACCTGATACTGCGGATCACCGGTGAAGTAACGCGAATCGGCCACCAGAAATTCGATCTGCTGTTCACGCAGCCACAGCGCCAGTTGCTCCCAGTCGCCCAGGTGAAAGCTGGTGCGAATCGCCGGGTGCGCTTGAATGAACTGCGCCAGCGCTTCAGGCACCAACAGTTGCGCCGGGTAAGGACCGCAGCCGAAGTGCAGTTCGCCGCCCGTCAGGCCGTTGTATTGAGTCAGTTCGTTGTGCAGCGCCTGGCTGCCGGCGAGCAAGCGCCGGGCGTGTTGCAACACCAGTTCGCCCTGGCCGGTCAGGCGGAACTCGCGGCTGCTGCGTTCCACCAGGGCACAGCCGAGGTCCCGCTCCAGGGTCTGGATGCTGCGACTGAAGGCCGGTTGGCTGAGATTGATCGCCTCGGCGGCGCGGCCAAAATTACGGTAATCGGCGAGCGCCACGAGGTGGCGAAGCTGGCGTAGGTCCATCATGCGTCTCCTGCATTCCTGGAATACTTTTAATGCATTGGATCGATACCACGACCACTGGCATAACTACAACCCTGTTTACTCGTCGTAGCCTGCCATGCCTGATCAACTGTTCGTTTCCAGCGCCTTTACCCGCACCATTCTCAGCCACGCCCAACAGTCCGGTTTGTGCCGGGAGCAATTGCTGCAACGGGCCGGCATCAACTTGTCGTGCCACGATGGGCAAGGGCTGCCGGTTCCCGCGCACCTCGTCGAAAAGCTTTGGAGTGAATGTGAACGTCTGGGCGCGGGCGCGACGTTTGGCTGTGAACTGGTCAACGGGATGGCGACCAATTGCCTGCAAGGGCTGAACATTTTGCTGGACTCCGCCACGACCCTGCGCGCCAGCCTGGTCTGTTTCACCGAGTTCCTGCCACGTGTCACCAACTACGTGATGGCCGAACTGGAAGAGGCGCACGGGCAGGCCCGATTGCACCTGCGCGCGACGGACCAGCAACCGCATTTTTTCGGTCTGGATGCCGCGGCGTTGACCCTGGTGCGCAACATCGCCCGACGGGTCGGACGGGCGCCGGGCGAGGTGTTTGTCGAGGTCTGCCTCACGCCGCAACAGGCCGCGGGGCAGTGGTTACGCAGCGTCGGCATCGACGTGCATGAGGGGCCGCACCTGTGCCTGACATTGCCCTTGGCCAGCCTCGACGAACCGCTGCTGGGGGCCAATCCGTTCTTGCATCAAAGCATGCTCAGGCACTGGCAAACCGCCGCCGCGCACACCGCCCGCAGCGACAGCCTGGACATGGCGCGGCATTGGCTGACGGCCGGTGATCAACCCATCGAACGAATCGCCGAACGCCTTGGTTACCGCCAGCCGAGTAACTTCATCCGGGCCTTTCGCAAACAGTTCGGTATCACCCCCAAACAGTTTCGCCTCTCCTTGTAACCACACCGGTCTGTAGCAGCTGACGAGCTCCAGCGAGGCTGCGTCCGGCTGCGAAGCGGTCGTGAATCCGGCACGCGCGGTCTTACTGAAACACCACGCCGCCTGATCTCACGACTGCTTCGCAGCCGGACGCAGCCTCGCCGGAGCTCGACAGCTGCTACAGAGCCGGACGCAGCCTCGCTGGAGCTCGACAGCTGCTACAGAGCCGGACGCAGCCTCGCGCTGCTCGTCAGCTGCTACGGGTCGAAGTGGCGGTGATGATTACTTTTTGTCGGCCATCGCTTGCGTGTCGGCACTGATTGTTGGGCACCGTGTCCGGGCTGAGTAAATCTGACCGGAGCCTAATAATGATAAGAAAAAGCTCGGCCACAGCCGGGGTCCGACCGCGACTTCACAGGCTTGGCCACACCCGCCCGCAACCGCTTGCGCTGGCGATCCTCGCTGTCTTGACCGGGCCGGCCCAGGCCACCAGTTACGACATCAACGAGGACTGGAGCCTGTCGACCAAAACCACCCTGACCTTGGGCAGCAGTTGGTCGACACAAAACCCCGACAAAAGCCTGATGACCCGCGCCAACGCGCTGCAAGCCCAAGGCGTGCGCGCCAACGGCACCAGCGTCAGCGCCGACGACAACCGGCTGAACTTCGAGAAGGGCGACCCCACCTCGCAGATATTCAAGGGCCTCACCGATTTCAGTCTCGATGGCCAGGGCCAGGGGGCGTTCGTTCGCTTCAAGTACTGGTACGACCACGCCTACGAAACCGGCAATGGCCGCTTCAAGGATTTCGACGATTCGGGCTGGGATGACCTGTCGAAGTTCCAGGGTTTCAAGACACTCGACGCCTACGTCTGGAAAGATTTCCAGGTGGCCGACCACCCGTTGAACGTCAAGGTTGGCAACCAGGTGTTGTCGTGGGGCGAGGCGTTGCTGATCCAGAACGGCATCAACGTGATCAACCCGCTGGACATCTCGGCGTTCAACCGCCCCGGTGTGGAAATCAAGGAAGGCCAGTTACCGGTGGAGATGGTCTCCTTCAGCTTCGGCCTGACGGACAGCCTCAACCTCGAAGGTTTCTACCAGTACAACTGGCGACCCAGCGTACTTGACGGTTGCGGCACGTTCTTCGCCAGCAGCGATGCCATCCAGCCTGGTTGCGGGCCGTTGTATTTGAGTCAGGTGCAGACCGATCAACAAATGCAGGCCGCGGGGTTGTACGCCACAGCCCGAGGTAATGAATCACCGTCCGACAACGGCCAGTTCGGCTTCGCCTTGCGCAACATCATCCATGGGATGAACGATGCCGAGGCGGCGATCTACTACATCAACTATCACTCGCGGCTGCCGTATTTCACCCTCAACGCGAAGAACACCAGCCTGCCCGGCACGTTCCCCGGCGGTGTCCAGGCGCCGAGTTATGCGGCGGCGTTTCCGGAAAACATTCACCTGTACGGCCTCAGCCTCAACGGCGTCGAGCCCTACACCGGTATTTCCCTGGCCGGTGAATTGAGCTATCGGCCGAACATGCCACTGGCGATCAACGCACCGGACATCAACGTTGCGGTGATCTCCGGACCGGGCGGCAGTTCGTGGGTTGACCTGCCACCGGGCTTCAGCACGACCAATGGCAGTCGCTACGACGGTTGGGTGCGCAAAGGCGTCTGGCAGATGACCGGCTCGGCCACCCAGGCCATCGACAACGTGCTGGGCGCTACGCGCCTGAGCCTGTTCGGTGAGGCTGGTGTGGTGCACATCGACGACCTGGGTGACGAACGTCTGGGCCGCAACTCTGCGTTTGGCCGCAGTGCGCCGCGCAACGGCACGCTGTGCAACACCGTGGCTTCGGGCGTCACCAACCAGTACTGCACCGACAAAGGGTTTGCCACCGAGTGGTCGTGGGGTTATCGCCTGCGCGCCAGCCTCGAATACAGCGACGTGCTGCCCGGCGTCAACCTGATTCCGGCGGTCAACTGGCGACAAGACATCTCCGGTTATTCCTACGATCCGCAAGGGCCGTTCCAGGAAGGCCAGCAAGCGTTGGGCGTGAGCCTGACCGGCGTCTACATGAACGATTACAGCGTCGAACTGGCCTACAACGCCTTCTTTGGTTCCAACGATTACAGCACCCTCGACGACCGCGATTTCGCATCCGTCAGCTTCAAGGCAGACTTCTAAGGAGAACCGTTATGCGTATGCAATTGTGCGTGCTGGCGCTGGCCTGCACCGTCGGCCTGGCTCAGGCCAAAGGCACTGATTCCGCCGCGCTGGGCAAAACCCTGACCCCCATGGGGTCGGAAATGGCTGGCAATGCCGACGGCAGTATTCCGGCCTGGACCGGCGGCCTGGCGAGCAACGCCGGCAGTGTCGACAGCAAGGGCGGCTACAGCGATCCGTATGCGTCGGAGAAGCCGTTGTTCACCATCGACGCGAAAAACGTCGCGCAGTATCAGAAGTTTCTCAGCCCGGGGCAGATCGCGATGTTCAAGCGTTTTCCCGACAGCTACAAAATGAACATCTACCCGAGTCATCGCAGCGCCAACCTGCCCAAGGAGGTGTTGGCGCAGAGCCGCGACAACGTCGCCACAACCAGCATGGCCGATGGCGGCAATGGCTTGCATGACTATGTGCACGGCATTCCGTTTCCGCTGCCTACCGAAGGCCTGGAGGTGATGTGGAACCACATGACCCGTTATCGCGGCGGCAGTTACGAGCGCATCAGCAGCTCGGCGCTGGTGCGTGAAAACGGCGCCACCAGTTACGTGCGCAACCAGTCGCTGATCAACTTCGCCGACACCGTCGGCGGGTTGGAGTCGGGCGCCAACATCCTGTTCATGTTCAAGAGCCGGGTGCTGGAGCCGGCGCGTTTGTCCGGCGAAGCGGTGCTGGTGCACGAGCCGGTCGACCAGGTGGCCGAGCCACGTTCCGCGTGGCAATACCTGCCGGGTCAACGCCGGGTTCGCCGTGCGCCGATGATCGCCTATGACAACAGCGCCCGTTACAGCAACGGCCTGATCACCGCCGACAATATCGACGGATACAACGGTGCGCCGGATCGTTTTGACTGGAAGCTGATCGGCAAACAAGAGCTGTTCATCCCGTACAACAGCTACAAAATCGGCAGCCACAGCCTCAAGTACGACGAAGTGATCAAGCCCAACCACGTCAACCAGGACCTGGCGCGTTACGAGAAACACCGGGTGTGGGTGGTGGAAGCCACGCTCAAGCCCAGTGCCCGGCACATCTACGCCAAACGACGTTTCTATGTCGACGAGGACAGCTGGCAGATCGCTCAGTCGGACCAGTACGACAGTCGCGGCGAACTGTGGCGCAGCGGCGAACTGCACGCGATTCAGCAGTACGACCACGGCTTTACCTACAACGTGCTGGAAACGTCCTATGACCTGATTTCCGGGCGCTACTACGCCGGTGGTCTGGCCAACGAAGAGACTGAACCGATGCGCGTCGGCTTCTCGGCCAAGACCGATGACTACACCCCGTCGGACCTGCGGCGCTGGGCCAAGTAAATCGTATCTCACACACACCGCAAGTCCTTGTGGGAGTGGGCTTGCCCACGATGAGGCCTTCAGATTCAGCAGCTATGTTGACTGACACTCCGCCATCGCGGGCAAGCCCGCTCCCACAGGATTTCAGTGTTTGCATCCACCAGGAGATCAACCGTGCGCTACTGGATATCCGCTCTGGCCCTGGGCGCAAGCCTGGGCAGCGCTCATGCGACAACCCTCGATCAGCCGCAAGCCAAGGCGCTGGCGCAAGAGGCTTACGTCTTCGCCTACGCCACCGTCGAGCACGACAAAGTGCTCAGCGCCATCGCCGCCAGATTGCCATTCAACCGGCTGTACAGCGAGCCGCGATTGCTCGGCCCGCAAGACAACAAAGTGGTGTCGCCCAACAACGACACGTTCTATTCACGCGCTGTGCTCGACCTGCGTGGCGAGCCCATGGTGCTGGACGTTCCGGCCGTGGAAGGGCGCTACTACAGTTTCCAGCTGGTCGACATGCGCACCGACAACCTCGATTACATCGGCACCCGCGCCACCGGCAACACAGCCGGGCGTTACCTGATTGCCGGGCCGGATTGGCACGGTGAAACACCGAGCGGTTTCAGGGGTGTGATTCGCTCGCCGAGTCGCCTGGTGTTCCTGCTCGGGCGCACCGAGGTCAAGGGTGAGGCGGACCTGCAAGACGCAGCGAACGTGCTGACGGGCTACGCCTTGGCGCCGTTGTCCAAGGTGACCGGCGGGGTAGCACCGGCAGCGTTGGCTCCGTTGCGATTGCCCGCCTATCAAGACACCAAACAAGGCCCGGCCCAGGCATTGTTCGCCACCTTCAATACCTTGGCGCCGCTGCATGAATGGACGCCAACCGAGCGTTCGAAACTTGAACGCTTCGCGGCCATTGGCGTGAAGCCGGGTGCCGCGTTCGAACCGCCGGCAGCGCTGAGCGAAGCGATTGCCCAGGGTGCCGAGGCTGGGCGCGAACACGTCCGGTTGGCGTCGAGCCAGGTCTCGGTGGAGCAACAAGGCTGGTTTCGTTCGCCAACCAATGTCGGCAAGTTTGGTGATGACGACCTGACCCGCGCGGCGGTCGCCTGGCGCTATATCTACGCCAATGATCCGGTGGAAGCGATCTACCCGATGGCCTTGCACGATGCGCAGGGCCAGACGCTGGATGGGCGTAAAACCTATCGCCTGCATTTCCCCGCCGGGCAATTGCCGCCCGTGAATGCCTTCTGGTCGTTGACCCTCTACGACGGCAAGACCCAGTTGCTCGCCGCCAATTCGATCCAGCGTTACGCCCTGGGTGATCGCAGCCCTGATTTGCACTATGACGCCGACGGTGGCTTGACCTTGATGCTGCAACCCGATGCGCCGACCGCCGCACAGCAGGGCAACTGGCTGCCGACCCCCGAGGGGCCGTTCAATGTGTTGTTGCGTTTGTACCTGCCCAAGGCCGGTGCGCTGGATGGCAGTTATCAGCTGCCGACGATTGCGAGGGTTGAGCCATGAATATGATGTTCAGTCGCCGCCGCATGCTGGGCAGCATGGGTGTGCTGGGCGGCAGTCTGGTGTTTCCACGCTGGTTGTTGGCCGCAGAATCCGATGACCTTCGAGCCATCGCGCAGGAGGCGTGGATCTACGCCTACCCGATGCTCATGCATTACCAGACCCTGGAAAAACAGCTGCTCAATCCCGCCGCGCCGGAATACGTCGGCGGCTTCAATCGCTTCCGTCACTACAGCGAGTTGTACACCCCGAAGAACCGCGAAATTGTCACCCCGAACAACGACACGCCGTACTCCTGGGCCTGGCTCGATTTGCGCAGCGAACCGCAGGTGCTGAGTGTGCCGGCGGTCGATAAGGATCGCTATTACGTGCACCAGTTGGTGGACCAATACACGCACAATTTTGCTTACGTCGGCGTGCTCAGCACCGGTCGAGAGGCGGGGGATTACCTGATCGTCGGGCCTGACTGGCAATTGCCGACGCCACCTGGAATCAAAGCCGTGCTACGCAGCGAGACCGAGATTGTCATGGTGCTGGGGCGTACCGGCCTGAAAAACGCCGAAGACTTGCCGGCCGTGCGCGCGTTGCAGCAGCAATACCGTTTGCGTGCCCTGCATGAATACACCGCCAGCGCTGCACCGATCGCGGCGCCCGCAATTGACTGGCCGGCGTGGGACAGTAAAAGCGGATTGGGGCCCTCGTTCATTGCCGTATTGAATCAGCTCCTCACGCTGTGCCCGACTCAACCGTCCGAGCGGGCATTACGTGCCCGTTTCGCCCGCATCGGCATCGTGCCGGGCCAGGCGTTCGATGTTGATGGGGTATCGGTGGAAACCCGTCAGGCGTTAATCGCCGGAATCGCCGATTCCCAGGCGCAACTGCAAACCGCGGTGAGCCAGGTGCGCACTACGCTGGGCCTGTTTGGCACCCGCGAAGCGCTGCACGGCAATTACCTCAACCGCGCGGTCGCGGCGCACGTCGGCATCTACGGCAACAGTGTCGAAGAGGCGTTCTACACCGGCAGTCGTCAGGACAATCAGGGGCAACCCTTACAGGGCGGGCGTCAATATCGACTGCGTTTTGCACCGGGGCAATTGCCGCCGGCCAGCGAGTTCTGGTCGTTGACCTTGTATGACCTGCCGGACCGGCAATTGGTCGCCAACCCGATTGATCGTTACTGCCTGAGCAGCCGCGATTCGTTGCTGGCGGATGCGGACGGCGGGTTGACGTTGCTGATGCAGCCTTCGGCACCCCAAGTCCAGAGCAACTGGCTGCCGACGCCGGCGAGTGGGGCGTTTACGCTGGTGCTGCGGCTATACGGGCCGCAACAGCAAGTGGTTGAACAGCGGTGGAAGATGCCGGCGGTTGAAGTGGTTCCGGCTTAATGATCGTTCCCACGCTCCGCGTGGGAATGCCTCCCGTGACGCTCAGCGTCACGCCCGTTGGGACGCGGAGCGTCCCTTGATGCATTCCCACGCAGAGCGTGGGAACGATCTTTGTGTGATCAGGGCGTGACGATGTTGAATTGCGGGGTAAAGGTATCCAGGCTACCCATCAATTCCGCAATCTTCTTTCCGTTCCCCTGTAACTTGATCAACCCCTTCTGAATCGCCGTCGGGAAGTCCAGTTGCTTGAGGCTGATCTGCTCCAGTGTTGCCTTGCTCATGCTCACACCGGCATCGGCCTGAGGGTTGAGCCCGGCGCGGTGGGTCAGTACACCATTGCGCAGGGTCAGGGTGAAGTCCTTGTTCTGGTCTTCGAACGTCCAGTTCAGGGTCATGTCGTGGCCCACGGCTTTGTCGCTGTCGAGGCGAATGGCCAGGAAATCGAAGAACATTTCAGGGCTCATCGCTCGCACCATGTCCCCCGACACCGAGCTACCGGCGTGCGCTGGTACACCGTTGCGCAGTTCCATGGCGCCGGTCAGGTACATGTTGCGCCACGTGGCGTTTTCGCTTTGATAACCCATCTGTTCCAGTGTCTCGGCCTGAGCCTTGCGGGCGTCCGGGTTCTCCGGGTCGGCGAACAGCAACTGGTTGCCCAATTGCGCGGCCCAGCGGTAATCACCCTTGGCCATCGCCGCGTGCATTTTCTCCAGCACCGCCGCTTGGCCACCCATGGCCTCGACACTGCGTTTGGCGGTTTCCACCGGCGGCAATGGATTGAGATTGGCCGGATTACCGTCGTAGAAACCCAGGTAGCGCTGATACACCGCCCGCACGTTGAAACTCAGCGAGCCGTAGTAACCCCGGGTGTACCACTTCTGGTCCAGAGTGCCCGGCAATTTCTTGATGGCGTCGGCGACTTCCAGCGGTGTCAGCCCCTGGTTCAACAGATGCAGGGTGCGGTCGTTGAGGAAGGCATACATGTCACGCTGATCGGCCAGGAACGTGCGGATCCGCTCGCCACCCCAGGTCGGCCAGTTGTGCTGGGCGAATAACACGTCGCTCTTGTCACCGTAGCGCGCCAGGCTGCTGTCCAGGTATTGCGCCCAGGCCTTGGCGTCACGCACTTGTGCGCCACGCGGGGTGAGGATGTTGTGCATCATCTGCGTTGCGTTTTCCGCCATGCACAAGGCCCGCAGTTGCGGCAGGTACAGGTTCATTTCCGCCGGCGCTTCGGTGCCCGGCGTCAGTTGGAACTCCACGTCCAGGCCCGCGATGGTGCGGGTCTCCAGCTCTTTTTCGATCAAGTCGGTGGGCGGGATCAGGGTGACCGTGCCGCCGCTCGGCGAGCTCTTGCCCAGGCCCGCGTCGACCTGACCACGCTCACCACGGGGCAACAGGCTGCCGAACTGATACTGCGCACGACGGCTCATCGCGTTGCCGGCGAACACGTTTTCGCTCATGACGTGTTCCATGAACCCGACGGGGGCGAACACCTTGACCTTGCCTGCCTTGACGTCGGCCTCATCGACCACGCCGCGCACACCACCGAAGTGGTCGACGTGGGTGTGGCTATAAATCACTGCGACCACCGGTTTGCGTGGGCGGTTCTGATAGTACAGCTCCAGCGCCGCTTTCGCGGTTTCGGTGACGGTCAGCGGGTCGATGATGATCAGCCCGTCGTCACCTTCGATGATGGTCATGTTGGCCAGGTCGAGGCCGCGCACCTGATACAACCTTGGGCTGACTTCGAACAGCCCTGCATGGGCACTGAGTTGCGCCAGGCGCCAGAGGCTGGGGTTGATCGAGTCCGGGTTTTTGTCCTTGGCCAGGAAGTCATAGGCTTGTACATCCCAGATGACCTTGCCGGCCGCCTCCTTGATCTGGCCCTTGAAAGGTGCGATCAAGCCCTTGCTGACCGACTCGTAATCGGTGCGGTCGCTAAAGGGCAGTTGTTGCAGGACCGCCGCATTGTTGGCCGCGGTTTGTGCGCTGGCGGCGACCGGTTCATCGGCGGCGGCCACCGATTGCGCCAGGCAAGCAGTAATCAGGCAGGCCAACAGGCCACTAGGGCTTAAAGTGAAACGAGGCATGGTGTCTCCGTTTTTTATGGTTATGGTCAGACCAGCCTCCGAGGGTAAGTGGGCAGGCGGGAAGGGCAGCAATCGGCACCGGACAAAAAACATGCAGGGCCGCTATCCTTGCTTCACGTTGATCAAACAGGTTCGCCCATGCTTCAGGTCCAAGGCGTCTACAAAAGCTACGCCACCCCACAAGGTCCGTTGCCGGTGTTGCAAGGCGTCGACCTGACCCTCAAACCCGGCGGCAGCCTGGCGCTGATGGGTGAATCGGGCAGCGGCAAAAGCACCTTGCTGCACTTGATTGCCGGCCTGGACAAGGTCGATCAGGGCAGCATCCGCAGCGGTGAATATCGTCTGGAGCAGATGAGTGAAGGCCAACTGGCCAACTGGCGGCGCACTGAAATCGGCCTGGTGTTCCAGCAGTTCAACCTGATCGGCAGCTTGCGCGTCGAAGACAACCTGGCGTTTCAGGCGCGGCTGGCGGGGCGGCACGACCCGCGCTGGCAGGCGCATCTGGTGCAGCGCTTGGGCTTGAACGATGTGCTGCGCCGCTATCCCGAGCAACTGTCCGGCGGGCAACAGCAGCGTGTCGCCCTGGGACGCGCGTTGGCGTCGAAGCCCACATTGCTGCTGGCCGACGAACCCACTGGCAGCCTCGATGAAGCCACCAGTGACGAGGTGCTGAAGTTGCTGCTGGAATTGCTCGACGACACACCCACCACGTTATTAATGGTCACGCACAGCCCACGGGTGGCTGCGCGGCTCGCGGAAAAGGTGGTGTTGCACGGTGGTCGTCTGGCTGGCACGGACGAACGCTGAGGTGCGGGTTTTTCGCGAGACGCTACGGGCGCTGCTTAGCCATTGGCGGCAGCATCCGGTGCAATTTTTCAGCGTGCTGACCGGGCTCTGTCTCGCCACCGGTTTGCTCACGGGCGTACAGGCGTTGAACAGCCAGGCGCGGGAAAGCTATGCCCGCGCCAGTCAGTTGATCGGCGGCGAACCACAGGCCAGCCTCAGCGCGCCCGGTGGCGGAACGTTTTCTCAAGGGTTGTTTGTCGAACTGCGCCGTTCAGGCTGGCCGGTGTCGCCGGTGCTGCAAGGCCGAGTGACGCTCAAGGGCCATGAAGACCAGCGCTTGCAACTGATGGGCATCGAGCCGGTGTCGCTGCCCCCCGGGTCATCGGTGGCGGGGCAAGCGTTACCGATTGAGCGGATTGTCGAGTTTTTCAGTGCGCCGGGCAGTACCTGGATCTCACCGCAGACCTTGCAGGCGTTGGGGCTGCACGAAGGCGAACGGCCGATGAACGCGAATGGCGTGGCATTGCCGCCGCTGCGCGTTGAAACCGACATGGCGCCCGGTGTTTTGCTGGTCGATATTGGCTTCGCTCAGCAGATTCTGGGTCTGCCGGATCAACTGTCACGAGTGTTGTTGCCCAAGGGGTTCAGCGCCTCGATACCTGAGGCATTCAAGGGCCAACTCCAGCTCAAGACCCGTGGCGAGGAGAACAATCTCGCGCGCTTGACCGAAAGCTTTCACCTGAACCTTGATGCGCTGGGGTTTCTGTCATTCGTGGTCGGTTTGTTCATTGTTCACGCGGCCATCGGCCTGGCGCTGGAACAACGCCGGGGACTGCTCAGGACCTTGCGTGCCTGTGGCGTCAGTGCCCGAATGCTCATCGCGTGCCTGGTGGTTGAGCTCGGCGCTCTGGCGCTGATCGGCGGCCTCGCCGGTGTGGTCAGCGGCTACCTGTTGGCCAGCGTGCTGTTACCGGACGTCGCCGCCAGCCTGCGCGGTTTGTACGGCGCCGAAGTGGCGGGGCAGTTGAGCCTCAGCCCGTGGTGGTGGCTCAGCGGAGTCGGCCTGAGTGTGCTCGGTGCGTTGCTGGCCGGCGCGAACAGTCTGCTGCGAGCGGCGCGTTTGCCACTGCTGGCGCTGGCCGATCCTCAAGCCTGGCATCAGGCTCATGCGCGTTGGTTGCGGCGCCAGGGCTGGGTGGCAGCGATGGCGGCCGTGATTGCGCTCAGCGCCTTGATCTGGGGCGACAGCCTGGCCAGTGGCTTTGTACTGATGGCGGCGCTGTTGCTCGGCGCCGCGC
Organism: Pseudomonas sp. OV226; assembly: GCF_003148705.1. Lineage (NCBI taxonomy): Bacteria > Pseudomonadati > Pseudomonadota > Gammaproteobacteria > Pseudomonadales > Pseudomonadaceae > Pseudomonas > Pseudomonas sp. OV226. Next base: position 4,983 of record NZ_QGGS01000026.1, on the reverse strand, counting down.
TGGCGCTGCCGGTGGTGCTCAATGCCGCGCTCAACCTGGTATTGCCGCGCAGTCATTCAGTGCTTGGCCAATGGTTTATCGCCGATTGCCGGCAGCAATTACCGGCCCTGAGTCTGGCGTTGATGGCGCTGCTGTTGGCACTCGCGGCGAATATCGGCGCCGGCAGCATGACCGCCGGTTTTCGCCAGACCTTCAGCAACTGGCTCGAACAACGCCTGACGGCCGAGTTGTACATCAATCCGCAAAACCCGGCGCAGTCTCGCGAACTGCACACGTGGCTCAAACAGCAACCGCACGTCTCGGCGGTACTGCCTAGCTGGCAAGTTTCGATCCAGTTGCAAGGCTGGCCGGCGGATATTTTTGGCGTGATCGACCACCCGACCTATCGCCAGCACTGGCCGTTGCTGGAGGCCTTGGGCGATAACCCATGGGATCAACTGGCCAGGGACGACACGCTGATGCTCAGCGAACAACTGGCCCGCCGCCTGAAGGTGCGGCTCGGCGATCACCTGACGATTCCCACGCCGAACGGTTCGTGGTCGCCGCGCATCGTCGGGATCTACGCCGATTACGGCAATCCCAAGGGCCACCTGCTGGTCAATGTCAGCCATCTGCTGCGGGGCTGGCCACAGCAAGCCCCCAACCGCTTTAATCTGCGTATCGAGCCGGAAGCGATCCCCCCGTTCATCACCGCGTTACAGGCACAGTTCGCGCTGGACGACAGCCGTATCGTCGACCAGGCGCGGCTCAAGGGCTGGTCGACGCAAGTGTTCGAACGCACCTTCGCCGCCACCGCCGCACTCAACAGCCTGACCCTCTGCGTGGCGGGCGTGGCGCTGTTTATCAGCCTGCTGACCCAAAGCCAAAGCCGCCTCGGGCAACTGGCGCCGTTGTGGGCGCTGGGCGTGACGCGTCGGCAATTGATGCTGCTCAACCTCGGGCAAACCTGGTTGCTGGCGCTGTTGACGCTGGTGCTGGCGTTACCGCTGGGGATCGCGCTGGCGTGGTGCCTGGACGCGGTGATCAACGTTCAGGCGTTCGGTTGGCGCCTGCCGTTGCGGGTTTTTCCGCTGCAACTGATGCAGTTGATGGGGCTGGCCTTGATCGCAACATTACTGGCGTCGGCGTGGCCGCTGTACTCGCTGTACCGCACGCAACCGGCGGACCTGCTGAGGACGTTTGCTCATGAGGATTAACCTCGGCGTGGTGTTGCTGATGCTTCTGTTGAGCGGCTGCGATCACCCGGCGCCGGATGAAAAAGGCTTCGCGGGTATGGGCGGCGAGGCGGCGGCTTTTACCCCGGTGGTGCCCGGTCGGGTGTTCAACTTCCCGGAAGATCATGGGCCACATGACGGCTTTCGCATCGAGTGGTGGTACGTCACCGCCAATCTCAAGGACGAGCAGGGCCGCGAGTTCGGCGTGCAATGGACACTGTTTCGCAGCGCCTTGAAAGCAGCGCCCGAGGTGGCGGGGTGGGGTAATCAGACAATCTGGCTGGGGCACGCCGCCGTGACGTCGGCGACGGTGCATCATGCTGCCGAACGCTATGCCCGTGGCGGTGTGGGGCAGGCAGGTGTGAGCGTGGCTCCTTTTGATGCCTGGATTGATGACTGGCGTTTCAGCAGTCAACGTTCTGATCCTTTAGCGGATCTTCAACTCAGTGCCCGGGACAAGGATTTTGGCTATCAACTTCGCCTGATGTCCAGTCGTCCGCCGGTGCTTCAGGGCGACAAAGGCTTCAGCCAGAAATCCGAACAGGGCCAGGCGTCGTACTACTACAGCCAACCGTTTTTCCAGGCCAGCGGCACGCTGGAAATCGATGGCAACACCTATCAAGTCAGCGGCCCGGCCTGGCTCGACCGCGAATGGAGCAGCCAGCCGCTGACCGCCAATCAGACCGGTTGGGACTGGTTCTCGCTGCACCTGGACAGCGGTGAGCAGGTGATGCTTTATCGCATGCGCAACAAGGAAGGCGCGCCGTACCTCACTGGCACCTGGATCGACGCTCAGGGGCAGACGCAGCCATTGCACGCCGACGACATCCGCCTCACACCGCAAGACACCGCCAACGTCGCTGGCCGTTCGATGCCTGTGCGCTGGTCGATCAAAATACCCGGCAAACACCTCGACCTCACCCTCAACGCCCTTAATCCAAACGCCTGGATGGATTTGCGCATTCCCTATTGGGAAGGGCCGGTGCAACTGAGTGGCAGCCACGCGGGGCAAGGCTATCTGGAAATGACCGGGTATTGAGTCGCAGCTTTCGGTAGATCGCGGGCTAAGTCGAGCATGTTCACGACGCGCTGCGTGCCACTCCCTTGACCTGGCGCAAGGAAAGCGCCAATAGCACCGACGGTGGTGAATACCTCGCAGAAGAAACTTCGAACACTCCTTGAACTGCGTCTATGCTCATGGGCACGGATCGCGTCGGCGCCTGAGCCAGAGCGGTCTGTTGTCATTTATTACCAAGGAATGTATCGCCTATGAAACTCCACGCACTGACCAAAGCCATCACCCTTGCTACCTTGCTGTCTGCCGTCAGCCTTGGCGCCATGGCGGCGGACATTCCGCTGTCTAACGTGGTGGAAGCGGCAACGATCACCGCTGATGTTGTCTCGGTCGACGCCAAAAGCCATCAAGTCACCCTTAAAGGGCCAGAAGGTAACGAGACGACGCTGCAACTGACCGACAAGGCGAAAAACCTTGCCAACCTCAAAGCTGGCGATAAGGTCACAGTCGAAGTTGCCCGCTCCGTCGCGGCATACCTCGACACCGACGTCGACAAGGGCCTGCCAGGCTCCACCGAGCGCACGGGCGAAGTCCGAGCGGCACCGGGCGGTTCCATGCCTGCCGGCGAAGCTTACCGTCAGGTTCAAGTTCAGCTGAAAATCACCAAAATCGATTTGGCAAAACATGAATTGACCTTCGAAAACCCGGCTGGCCAGTCCAAAACGGTTGAAGTGGTAGAGCCGAAAGTTCAAGCGAAACTCAAGGACCTGAAAGTAGGGCAAACCGTTGTTGTCACCTACACAGACCTTCTGAAAGTGACCAGCGCACACTAAAATTGAGTGTTGGCTCTATAAAAAATGATTGTTCTTGTATAACTTTTTGTACAAGAACAATCAGTTTTAATGAACGGGTTGGTGAGTTTTATTCATTCGTCTGAATAGTATTTCATCCGACATGTTGTTAAACATTGTGTTTATAAATTTCATGTTCGCGAGGCGGACATCTTCACCTGCTTCTATTAAACTTCCCCCGTTCGTCCAGTGTCATGGCTCTTTACCAGTGCATGGAATGCCGAGGCTGTTTCACTGGGCGAACTCTTTTTGGCAGTGCGTATGCGACGTGCTGACAATGAATACATAAAAAACGGGCGATCACTGGATCGCCCGTTTTTTTTGCAGTCACTCTGCGGTGTCGTCGTGTCGTGCAATGCGACGAGGGCGCATTGATGCAGATGTCGGGCATGTGTCGGGCCAATGGGTCAAAGGGGCCAGCGCACGGTTCAAATGACCATCAGATTCCCGTACGCGGTGCTCCCGCCTGCATATGCCCGGCCTCATTTCCTTCGGAAATTTCCTACATTTTTGTAGTGTGCCTCTTTGCTATAACCAAAGCCTCAAAATGTAACGTGGTTCATAACCACTCAACGTCTGGGGTAAGTTTATTTATGCCTACTGATCCGCCATCGAACAGTCCAATGCCTAACGTTTTGCGACCGGCGTCCCCCAACAATCCTTCCGGTCATCAAAAATCAACGCGAGGCCCAATACTCGGTCAAAGGGCAACCTCTGCATCATCACCTCCCTTCACCGTGCCCACTGGCGTGGTGATCGCAGCGACCAAACCTGCGGCGTCAAAAACAGCTCCCTTTCAAATCCCTAAACTCTGCCCCCAGTGCAAGACCAATCACACGGGTGCTTGTACGCTTAAAAAGTCGACACCGACCCCTTCAATCGCTAGAAAATCTGTTCCTGCTCAAGAGGTCTTTGACAAATACAAGACCGGCTACGATGCAACAGATAGAGTTTTGCCCTTTACCATCATGAAGGATGTAACAAACGACTCGCTGGTTTTTTCTGATAAAAAAGCCAATCAAAAACAAATGGATAAAGCATCGAATAAAAAGTTTACCCTCCGGCACTACACCACCTCAGTCGATGGGCCGCCTAGATTTAACGCGATTGAACCGAATTTTGAGTTGGTTAACAAAGGGGTGAAAACACTTCATCGGACTCAGGGCAGCAACACAAATGAAGACGACTGGAACCGCTTGGGCAATACAGCCTTCACGTTCTTTTTGTTAGCCATCGACGGGAAGGTTTCCGGGCGAAAATTTTTAGCCCAGGCGACACATTATGCGGAAATTGATGTGGAGGACTCCGGCCAGTTGTCCGCCCTGGGACTCGATACGGCTGAGTTTTTTGCATCTGCGGATTTGTTGCATGAGAAGGATTTAACTAAGACCAAGGTGGTTAAAGGCCCGTTAACGGAGTTTAAGTCTTTAATGCTTGCCAGTTCAGGGGTTCAAGCAATTCAGTTGGGGTTGATGGGGCCGGAAGTTTTGCTTCGTTCGATTGATGAGCAGTTTTTAGGAAGTCTGGAGGTTAAAATTCCGGGTTCGGTAGCGGTGGGGCGGTGGGGCGGTGGGTTTCGGTTTAGAGCGAGAACGGGGGAGGGTTTATTATCTTTTGTGAAAATAAATCTGTCCCTGAGAAATCCCCGCTTTTTCCTACGAGAAATCAAGAAGTTGGGAATTGAAGAGACCTGCATGGGTCGGCAGCTTGTATTGCACCACACAAAAACAAGATCCCGATCCCATGCAGGCTATTCGATTCTTACACAGCGCGCTCGCTCAAGCACTTCCCACTGTCCATTCCCATCGTCTGAAAACGCTGATGTGTTGTGTCAGTTCATTACTGCGAGGCCGTCGTCTAACTCTGACAGGACTTGGTCGATTCATGTCAGGCAAGGCTTATC
>NZ_QGGS01000025.1:0-107936 GCF_003148705.1 Pseudomonas sp. OV226 | reverse complement strand
CGCCCAAGGCCTTCAAGGCCAAGGACGGTGAAGATTTCAAAAACCCGGTTTCCGGTGGACCGTAAGGCTGCTCCGCTTAAGTGAACAGCATTACGCTTTTTGAGCAGGGCTTTTCGGTTTTTCAGTCTTTCTGGCGTCTCAGGCGATCAATGCCTGGCGGGTACGCTCGATCACGGCCTGCAGCGGCTCTGCGCTGGAGTATTGATCGGGGTACAGGCGTTCGCTGTGACGAGCGATGCCGTGTTCGTTGACCAGGGTGAAACTGAAGCAGCCTTTGCGAGCGGCCATGATCAGGCAGTTCATTGGTGCAAAAGCGTTGGTTAGGGTGCGGATGGCATCCTGAGTGTGGATTTGAGTAGACATAGTGTTGGTGTTCCTACAAGCGACACGGATAAGAGCCGTGCAAAATTAAAACGTTCCAGTGACGACGACCACCGTTGGTCGAACGAAGAACCCGACTGGAACAAAGCAGCCAGTTTGAAGCGCTGATAATTGGCGCGCTTGGGCTGGCAGGTAGGTACTTAGGAGGGCAGGCAACACATCAAGGGCAAAGGTTCTGGGCCCGGGGTGAAGATCCTGATCAATTTGCAGGCTGGTTCGGTCAGAGTAAGTGAGCTTCGCAACACCCTTCGCTTTTGTTCGAAGGCTGTGTTGGCGCAAGGTTTACCTGGAAACCATCGAGGTGGTCGATCCTGTTTTGTCGGTGGAGGCTTCTCTTGAGGGAAGGCTGACCGTGAGGATTTGTTCGACCAGAATTGACTTTCAGCTTGGTACTAACGCCGCGGATACTAACGGATTGAATTTCAGAAAGGAAGTGTGTTAGCAAAAAGAATTCGTGAGGTCGGACGATGTGCCCCGCAATCGTCCACATTCCGACCGGTGGTGGCGGTCGTTCATCGGGCCGCGATCTGCCTGGATCAAGGGTTTTCCCGGTTTATCCCCAGAAGCCAGGCAAATATGCGCCGAAAGAGGGCAGCGATATAACCGCCTCGTAGGTACTTGTGCACATAAGTTGCGCAGACTGTAACCCCACTGTCATCCACGCCTCAGTCGCAGTGGGTGCCTGTGTTGAAAATTTAAGTCAATGAAAAACATCGCTTTTTTTTACTGGTGAAAAAATCGTCAGTTTGACTGCGAGCCCCATTCCACAGGGCTTTGCGCGAGTTCAAGGGCGGTTGTCCACTGAGTTATCCACAGCTTCTGTGGATTGTCCCGAGCGCTTGCTCTAGCACGGGCGTGCCGGGTTTTTTTGGGCTTTACCTGTAAGAAAAAAAGAGTAGAGTTGCGCGCCTTCGGATTTGCCCTACAGTGCTTTATGAAGTTTCGCTCAGTATCAAACCCTGCTACCTCAACGCCCTCAAGTGTTACCCCGCCCAAGCGCTTTTCAATGCGCGTGGCAGAGTGGTTGCTGGACAGTCCACGCCTTGGGGATAACCCCAACATCAAGCACTTCGCCGGGCGTTTGCTTAAACAGCCTGCCCGTGAAGGCGTCGTGGCCGCGCAAAGCCGTCTCGGGCAATTGATGTGCCGCGAATGCGGCAATGCCCGTGATCGCCGCATCGGCCAGGACCTGTTGCGCCAAGCCGCGCGAGCAGGAGATACACGCGCCCTACAGGAACTGGGCCTGATCGAAGACTGAGCTGTCCAAGTCCGGTTGCCTTGGTTAACCTTCAAGCTTTATCTCATCAGCAGGAATCTCTATGGCTATGGACTTGACCAGCCTATTACTCGGTCTGGCGGGCGCTGGCCTGCCATTGCTGGTACTGGCCTGGCAAATTCAGCGCCGTGCGAGCTCCTCACAGGCCGAGGTTGCACTGCTGGAAGAACGGCTGGCCATGGCCCAACTGGCGCAGGACGGCTTGAACGCCCAACTCGATGCGTGTCGCGATGAAGTCGCTGATCTGAGCCAGGCTAACGCCGCCAGACAAGCAGACCTCGCCGCCGCGCGCCGTGAAGTCGAACTGCTGCAAATCGAGCGCGACGACGCCCGAGATGCGGCCCATGCCTGGAACATTGAGCGCTCCGGCAAAGAGGCTGAGTTGCGTCGCCTGGACACCCAGGCGGCGTCCCTCAAGGCCGAGTTGCGTGAGCAGCAGGAAAGCCATCAGCAGCGCCTCAGTGACCTGCAAGGTTCGCGAGATGAGCTGCGGGCGCAGTTTGCAGAACTGGCGGGCAAGATTTTCGACGAGCGCGAGCAACGCTTTGCCGAAACCAGCCAGCAGCGATTGGGACAGTTGCTTGATCCTCTGAAGGAACGCATTCAGTCCTTCGAAAAACGCGTCGAGGAAAGTTATCAGGCCGAAGCCCGCGAGCGTTTCTCGCTCGCCAAGGAGCTGGAGCGCCTGCAGCAGCTGAACCTGCGCCTGAGCGACGAAGCCACCAACCTCACTCGTGCGCTCAAAGGGCAGAAAACCCAAGGCAACTGGGGCGAGCTGATTCTCGAGCGAGTGCTGGAACACGCGGGCCTGGAGAAGGGCCGTGAGTACCAGACCCAGGTCAACCTCAAGGGCCCGGACGGGGAGCGTTTCCAGCCGGATGTGATTATTTACCTTCCGGGCGACAAGCAGGTGGTGGTCGACTCCAAGGTCAGCCTTACGGCCTATCAGCAATACGTGGCGGCTGAAGATGACGCCATCGGCCAGATCGCCATCAAGCAGCATGTCCTGTCGCTGCGCAATCACGTCAAAGGCCTGGCCGGCAAGGATTACAAACGGCTCGACGGCTTGCACAGCCTGGATTTCGTTTTGCTCTTCGTACCGATCGAAGCCGCATTCTCCGCCGCCTTGCAGGCCGAGCCGACACTGTTCCAGGAAGCCTTCGACCGCAACATTGTGATCGTCAGTCCCACCACGTTGTTGGCCACGCTGCGGGTCATCGACAGCCTGTGGAAGCAGGAACGGCAAAGTCAGAACGCCCGTGAAATCGCCGAGCGAGCGGGGTGGCTGTACGACAAGTTCGTGTTGTTCATCCAGGACCTGGACGAAGTCGGCAATCGCTTGCAGCAACTGGACAAAGCCTACAGCTCTGCGCGCAACAAGCTGACAGAGGGGCGCGGTAACCTGGTTAGTCGCAGCGAACAATTGAAGTTGCTCGGCGCGCGAGCCAGCAAGAGTTTGCCGGCCGATTTGCTGGAGCGGGCGATGACCGATGTGGATGGCCTGGTCGAGTTGCCCGAGTAAATTTTCAGTTAGGGCGCGGCCTGCCGCGCTACAACGGCAAATGCCGACTCAGCAGCGCCCGTAATGCCGCCGGTTTCACCGGTTTGGCCAAGTAATCCAGCCCCGCCGCATGCACTTGCGCCACCATCTCCGGCCGGCCATCGGCACTGATCACCACGCCAGGCACCGGCTCTCCCATTTGGGTGCGCAGCCACGCCATCAGCTCCGTCCCGGTGTCGCCATGATCGAGGTGGTAATCCACCAGTGCCAGTTGCGGGCGCACGCCGTCTTCGAGCAGCGCTGCGCATTCATCCCGATTGCGCGCGGTCCAGACCTGGCAACCCCAGCGCGTCAGCAGGCTGTTCATGCCGATCAGGATGCTGTCTTCATTGTCGATGCACAGCACCTGCGCGCCGCTCAACACATGGCCGTTGAGTTCAGCGGTCGGCGTCGCCACGACGGTTTGCGCCCGGGCCAGCGGCACGCTGACGCTGAACACACTGCCACGCCCCAGCCAGGAGCGAACGCGCAGCGTGTGACCCAGCACGCGACACAGACCATCGGCAATCGCCAGACCCAACCCCAGGCCTTTCTCCGCGCGAGTCTGGTGACTGTCGAGACGTTTGAATTCTTCGAAAATCACCTGCAGTTTGTCTGGCGCAATGCCCGGTCCCCGATCCCAGACCTCCAGGCACAACTCGCCCTTGCGCCGGCGAACGCCGAGCAGCACGGGCCCTTTGGCGTAGCGAAATGCATTCGTCAGGAAGTTTTGCAGAATTCGTCGCAGCAGTTTGATGTCGCTGTCGACCCGCAATGTGCTACTGCGAACGTTGAACGTCAGCCCCTGTTCCTGAGCCTGCGCCTTGAACTCGGCGCCGAGCGTGTCGAACAGTTCGTTGAGCGCGAATGGCTTGATGTCAGGGTTGATCTTGCCGTTTTCCAGACGGGAAATGTCCAGCAGGTCACTGATCAAATCTTCGGCAGAGCGCAATGAGCTGTCCAGGTGATGGACCAGCTTCTGTGCCTCAGCGGACAAGCCATCGTCCTGGTGGGACAGGGCGGCGGAGAACAGGCGCGCGGCGTTCAGTGGTTGCATCAAGTCGTGGCTGACGGCTGCGAGAAAACGGGTTTTCGATTGGTTGGCGGACTCGGCGGTGCCCTTGGCTTCGGTCAACGCGACGTTGAGTTGCGACAGTTCGTGGGTGCGCTCGGTCACCCGCTGCTCCAGGCCTTCATTGGCTTCGGTCAGCGCCTGTTCGGCTTCGCGGAACGCGGTGATGTCGGTGAAACTCATGACGAAACCACCACCGGGCATCGGGTTGCCGATCAGCTCGATTACCCGCCCGTTGGGGAACAGTCGTTCAGAGGTATGGGCGCGCCCCTGGCGCATCCAGTGCAGACGGCGGGCAACGTGCACCTCGGCTTCGCCGGGGCCGCATAAACCGCGCTCGGCGTTGTAGCGAATGATGTCGGCAATCGGCCGGCCGACGCTGATCAGTCCATCCGGGTAATTGAACAGCTCCAGATAGCGCCGGTTCCAGGCCACCAGTTTCAGCGACTGATCGACCACGCTGATGCCCTGGGTAATGTTTTCGATGGCGCCTTGCAGCAGGGCGCGGTTGAACTGCAGCACTTCCGACGCCTCGTCGGCGATCCGCACGACGTCCTCAAGCTGCATTTCCCGACCTTCGATGGCGGCTTTTACCACTGCGCGTGTCGAGGAGGCACCGAGTACACCCGCCAGCAAACGTTCGGTGTGGGCGATCCATTCACTGTCGGCGTTTTGATTCGGGTTGAAGCCTTTGCCCTGACGGTAGGCGAATCGGATGAAGCTCTGGCGCGCCCGTTCTTCGCCGACGAAACGCGCCGCCAGTTGCAGCAAATCGTCGATCTGCACCGCCAGCATCGAACGGGCGCTGGGGCGTGCGCTGATTTCCTGGCCGATGAAACGACCGGCCTGCCAGTGCTCCGACACCCGTGTACGCGACAACACCGACACCCAGGCAAATAACGTGAAATTACCGGCCAGCGACAGCACCACGCCTTGGGTTAGCGGGGTGATCGGCAGGTTCATCGGGTTGCTGTGCAACCAGGCCAAGCCCGGAAAGCTCTCCAGCGGCCAGCCGAGGCCACGGGCCGCAATCGGCAAGATCAGCGTGTAAAACCACAGGAATGTCCCGGCAGCGAGGCCGGCAAATACACCGCGGCGGTTGGCCTGTTTCCAGTACAGCGCGCCGAGCATGGCCGGTGCCAGTTGTGTCACGGCAGCAAAGGCAATCTGGCCGATGGTTGCCAGGCTGGCGGTCGAACCCAGCAGGCGATAACTGACGTAGGCCAGGAGCAAAATCACCACGATGCTCACGCGGCGCACCGAGAGCATCCACTGGCGGAACACTTCGAACGGCCGCTCGGCATTATTGCGTCGCAGCAACCATGGCAACAGCATGTCGTTGGACACCATGGTCGACAGTGCCACGCTGGCGACGATCACCATGCCGGTTGCCGCCGAAGCGCCACCGATAAACGCCAGCAAGGCAAGGGCGGGGTGAGCCTGCGCCAGGGGCAGGCTGATGACGAAGGAGTCCGGCAACACCGAGCTGGGCAGCAGCATCTGGCCGGCGAGGGCGATGGGTACTACAAACAATGCCGCCAACGCCAGGTAGGCCGGGAACACCCATTTGGCCAGGCGCAGATCCTGAGGATCAATGTTTTCCACCACCGTCACATGGAACTGCCGGGGCAGGCAGATGATCGCCATCATCGCCACGCCGGTCTGCACCACCATCGAGGGCCAATTGACGGTTTCCTTCCAGTATTGCTCCAGGCGCGGTGCGAGCATGGCCTGGTTGAACAGATCGTCGAAACCGTCGTACAGACCAAACGTGACAAAAGCGCCGACGGCAAGAAAGGCGAACAGCTTGACCAGTGATTCAAATGCAATCGCCAGCACCATGCCACGGTGGTGTTCCGTGGCATCGAGGTTGCGGGTACCGAAGACAATGGTGAACAGCGCCAGCACCAGCGACACAATCAGCGCCGTGTCCTGAGCGCGAACCCCCATGGCGTCGGCGCCCGCGCCAATCAGCAGGTTCACGCCAAGCACGATGCCCTTGAGCTGCAGTGCGATGTAGGGCAGCACGCCCACCAGGCAAATCAGCGCCACCACCACCGCCAACGACTGAGATTTGCCGTAACGGGCGGCGATAAAGTCGGCGATGGAGGTGATGTTTTCCTGCTTGCTGATCATCACCATTTTTTGCAGGACCCAGGGCGCGCCCACTAACAGCAGGATCGGCCCGAGGTAAATCGGCAGGAACGACCAGAGCTGTTCCGCGGCCTGGCCCACGGCGCCAAAGAAGGTCCAACTGGTGCAATAAACGGCCAGCGACAGGCTGTACACCCAGGCGCGCACTCGCGGCGGCAACGGTGTGCTGCGACGGTCACCGTAAAAGGCGATGGCGAACATGATGGCCATATAGGCCAGGGCGACGGCGGCGATCAGCCCGCTGGACAGCGACATGGGAACTCCAGACAAAAGACAGCCGGGACTCCCGCCCGGTCAGACAGTCTCGCACGACCGCCCCGGTTAGTCAGTGTCGACCAAGGTCGAGACTTGGCGCGGGGGCGCAGGGGGATCAAGGGTGTCTTTTCGGGGCCCTTTGCGAGCAAGCCCTTACTGGTTCAACGCAATCGCGATCAACCGATGCAGCTCCTCAACCTCCAGCGGCGCCTGCGCAAACAGGATACGAAACACAATGGGCGCCGCCACCATGTTGATCAGCCGATCGACATCCGGTTTGGGTTCATTCGGGTAGCGATCCAGAATCAGCTGTAACTGTCCGCCAATGATCGTCGCGCAATAACTGGGTTTGAGGCTTGATTGCACGTCGCGCAGCATGTTGCGACCGGGTTCGGAGCTCATCTCGTCCAGATACTGTTCCGCCCAGGCCTGCACATCACCCGAGAGGCTGCCGGTATTGGCCGACTCGGTTTCCGGTTGCATTCGGGCGAGCGCGACGTCCGCCAGCAGCGCTGACAAATCCCCCCAGCGTCGATAGATGGTGGACGGCGTAACCCCTGCGCGCGCTGCGATTTGCGGCACGGTCACGCTGGCGCGGTCCTGCTCTTCGAGCAGTGCGTGCACGGCTTTGTGAATTGATTCCTGCACCCGGGCGCTTCGGCCGCCGGGACGTAAAGTGGGGCCTGTCATTGCGTGTTTCCTGTTCTCGCCGCAACCCGCTGACTAGCTGGGCATCGGTGGTAAAAGCCATGCAGCGGACCTTAACACAAAAAATTTGCTTTAAGCCTTGATCGGTAGCACACTCCGCAAAAGCAAAAAATTAGCTTTTGCGGAGTGTGCTGATGTCCAGTTCCCATTCAAACCGTGCCAGCCTGTGGTTCCTGGCGATCACTTTACTCAGTTTTCTGGCGGCTTCCACGGCGCCGACGCCGTTGTATCGCTTGTACCAGGAGCAGATGCATTTTTCGGCGGCCACCCTGACCCTGATTTTCGGCGTCTATGCCTTGAGCCTGCTGGCCGCGCTGCTGACGGTCGGGTCGCTGTCGGATTACCTTGGGCGCAAACCGGTGATTTTCACCGCTGTCGTGCTGAATGCTCTGGCGATGTTGCTGTTTATCTACGCTGACAGCGTCACGTGGCTGATCAGCGCGCGGGTGCTGCAAGGGTTTGCCACCGGCATGGCAACCGCGGTGCTCAGTGCCACGCTGCTGGACACTGACCGCCAGCAAGGGCCGTTGATCAATAGCGTTGCGCCGTTGATCGGCATGGCCCTCGGCGGTATGGGCTGCGGCTTACTGGCAGAATTTGCCCCGGCGCCGCTGCACTTGACCTACTGGCTGCTGCTGGTTCTGTTTGCGTTGCAGGCGTTGTACAGCTGGCGTTTACCGGAAAGTGTCTCGCGACAGGCCGGGGCATGGGCGTCATTGCGACCGACCCTGCATGTGCCGGTTCAGGCGCGCCCCACCTTGTGGCGGGTGTTGCCGCTCAACACCGCGACGTGGGCGCTCGGTGGTTTTTATGCGTCCCTGGCGCCTTCGTTGGTACGCGCGGCCACCGGTTCCACCTCGAACCTGATTGCCGGCTCGACCGTTGCCGCGCTGACACTCACCGGGGCATTGATGATTTTCACCCTGCGCAATCGACCTGCCGCCCTGGCGCTACGGTTGGGGGCGAGTCTGCTGCCGATGGGCATTGTCCTGGTGTTACTGGGCGTGCACAGCGCCAGCCTGTCGCTGTTTTTCCTGGGTACGCTTGTCGCTGGATGTGGCTTCGGTGCCGGTTTTCTGGGGGCCGTGCGCAGTCTGGTGCCGTTGGCTTTACCCCATGAGCGCGCAGGGTTGATGTCGGCGTTTTATGTGCTCAGTTACCTGGCGTTCTGTTTGCCATCGTTGCTGGCGGGGAATCTGATCCGAGCCTTCGGGTTGGTCGCAACAACCGATGGGTATGGCCTGATTTTGATTGTGTTGTCCGTTGGCGCGTTACTGGCCTTGATGCTTCAGCGCTCATTGAAAGTCTGTGGCGCTGATGTGCGTTGATCGTTAGCCTAGGCCTCGCCACTCATTCGACGGACCGCCCCGATGAAAATCATCCGCAGCAAATCCTTCACCGCTGACCGTGCCTGGGGGGCGCTGGACATCGCCAACATGAACGGCATCACCACGCGTTTGCACTGGACCGATCAGCCTTATAAATGGCACGTCAACGATGGCCAGGAAGTGTTCGTGGTGCTGGATGGGCAGGTGCAGATGCGTTACCGCGAAGAGGGCATCGAGAAGGCAGCGCTGCTCGACGTCGGCGACATTTTTTATGCGTCCGTCGGCACCGAGCATGTGGCCCATCCGCAGGGCGTGGCACGGATATTGGTGATCGAATCAGAAGGCAGTATTTGACTCTATATCTGCAAAACAGATAACAGTTAGAGATATTACCCGTTATATAGATATTCTATTCGGTTCTACCATGGGCTCTACCTCATCAGAGGACAGGAGTTCGCCATGACATGCCCCAATAGCGTCAAAACCGGTTTCAAACCCTTAAGCCATTTGCAGCACCCGCGTGAAGTCATCCGTCAGTTCACACCCAACTGGTTTGCCGCGACCATGGGCACCGGCGTGCTCGCGTTGGCGCTGGCGCAATTGCCCGTCGCCATACCCGGCTTGCGCGCGCTCGCCGAAGGCCTGTGGCTGTTCAATATTTTGTTGTTCGTGTTGTTCAGCGTCATGTACGCGGCCCGCTGGGTACTGTTCTTCGACGAAGCCCGGCGCATTTTCGGCCACTCCACCGTGTCGATGTTTTTCGGCACCATCCCGATGGGCCTCGCGACCATCATCAATGGCTTCCTGGTGTTTGGCCTGCCGCGCTGGGGCGACGGTGTGATTCATGTCGCCGAAATGCTCTGGTGGCTGGATGTGGCGATGTCGCTCGCGTGCGGCGTACTGATTCCTTACATGATGTTCACTCGTCAGGAACACAGCATCGACCAGATGACCGCCGTTTGGCTGTTGCCGGTGGTGGCCGCAGAAGTCGCTGCGGCCAGCGGTGGTTTGCTGGCGCCGCACTTGGCGGACGCTCATTCGCAACTGGTGGTGCTGGTGACGAGCTACGTGCTGTGGGCCTTTTCCTTGCCGGTCGCGTTCAGCATTCTGACGATCCTGTTGTTGCGCATGGCGCTGCATAAACTGCCCCACGAAAACATGGCTGCTTCGAGCTGGCTGGCGCTGGGCCCGATTGGTACCGGGGCACTGGGTATGTTGCTGCTGGGGGCCGACGCACCGGCAATCTTCGCCGCCAACGGTCTGCCGGGCATAGGGGAAGTCGCCGCCGGCCTGGGGCTGGTGGCCGGGATCACGCTGTGGGGGCTTGGCTTGTGGTGGATGCTGATCGCGGTGCTGATCACCGTGCGCTACCTGCGCGACGGCATTCCGTTCAACCTCGGCTGGTGGGGGTTTACTTTCCCGTTGGGTGTTTACTCGCTGACGACGTTGAAACTGGCCAGCACCTTGAACCTGACGTTCTTCAGTGTCTTTGGCTGCGTGCTGGTGGCCCTGCTGGTGGTGATGTGGATGATCGTTGCCCAACGCACGCTGAAAGGCGCCTGGCGCGGTGAGCTGTTTGTCTCGCCATGCATTGCAGGATTAAAGAAATAACCTGCAAAGATTAGGTAATGTGTGGCCTGGATCGACGTTCGACATTCCAATAACCGTATCCACGCCACTCGCTACCTAACATCAGGGACACATGGAAGATGAGTCACCCCTCACAGTTCACCTTGCTCCGCACCCGGCGTTTCCTGCCGTTTTTCGTGACGCAGTCCCTCGGGGCGTTCAACGACAATATCTTCAAGCAGTCGTTGATCCTGGCCATTTTGTACAAACTGACCATCGACGGTGACCGCTCGATCTACGTCAACCTCTGTGCGCTGTTGTTCATCCTTCCGTTTTTTCTGTTTTCGGCGCTGGCCGGGCAGTTCGGCGAGAAGTTCGCCAAGGACCGTTTGATCCGTCTGATCAAGCTCGGCGAAATCGTCATCATGGCGGTCGGTGCAGTCGGTTTTCTCTTCGATCATCTGTCATTGATGCTGGTCGCGCTGTTTGCCATGGGCACCCACTCGGCGCTGTTCGGGCCGGTGAAATACTCGATCTTGCCCCAGGCCCTGCGCGAAGAAGAACTGGTCGGCGGTAACGGGCTGGTGGAAATGGGGACCTTCCTGGCCATTCTCGCCGGGACCATCGGCGCCGGCATCATGATGTCGTCCAGTCACTACGCGCCGATCGTCTCCAGCGCGATCATTGGCGTTGCGGTGCTCGGTTACCTGGCCAGTCGCAGCATTCCACGGGCGGCGGCGGCTTCACCGCAAATGCGCCTGAACTGGAACATCTTCAGTCAATCCTGGGCCACCTTGAAACTGGGCCTGGGGCAGACCCCGGCAGTGTCGCGTTCGATCGTCGGCAACTCGTGGTTCTGGTTTGTCGGGGCGATTTATCTGACGCAAATTCCGGCCTATGCCAAGGAATGGATGCACGGCGACGAAACCGTGGTGACCCTGATTCTGACGGTGTTTTCGGTCGGTATCGCGCTCGGCTCGATGCTGTGCGAAAAGCTCTCCGGGCGCAAAGTCGAGATAGGCCTGGTGCCGTTCGGCTCGTTTGGCCTGACCGTGTTTGGCCTGCTGCTGTGGTGGCATTCCGGTGGAATTGCGGACAGCGTGACGGGCCATGGCTGGGTCGAAATCCTCGGGTTTGGCCACACCTGGCTGGTGCTGATCGACATCCTGGGTCTGGGGATCTTTGGCGGTTTCTACATCGTGCCGCTGTATGCGCTGATCCAGTCGCGCACCGCCGAGAATGAACGGGCACGAGTGATTGCCGCCAACAACATTCTCAACGCGCTGTTTATGGTGGTGTCGGCGATTGTCTCGATCGTGTTGTTGAGCATGGTCAAACTGTCGATTCCGCAGCTGTTCCTGGTGGTGTCGCTGCTGAACATCGGCGTCAACGCCTACATCTTCAAAATCGTCCCTGAATTCAGCATGCGTTTCATGATCTGGTTGCTCAGTCACTCCATGTACCGCGTGGAGCATCGCAATCTTGATCTGATTCCCGATGAGGGCGCGGCGTTGCTGGTGTGCAATCACGTGTCCTTTGTCGATGCACTTCTGATTGGCGGCGCAGTGCGTCGGCCGATTCGCTTTGTGATGTATTACAAAATCTACAACTTGCCGGTGCTGAACTTTATCTTCCGCACGGCCGGGACAATTCCCATAGCGGGTCGTCAGGAAGACATTCAAATCTACGAAAGAGCCTTCAAGCGGATAGCGCAGTATCTGAAGGATGGCGAGTTGGTGTGCATCTTCCCGGAAGGCAAATTGACTGCGGATGGGGAGATCAACGAATTCAAGGGCGGGTTGGCGCGGATTCTCGAAGAGACACCGGTGCCGGTGATTCCGCTGGCGTTGCAGGGCTTGTGGGGGAGTTTCTTCAGCCGTGATCCGGGCAAAGGCGTGTTTCACCGGTTGTGGTCGCGGGTGACGTTGGTGGCGGGGCCGGCGGTGGCCGTTGAGGCGGCGCAGCCGGCGGCGTTGCAGGCGATGGTCGGCGAGTTGCGCGGCACCGTTAGATAGTGGGTGAATGTACCGGACTCTTCGCGGGCAAGCCCGGCTCCCACAGGTTTTGTGTTGTGCCAGATTTTAGGCGCTCCAAGGACCCTGTAGGAGCCGGGCTTGCCCGCGATGGCGTCAGTGGCCTAAGCGCTAACCTTTAGGCCGATCAACCCGGCAATGATCAACGCCACACTGGCCAGCCGAAACAACGCCATCGACTCACCAAACAGAATGATCCCCGCGATCACCGTGCCCACGGCACCCACGCCCGTCCAGATCGCATAGGCCGTACCCAGCGGCAATTCCTTCATGGCAAGGCCCAGCAAACCAAGGCTGATGGCCATGGCTGCAACGGTCAAAGCGGTGGGCAGGGGACGGCTGAAACCGTCGGTGTACTTCAGGCCGACGGCCCAGCCGACTTCGAACAGGCCGGCGAAAAACAGGATGATCCAGGACATGAAAGACCTCCATCGATTGACGGGGTCGTCCCCAGATTAATGACTCGATCGAGCCGCGAGGTCGTCCTCGCAATGCGCCATAGAGTGCCAATCATTAATCCGGGGATCAAGTTGTGGCTCAGTCGGCGACGGGCCGTGCCGCCAGTTTTCGATCTTCTTTCTCGCTCATGCGACGGAAATACGTTGAGAGCAGCGCCCCGGAAATGTTGTGCCACACGCTGAACAAAGCGCTCGGCACCGCCGCCAGCGGGGAGAAGTGGGCACTGGCCAACGCAGCGCCCAAACCGGAGTTTTGCATGCCGACTTCCAGCGCGAGGGATTTGCGTTGCGCCAGTGGTAGCTTGAACAGGCGCCCGGTGAAGTAACCCAGCAGATACCCGAAGCTGTTGTGCAGCATCACCACCGCCATGATCAGCAGGCCGGACTCGGCGATCTTCGCCTGGCTGGCGGCCACCACGGCGGTGACGATGATCACGATGCTCACCACCGAAATCAGCGGCAAGACTTCCTCGGCATGACGCACCTTGGCGCCGAGCACGCGTTGAGCCACCACGCCAAGAATGATCGGCAACAGCACCACTTGCAGAATCGACCAGAACAGCTCCATGAAGGACACCGGCAACCAGGCCGACGCCAGCAGCCAGATCAGTGCCGGGGTCAGCAGTGGGGCGAGGAGGGTGGTGACGGCGGCGATGGCCACCGACAGCGCCAGATCGCCGCGCGCCAGCCAGGTCATCACGTTCGACGAGGTACCGCTTGGGCAGCAACCGACCAGGATAACGCCGACGGCGATATCCGGTGGCAGGTGGAACGCCTGGCAGAGCAACCACGCCACACCGGGCATGATCACGAAATGGGCAACCACGCCCAAGGCCACGCGCCACGGATGGCGGGCGACTTCGGCGAAGTCTTCAAGTTTGAGGGTCAGGCCCATGCCGAACATCACCAACCCCAGCAGCGGCACGATCGCGCCTTTGAGGCCGATGAACCAGGCCGGTTGCAGGAACGCCACGACTGCAAAAATCAGTACCCAGTAAGCAAAAGTGTTGCCGACAAAACGACTCAATGCAGCCAGTGCGCGCATGGCTTGATCCTTATTATTCAGTAGCAATCCCAGGGTGGAATTCAATCATTGTGGGAGCCGGGCTTGCCCGCGATAGCGGTGTATCAGTCAGCCGATTGATAGCTGACTGATCGCCATCGCGGGCAAGCCCGGCTCCCACAATTAGTTCGGTTTCATTAGTAGAAACCGGTTGTTATCAGATCCCCTGCGGCGTCTCTTCGCCGCCCAGCGCTTCTACCAGTGCCGGCAGGAAGTCACCGAAAGTCAGCATCATCAACGTGAAACTGGCGTCCAGTTGACCCAGGGCCTCTTCGCCGCCGTCCTGTTCGGCCTGGTCTTGCAGCAGGTCTTCGAACTTCAGGCGCTTGACCACCATCTTGTCGTCGAGCACGAAAGACAGTTTGTCCTGCCAGGCCAGCGACAACTGAGTGACCACTTTGCCGGTGCTCAGGTGCAGCTGGATTTCTTCGCTGGTCAGGTCTTGACGCTTGCAGCGCACGATGCCGCCGTCTTCGTGGGTATCACGCAGCTCGCATTCGTCCAGCACGAAGAAATCGTCCGCCGCTTTCTGCGTGGTGACCCATTCGGTCATGGTGGCGGTCGGCGACATTTTTACGGTCAGTGGACGTACTGGCAGGGTGCCGATCACTTCGCGCAGGGTGGACAGCAGGTCTTCGGCACGTTTCGGGCTGGCCGAGTTGACGAGGATCAGGCCCTGCTTCGGTGCAATGGCGGCGAACGTCGAGGAGCGGCGAATAAAGGCACGAGGCAGGAAAGCCTGGATGATTTCATCCTTGATCTGGTCGCGTTCTTTTTTGTAGACCTTGCGCATTTGCTCGGCTTCGATCTCGTCGACCTTTTCCTTCACAGCGTCGCGCACGACGCTGCCCGGCAAAATGCGTTCTTCTTTACGCGCCGAGACCAGCAGGAAGTCGCCGCTGACGTGAACCAGCGGCACATCTTCGCCTTTACCGAATGGCGCGACGAAACCGTAGGTGGTCAACTCCTGGCTTGCACATGGACGCGCCAGTTTGGTGGCCAGTGCAGTTTCCAACGCCTCGGCATCAACAGGCAGATCTTGGGTCAGGCGATAGATAAGCAGGTTTTTGAACCACATGGGGTAAGTCTCTCCTTATATACAAAGGTGGGCATTATTCTCTTAGCGGCGCCATAGGCCAACCCTTCGCTAAGCCTTTGGAAGGCCTGAGAAAATTATTTAAAAAAGTGCTTGCCAGAGGTGAGGTCGCTCCGTAGAATGCGCGCCACACCGAACGTGAAGGGTGATTAGCTCAGCTGGGAGAGCGTCTGCCTTACAAGCAGAATGTCGGCGGTTCGATCCCGTCATCACCCACCATTCGCATTCAGTGTTACGCGCAGCGGTAGTTCAGTCGGTTAGAATACCGGCCTGTCACGCCGGGGGTCGCGGGTTCGAGTCCCGTCCGCTGCGCCATATTTGGTAACCTGGAACGCTGAACGCCAGGTCACCACGGAAAAGCCCGCTAACGCGGGTTTTTTTCTGTCTGAAGTTTGCATGTTGTTCCTGTGGGTTGCGTCGTTTCACTGGTTTTCAGATTTATTTGAAAAATTATTCAATTAAATCAACACTTTACGAAAACCTGTGGCATAATGTGCCCCGCAACGAAGGTAAAGGGTGATTAGCTCAGCTGGGAGAGCGTCTGCCTTACAAGCAGAATGTCGGCGGTTCGATCCCGTCATCACCCACCACTTTCAACGCTACGCGCAGCGGTAGTTCAGTCGGTTAGAATACCGGCCTGTCACGCCGGGGGTCGCGGGTTCGAGTCCCGTCCGCTGCGCCATATTCGGTAACCTGGAACACTGAACGCCAGGTCACCACACAGAAAGCCCGCTTAATGCGGGCTTTTTGCTGTCCGGGGTTTGGCAATTGCCGGGCCTCCACAAAAAAAGCGACCTGTCCGGGTCGCTTTTTCGTTTCTATCGGCTTATTGCTCAGCGTTGCGACTGTGCCGGTAGTCGCTCACGGCTTCATACACCGCCTTACGCAGACGGTTGATGCCGCCAATCGGCCGATGAGCCTCTAGGCCAAACCACGGATTGAACGACTGGTTGTCGCATTGCAGGTTCAGCGCTGGCGTGTCGAAGTCCTGCGCGGGGACTTTGATCCGCGCCACGGTCTGGAACGGCGCCTCGTTTTCACTCCATTCGATGCTGGTGTCTTCGATGGGCATGTAGTGGCTTGGGTCCTGGCGCTGAATCTGCAAGACGAAACAGGCCGGCACCCGATCCGTAGATAATTGCTGGTTCAGCGCGTTGCGCAGAAAGTTCGGCAATTTCTGGTTTTGCGCGGGCAGGGTGTAGGCCGGGCAGCTATCCGGGTCCGGTATCACCCGGAACTTGGCATTGGCTTCACCAAACTTGTAGGGCGACACCGAAAAGTAGGTGGTCCGGGTTGGACTTTCCGGAGCAGGCGACAAGGTCGCCAACGCGATAAACAGATGGCGAACCTGCCAACTGCGCGGGTCCCACCCCGGAAAAAACGCCATCAGCTTCTTGCCGTCAGCCTGAGCCGCCACATTCTGACGATACTCGGCGACATCGCTGACGAAAAAATTCGGGTGACTGAACATCACGAAGTCCTGTTCGGCGCGACGCTGTTGGTCGGCGAGCAGCTGTTTACCAGGCACATCAAGCAATTTGATCGCCATGCCCCGGGCATCGCGAATACTGTCGAACTGCGGATACGCATTGCCGTTGGACAAGCGCATCGTCGCTTGCCAGGTTTTGCCGGGCTCGCTGAACACACCTTGGCGCATCTCTCCAGCCAGGTCCGGCAACACCTGAACTTCGGCTTTCACGCAGCCATGGGCCTTGGCATGGGCGTCGCGCAGGTAGCGGGTGGGCTCGCGGTGTTGATCGACAATGCGCACGGCCGTCTGAATCACGTCCTGGGTCATCGCGGCTTCGCCTTCCGGAATCAATTCATCTGCCGAAACCGGGCCACTGTGCTGCCAGGCAAACCACGCCGTGGCCAGCGCCCAGGCGAGCACGCCAAGACCCAGCAGCCACAGAAGGGTTTTGCCGAGAAAAGCGCCCAAGCGCATCCAAAGTGTGCTCATGGCAATTGTGTCTCCAGCGGGCCGCCCAATACTTTCAGGTATTCCAGCAGCGCCCAGCGTTCCTCTGGCAGCAGCAGACGACCAATCACGCCATTGCCGCGCTGGCCGGCACGGAACTCGTGGCCGCTGTTGTGATTGCCGGTGATGCGTGTGTCGAACACAAAGCCATCGGTAAAAGCCTCGGTGCGATAACCAAGGTGTTGGGGGTCGTACTCGAACGTACCTTTATAGAAGGTGGTGGCGCGTTCATCCTGAGGCGAGAGCAATTGATAAATGCTCGGTACTGAGCCGTTGTGCAGAAAGGGCGCCGTCGCCCAGACACCCGCCAACGGTCGTGCCTTGTAGGCGCGCAATTCCCGCACACCAATCGGCAGGCCGAAACCATTCATGGCAGGTTGTTCCGCCGTGGGAGTTTTCGCGTCGCGGTAGGCGCGGTTGCCAACGAAAGCGGTGATGTAGGCCAACCCTTTGGCCGACGACAGCTTGCTCAAGTCCAGCGGTTCAGTGGGTGTCGGCTGTAGGTGAACGTCCAGTTGTTTCAGCTCAGTCACATCCCATTGCAAGGCGCTCAAGTCAAAACGATGGTCGGCAATGTTGTTGGCGGCCCCCGGGTCTGTGCCAATGACATCCACCGGCAGCATTTTCAGATGCTGCACCCAGCGTCCGTCACTTTCGACCGAGCGCGGTATATGGCAACCGGCGCAATTTTCACTGAACAACTCGCGACCCTTGGCGGCCAGCGGCTTGTCGACAGCACCGAGCAATGCTTCAGGCCAGGCCGGTGGTTTGAGTCGTTGCAGGGTTTGTTCGATCTGGTGCAGGTCGTGCAGTCGGACACTCGACGGGTAGCGCTCATCGCCTTTAAGCGGCTGGCCGCTGGCATCGAAGAAGCTCAGGGTGGCGCCCACGCCCAACGATTCGCCGATGTTGCGGGCCATGGGTTGTTGCGCCGAACCGTTCCATTGCACCCAATTGAACGTCCACATGTCCCACAGCTGCGGGTAGTCCACCGGGGCGTTAGCCACGCGGTAGTTGTCGGCGGAAATCGCATCGCCGAAGGCCGCATTGGCGATGCGCCCGAAGGCGTCGGTGCGGCCCGGTCCTTCCTCGGTGGGGTAGAGCCCACGGTGGGTGTCGTTCCAGGCAACTTTGACGAAGGTCAGGAGAGACGCCCTGAAGTCATTGCGCAGCTGTTGATGTCGGGCGTCGTAGTCCTCGCCCAGCACGTTGCGGGCGAAGCGCTCGAATTTCCAGGGGTTGAGGTAAGTCGAGGTCAGACTGGCGACCAGCGCTTGTCCGAAACTGCCCCCTTTCAATGTAGGCACACTGGAAGGCAACACATGCTGTGCCGAGCCACCGTCAATGCGAATCGCCTGGCCTTTGAAGCGCAATTCGCCCGTATGGCAGGCCGCGCACGTGATGTCGAGAAACTCGTCCTGACTGCCGGGGTTTTTGTGACGGGCAAACCCGACGGGCAGATTGCCGGGGTTGTCGGGTGTGGCTTTCAGGCCAGGGTCGATCAGGAAACCAAAGCGTGCGAGGTAGTCCGGCGAAGCGAATCGTTGCTGCGAGAAGGGCAGCTCGAGGGCGTTGAACCAGTCATAGTGCAAGCCTTTGACCTGAGTGCCTTGAGGGGTGAAATAGTAAGTCTGGCGGTCCTCTGCGCTCCATTGCTCCAGGTAATGCACCTGTTGAGCGGGCGACCAGCTCGGTAACTTGGGGTTGGCGACGTAGTACAACGCTACGGTCAGGCCAAGACCCAGCAATACAGCGACCAGCATTAAGAGGCGAGATAAGAGGCGCAAGATGAACTTCCTTGTCGAGTTGTAGCTCTCTTATGCCTCAGTGTCTGAGGTGCGGCAAGTGGCCATTACGCCATGTTATGGGATCCGGGATCAGTGTCTGTAGGAGTCAGATGACAGAAGCTTCATCATCCCATTGCTCAAATGGGTTAAAACACCTGAACTTATCAGAAGTTTCCCGCTCTCATGCCGGTAGCCATTGGTCGTGGCCGCCTGATAAGCTCGCGGCTTTACTCGATTGCCCTTTAGGCGCATGAACAAGGAAATAGCATGAAACAGCATCGGTTGGCGGCGGCGGTAGCCCTGGTTAGCCTGGTACTCGCGGGTTGTGATTCGCAGACCAGCGTAGAGCTGAAAACTCCGGCGCAAAAAGCTTCCTACGGCATTGGCCTGAACATGGGCAAAAGCCTGGCTCAGGAAGGCATGGATGACCTGGATTCCAAGGCCGTAGCCCAGGGCATCGAAGATGCCGTCGGCAAGAAAGAGCAGAAACTCAAAGACGAGGAGCTGGTCGAAGCCTTCGCCGCGCTGCAAAAGCGTGCTGAAGAGCGTATGGCCAAGATGAGCGAAGAGTCGGCCGCTGCCGGCAAGAAGTTCCTCGAAGAAAACGCCAAGAAGGCCGGCGTAGTGACCACCGCTTCGGGCTTGCAATACGAAGTGGAAAAGAAAGCCGATGGCGCACAGCCTAAGCCGACTGATGTAGTGACCGTTCACTACACCGGCAAGCTGACCAACGGCACCGTTTTCGACAGCTCCGTCGAGCGCGGTAGCCCGATCGATCTGCCGGTCAGCGGTGTGATCCCGGGTTGGGTCGAAGGCCTGCAACTGATGCACGTTGGCGAGAAGTACAAACTGTACATCCCTAGCGAACTGGCTTACGGCGCCCAAAGCCCAAGCCCGGCAATTCCAGCCAACTCGGTGCTGGTATTTGACCTGGAACTGCTGGCGATCAAAGATCCAGCCAAAGAAGACGCCGCCAAGTAATCTGCGTCTGCTTTGACAACAACGCCTCGCTTAATGCGGGGCGTTGTTGCATCTGGCGTTTAGCGAAGGTAAACAAAGCGAACGGTTGCTGTACGCTGGAGTCATAGCCATTGAAGAGGCCCGTGCTAGCGGTGCCGGCGCTCCAAGTCAATGAAATCTTGGGTTTTTTTATGTGAGTAAAAAACGCCCGATCTGAGCGAGACCCTTATGAAACGGGGGTTTCAGCCGTGAAATGCAGCTCTGTTCACAAGGTTATCCACAATTTGTGTGGATAACATTTCAGTGGGAGGAATGATGAAAGCACCCTGGAGTTTCGCTCGATTCTTGCCACTCGCCGGGCGCCTGCTCGCACGCGGACGTTTGCCGACGCTGCTGTTCGCTGTCGCCAGCAAAGGTGCCAGCCAGGGTAATCGCCTGGGCAAGGTCAAAGACGATTTGCGCTTGTTGCAGGCACTGTGCCTGGCCTACTGGCGTGGGGAGTACCGTGCCATCAGCCCGAAGGCGCTGATCTCGGTGGTCGCAGGCCTGATGTATTTCCTCAGTCCGGTGGATGCCATTCCGGATTTCCTTCCCGTGTTCGGCATGCTCGATGACATCGCAGTGCTGGCCTGGCTGATGAAAGTGCTCGACGACGAACTCAACGCCTTCCGCCTCTGGCGCAAACGTCAGGTGCCGGAAAAGCTGGCGGTGGTCGAGCGTCTGCCTGACACCCCGGAAAAACTTCAGCTTCAGGGCCCGAGAAAACACTGAACTGATTGAGAATCCCCCTTTATTCATACCCCCGCGCGACCTTGGCCGCTGTTAGGATTACACTTCTAGGGAAAAGTGCCGACTCGCTAAGTGTCGTTGTCCTACGGGGAAGTCATGGATATTCAGATAATCACACGCGAAGGCGAGCCCGAGTATGCAGTTTTACCGTGGGCTCAATATCAGGCTCTACTGAAAGCAGCAGGCATCAACGAGCAACCGCCACGCGAAGCGCCAGTGCCTCACGTGGCAACACCAGACCCGATTCTTCCCGGTCTGGATCAACTACGCAGTTTGCGCGAAGGGAAGGGCATCGCCATTGAAGCGTTGGCCCGCACGGTAGGCATCAGCCCGTCTTATCTGGCCTTGATCGAAAGTGGCGAGCGTCAACCCGACGCTGCGATTCGCCGCAGCCTGGCCTGGGAATTGACGGTGCCAGGGTGGAGGGATGAATCGTGAGCGTACGCATCAGTCGTCAACATTGGGACGGATTGCTTGGGGAGCTGGATCAGGCGCGACGTCAGCGCCATCTCTTGACGTATCGAGCGTTGCTGGAGCGCTTGCAATTGCCCACGCCGGCCATGCAAACCCTGACGGCAGCCCTTGAACATCTGGCCGCACTGGATGCCAGGGCCGAACAGCCGTTGCGCAGTTCGCTGGTAATCAGCCAGGGTGCCAGCCGTCTGCCGCGCACCGGCTTCTTCGAATGTGTCGAGCGTCTGGGGCGTTTTTCCGGGCCGTCTGACGGTGTCGCCGCCGCGTCCTGGCATGCATCGGAAGTGGTGCGAGTGTTCGAATACGAATACCCCGAATCGGCAGAGGCCTGAGTGTTTTTAAAGCTCAAGGCGCGGGCTGGTTACTGGCTGGCTCGCCGTTTGTTTCATTGGTCATGGTTTGTGCGCCAGCCGCGGGGCTGGCACTGGCTCGAAGGCCAGTTCGCACGCATGGCGAACCTGGGTGACGTTGGCGCTCAGAGCTTCTATGGCCACATTTTGACTTTTCGCGGTGTCGGGATGGGTGCTCGTGAAGAGGGCGTTCGACTGCTGCGCCTGGCGGCGTTGGCGGGTGACGGCAAGGCCGCCTACCAGGTCGGTGTGATCAGCCTGGCCGGCACGCCGAGCAAGGCGCCGGACCCACTTGAAGCCGCGCGCTGGTGGGGCATGGCCGCCAAGGCCGGGCATCCATTGGCCGAGCTCAAATTGAAAGAGCTGGCGTCTCGCGGTCCTACACAGTAACTCCCAAAAAATTGTTTGATAAATGAACGTGGCGTGAGGGCAACCTCACGCCACGTTTTTGTTTGTGCCTGTCTGGCGTTTTGTGAGGGCGAATTAGAGATTTGCCCTACGGCCATTGCCTACTTCCCTGACTTCTTTCCGGTTTGATCCCCGGCAAAGTCTCGCGCGCCCATTTTCTGCGCGAGGGATTGCCCATGATTGACCCGATTGTTCACCCGCACATCGCCCGCATCGAGCAGGAACTCGACAGTTTTCCAGACACGCTTTCGCTATACCGCGAGCAGCTCAAGCGCTGGTTTAACCGAACGGCGGACACGGCCAGTCACGCCGTGGATATGCCTGCGCTGATGGGTATGGAACGGCTGATCAAACTGGGCAATACCACGACGGCGGTGAGCAGTGGCGATGCGGATTTTCTGTCCAGTGTGGCGCAGTGTCCGGCAGGCGGCATTCTGCAGATCGAGAGCAAGTTCGAGTCGGTTTATGACATCCCGTTGGGGAATATTTCGGTGGATGTGATTGCCAAGGATGGCGGCGAGATTAAATCGGTCAAGCTCGATGAAAACGGTAAAGGGCAGTTCGAAGGGATACCCGGCAAGTTCTACCGCGTGCATGTTCAGAGCGAGGTCACGCCTGAGCAAATTGATGAGCTTTTTGCCTCCTATGACGGCCTGAGCAAAGAGCTGGACGGGTGGCTGCGCAGCGAGTGGCAAGGGTTCAAACCGCAGTGGTCGCAATCGGCTTTTGCTGCGGCGGGCAACGGCATGCTCGCCGGGAGTTGGGCGGCGGTGGTCGGGGTGTGGGACAGCATCAGCCTGCTGTCGGACATTCTTAAGGATCCTCGCAAGTTCGCTGAGCGGTTGGGCAGTGGTGCCGATCACTTGGTCGAACTGGCTGAACAATTTCCGGCCACGATGGAGAAGGTTCAGTTGCTGGCCAGCGACGAAGCGGCGCTGTGTTTGCTGCTGCGCACAGCCAGCTTGTGGTTGGAGATGCTGCCGCCGAGTGTGGTTGCGGGTGAATCGACAAAGATCACCAGCCATGTGATTGCCTCATTACTGATCGACCTGTTGATCGCTTCTGCGCTGGTGTCCACGCGAGTCGGAATACCCGTCGCCAAAGCCTATTTAACCTCCCGCGGACTTCATTACGGAAAGGTTCTGGCCGGTCTCGCGATACGTTTTGTCGAGGCCACCTTCAACATCCTCAACCGCTTCATGAAGTACGTCGACCACTACAAAACCGTCGCCGCCCGCGGCGGCGCGGCCGGCCTGAAAAAGGGCCGGATGCAGCTGCGCTGGGAGCCCAAACGCAACACCACCCTCAAGCAAAACGAACTCCACGACGACGCCTCAAAACAAGCCACCAACCCCAACGGCGACAGTGCCGATTCCGCTGCCAACACCGCCACCAACAAATGCCCGGTGTCGATGGTCACCGGCGAAGAACTGCTGACCCTCACTGACGGTACGCTGGACGGCCTCCTGCCGTTCGACTTCACCCGGCTCTACCGCACCAGCGCTGCCGAGCTCGATAGCGGCCTCGGTTTCGGCTGGAGTCATTCCTTATCCCATCGACTGGAAATCGATGGCGACAGCGTCATCTGGATTGACCACGAAAACCGTCGCAGCGCTTTCCCACTGCCGAGCAGCGAGCGTCCGGCCATCCACAACAGCCTGTCGCGTGCGGAGATTTACCTCGGTACTGAACCGCAAGAA
The DNA here is from genome assembly GCF_003148705.1 of Pseudomonas sp. OV226. NCBI lineage: Bacteria > Pseudomonadati > Pseudomonadota > Gammaproteobacteria > Pseudomonadales > Pseudomonadaceae > Pseudomonas > Pseudomonas sp. OV226. The sequence goes on along the minus strand of NZ_QGGS01000025.1, from coordinate 84,557 downwards.
CTGATCCTCGCCCAGGCCGGCGACGACACGCGCTTTTACCATTTTCACCACGGCCAACTCACGGCGATCAGTGACGCCTACGCCAACCGCTTGCGCATCACCCGCGACCGCCAGGCGCGCATTCAGCGCCTCGACAACGGTGCCGGTCGCGCCTTGCTGTTGCGTTATGAACGCAATCATCTGGTCGCCGTCGACTATCAGGTATTTGCCCCGACGCAGACCCTCGAAGCGTCCTGGCAGACCGAGCAAACATTGGTCAGTTACACCTACGACGAACGCGCACAGCTTATCGAAGCGACCAACGCCGCCGACGAAAGCGAGCGCTACGACTACGACGACCAGCACGTCATCCTCCAGCGGCAACTGGCCGGCGGGGCGAGTTTTTTCTGGGAGTGGGAGCGCTCCGGCAAGGCGGCACGCTGCATCCGCCACTGGGCCTCGTTCGCGCAGATGGACGCGCGCTATGTCTGGGATGACGCCGGTAGCGTCACCGTCCACAACATCGATGGCAGCGAAGAAGTTTACGTCCACGACGAGCGTGCGCGGCTGGTGCGCAAGGTCGACCTGGACGGTGGCGAACAGCTCAAGGCCTACGACGAGCAAGGGCGGCTGATCGCCGAGCAGGATGCGCTCGGCGCCGTCACCGAATACCGCTATGACGAAGTCGGACGCCTGGTGGCGCTGATTCCGCCAGAAGACGAGCCAACGGCCTACGAGTACCGCAACGGTTTCCTGCATGCGCGCTATCGCGGCCAAGCCATTTGGAAGTACCACCGTAACGCTCAGGGCGACGTCACTGAAGCGACCGACCCCGATGGCCAAACCACCCATTACCACTGCGATGCCCAAGGACGTTTGCTGTCGATCCGCTACCCGGACACCAGCCGCCATGTATTCGTCTGGAATGCCTTGGGGCAATTGCTCGAAGAGACCTTGCCGGACGGTGGTCAACGGCGCTTTTCCTACGATGCCTTGGGGCGGCAGCTTACCCGTCAGGACGAACATGGCGCCGTCACGAAGTACCAATGGGACGCCGTCGGTCGACTGATCCAGACGAACCTGCCGACAGGCGCCAGTCGCGCCTATAGCTACAACGCCTACGGAAAAATCACCGCCGAACGCGACGAACTGGGGCGCGTCACGCGTTACGAGTACGTCGACGATCTGCACCTGGTCAGCCGCCGTCTCAACGCCGATGGCACTCAGCTGAAATATCGCTACGACAACGCGCAGCTGTTGCTCACGGAAATCGAAAACGAATCCGGCGAAAAATATCAACTGGACTACACGCCAAGCGGCCTGATCCGACAGGAAACCGGCTTCGATGGCCAACGCACCGCCTATGCCTACGACCTCAACGGGCATCTGCTGGAGAAAACCGAGTTCGGTGCTGATGGTTCGCAGCTCGTTACCGCCTATGAACGGGATGCGGCCGGGCGCTTGCTGGTCAAAACGCTGCCTGACGGCATCCGGGTCGAGTACCGCTACGACCGACTCGGTCGGCTGATTAGCGTCGACGACGGCCACGACCACCCGCTGGAATTCGAGTACGACCGACAGGACCGGCTGATCACCGAACATCAGGGCTGGGGCACGCTGCGTTATGCCTACGACGCCTGCGGCCTGCTCACGCGCCTGCGCCTGCCGGACAACAGCAAACTCGACTACCACCACGCCAAGGGCGGTACGCTGACCGCCGTCGACCTCAACGACACGCGGCTCACCAGCCATCAGTTTGCCTTCGGTCGCGAGCAGCGTCGCCAGCAAGGCCAGTTGCTCAGCGAATATGCCTACGACGATCAGGGTCGTTTGCAGGCTCACGCTGTCAGCCAACGGCAGAAATCGCTGTATCGACGCGATTTTGCCTACAGCGCCAACGGCAATCTCGACAGCATTGCCGACACCCGCCACGGCCAGCGCAATTACCAATACGACCCGCTCAACCGCCTGACGGGCGTGCGCCACACCCGCGACGACCCACCGGAAAGCTTCGCCCACGACCCGGCCGGCAACCTGCTGATGCAGGACCGCCCCGGCGCCGCCAAAGTGCAGGGCAATCGCCTGCTCCTGCAAGGCGACCGCCACTACGATTACGACGCCTTCGGCAACCTGATCCGCGAACGCCGCGGCAGCGGGCAAAAACTCGTCACGGACTACCGCTACGACTGCCAACACCGCTTGATCGGCGTCACCACCCCGGACCGTCGCACCGCCAGCTACCGCTATGACGCCTTCGGCCGCCGCATCGCCAAAACCGTCGACGGCCACACCACCGAATTCTTCTGGCAAGGCGATAACCTCATCGCCGAAAGCAGCCGCGAACACTACCGCAGCTACGTCTACGAACCCGGCAGCTTCCGCCCGCTGGCGATGCTCGACGGCAAAGGCCCACACAAGGCCTGCCCGTTCTACTACCAACTCGACCACCTCGGCACGCCGCAGGAACTGACCGATTTTGGCGGCGAAATCGTCTGGTCGGCGAAGTACAACGCCTACGGCAAAGTCACGCGCCTGGCGTTCGGCGGAGGCGAGCAGCTTGAGCAGCCGCTACGGTTTCAGGGGCAATACTTCGACGCCGAGAGCGGCCTGCACTACAACCGGCATCGGTACTATGATCCGGATGTTGGACGGTACCTGACGCCGGACCCGATCAAGTTGGCGGGTGGGCTGAACCAGTACCAGTACACGCCGAATCCGACGGGATGGGTTGATCCGTTGGGGTTGAGCGGGAACTGCCCGCCACCGAATAAATCTGGGTGTGAGGCGCCGGATGATACGACTGGCGCTAGGGTTGATGAAGGTGAGCCGCCGCTGCCAAAGCTGAGGGGAAATCAGCGGAGGGTGCGGATTGATGAGTTGGCAGAGGCAAATGCGAAGCGGCGAGTTTTGGAATGGGAGGAAGATTACGACATGCATACTGTCGCGAAGCATAATCCCGAAATTCCAGACGCGGCGCTAAAGCAGAGATCGATTGATGGGAGTCATCCAACAAAAAAAGGAAAAAAGGAGAGAATTAATCCAAGTTCCCAGTTCAGAAGCTGGTTACTCCAGATGAATGCGATAAATGATGCGGTTTCTAGGATGAGTCGAAATCCACCTGCTCCCACGGGTTTTACCCAAACAGGGGATCCCGTTGTAAGGAAGGAAATGGCGGCAGGTGGTAGAGGCTATAAACCAAATAAAAAAGATCTAGATAATCCGCAGTATGTAGATGAGTTGAATTACTCAGAGGTCAGGTTTCGTCAGGGTGGTCTTGTCAAACCCTATACTGCGTTCCCGGATTAGGATAATGAAATGTTGAAGTGGCCTTTGTATGACCTTCCTTTTGAGCCAACGCTTTTGTACTGGTTGGGAGGTATCTCTATTTTTGATCGTGAGGAAACACTTGGTGAGGCATTGTGGGTATATAACCCGAATGATAGTGCTGATAGAGAAAAAATTATTAGGGTGTTTCTGTTAGGTAAGCTTGAGTATTTGCCATATAGGCATCGATTTTTGATGTTTAAGATTCTTGAGGATGCTCTAGCACAGTCGGATTTTGATTTTTCTACACAGTTTGAAAGTGATTATGAGGCAAATACGTCTATGGCTTGGGATGAGACGGAGATAGTCGATCCTCGAGGCTTCTTTGAAGATGTATATAAATACGCAAGAGAAGAGTGGAAAGAAGACCTTAAAAAAGCCAGTCTTGAAGACCAATCCACTTGGTAGTCGGCGTTTTTGAGACGGACGCGAAATTTCTGGGCAAGACCGTCGGAAGTTTCCTTCAAGTCGCGGCGGTTTCCATGAACTGGTGTGAAATGTTTTCCATCGATAGTCTCTGGTGGTCACTGAACATTCAGTGGCGGGGTGTAGGAACCCTTCAAGACTAGAGAGGACGCTCCGGCGTCGACACCTGAATTGCGGCCGTCAACATGCGTCCGTAAGATCAGTTGCGGCGGCTGTGCGCGGGCACGCTTCGGTGTGGTCGAGTTCTCTGGTCTCGATATTCCTACCCCGTGCATAGCTGCCACCCAAGCCTGTAGGAAGGCCGATGGTAGCGACCGTTCACTACCAGAGGCTTCAATAATGAAAAATCTTCACCCCGATCCACCCTACGAAAAACCAATCCCCCACCCCAAAAACCGCTTCATGGCCCTCACCGGCAACTGCACCGACATGCCCACGCTGTTCGTCGATACCCACGCGCCGCTCGATGTTTTGTATGACGCTGCCAGCTATCGAATTCGCGCCGTCACGCAGGTGCTGGAGAACATGTCGATGCGCGGTTCGGTCGAGTGCGAGTCCTTCATCCTCAGCGATTTTGCCTTGCTGTGCGCCATCCCGTTGCGCGATGGCTGTGATGTGCTGGATGTGATCGGGCGGCGGTTGCGGGCAACGCCATAGGCGTCTCGACTCACTGCTTTTTGAATGATCGTTCCCGCGCTCTGCGTGGGAATGCAGCCCATGACGCTCTGCGTCAATCGGGTGCCCGGCTCGACACCGGTGGCGTGACTGGAACGCGGAGCGTCCCTGGAGGCATTCCCACGCGGGAGCGTGGGAATGATCGGGTTAGCGGTGTCCGGCCATTAGCGTTTCTTCGGCTGCTGGCACCGCCAAACTATCAATCACATGCACGCTATACCCCTGCACATTCTTCGCATGGTGTTTAGCCTGCGATGCCATCTCCGCCAGTTGGCTCGCATCGAGTTGTCCACAGGCCCGCGGATGCAGGTGCACTACGCCAATCGACAGTGACAGCAGCGCAAATTCCTGGCGCACTCCCTGACGATTGGGGGCGATGAAGCAGCCGGCTTCCAGGTGTTCGCTGCGGTAGAAGCGTCGGCATTGGCTGTGGAAGTCGTCCAGCAGTTGGTTCAAGCGTTTTCGCCAGTCTTCCGGGCCGAGCACCAGCAGGAAGTCGTCGCCGCCGATATGGCCGACGAAGTCGCGGGAAGGGTCGACGCGATCGTTCAGGCATTGCGCCAGGCACAACAGGACTTCGTCGCCACGTCCGTAGCCGTAGATGTCGTTGAAGGGTTTGAAGCTGTCGATGTCGACGTAGCAGATGATCGACTCGCGCTCCTGTTGCAGCAACCGTGTCAGGCATTGCTGGATCGGTACGTTGCCGGGCAACAGGGTCAGCGGGTTGGCGTAGCGGGCTTGCTGGATTTTTAGTTCGGTAATCAGTTTGAGTACATCAATGACCCGACCCAGTCCCAGGTAGCTGCCGTTGAGGGTGATGATGAAATCTTCTTCGATGCGCTGGCGGGCGCGGCTGGTGATCAGGCGGCTGACCTGTTGCAGCGACTGGCTCATTTCGACGGCCAGAAAGTCGTCGTTCATCAAGCGGCTGATCGGTTTGCGCGCGAACAGGTCGGTGGCAAACGGCTTGAGTAGCGCGTCTGAGAGCGAATGCCGGTGAACGATGCCGCAGGGGTGGCCTTGCTCGTCGAGCACCGCCAGGGAGTTCAGGTTGGCCTGGCGGCGGAACGCTTCCAGCACGGTGGCGGTCGGCGTATCGCGCGACACGGCCGGTTGGTCGTTGAGCAGGGCACTGAGGTCGCTGCCTTCGTCGTTAAGCGCGACGGCGGTGCTGTCGTGTTTGGGCATCAGGTTACGTGCATCCCGGGGCGGGTGCTCCTGAGGACGGCACAGCAAATAGCCCTGGACCAGGTCGACGCCCATCTCGGTCAACACCGCGAGCTCTTCCGGCAATTCGATACCTTCGGCAATCACTTGGGCCCGCGAGGCTTTGGCGATTTGCAGGATCGAGCCGACAAATTCGCGTTTGAGCGCGTCCTGGTGAATCCCGTCGATGAAATGGCGATCAATCTTCACGTAATCCGGACGCAGCTCGGACCACAATCGCAAGCTTGAATACCCCGCCCCCAGATCATCCAGTGCGATGGAAAAGCCCATCGCCCGATAGTGATGCAGCGCGTTTTGCAGCAACTGGAAATCGTCGGTCGGGGTCTGTTCAGTGAGTTCGATGACCACCTGACTCGGTGGAATACCGAAATCCTGCAGCAGTTGCAGCGTGCGCCCAGGCTGGTGGGCGGCTTCGAGCAGGGATTCCGGAGAGACATTGAGAAACAGCTTGCCTGGCAGTTGCTGTTCGTTGAAACGTCGGCAAGCACTTTCACGGCAAGCGATTTCCAGCTCGCTCAAGCGACCGGCCTGGCGCGCCACGGAGAACAAGGCGATGGGGGAGTGCAGCGGGCTGTTCGAAGGGCCGCGAGTAAGGGCTTCATAGCCGACAATGCGTCGCTCGGAGAGGGAAATGATCGGTTGGAACAGGCTGTGCAAGCCGCTTTGAGCCAGTATGGAACTCAAGGCACTCAGCTGTTCTGTCATGGTCATGGCAATCTCGGGGCGATAAAAAAGGACTGGGAGCAGCCTCTTGTCAGAGGTGCTCCCAGTCCCTTATTTCACGACAGAATGATGACTGTTTGATGACGCTCCGGGGAGCGTCAGCATTAAATTGCCATCATCGTGATTGTAACAACTTAGTGCTTGGCGACCGCGCTGTTGAGTTTCAGGTAGTCCAGCAGGATCCGACCGGTCTCGCTCAAGTAGGCGTCGTCTTCTGGCTTGGTCTTGTCCGGCTCGGCCGCGATGGCGTCTTCGTCTTCTTTCTTCAGCTCTTTGAGCGGCTCTTCGCCCTTGGCCTTGCGACGGATGTTTTCCATGGCCAGTTGTTTGGCTTCGATATCGGTGTGTTGTGCACGACGATCCGCTTCATTGAGGCTGACGGTTTTTTCTGCCATCAGTTTCTGCGCCAGGGCCAGTTTGTCGCGGATAAACACGAACTCCGCGTCTTTGGCCGAACGCACGTCATGCTCGGACTTGAGTTGCGAGAGGTACGGTTTGAACGGGTCGACCGCAGGCTTGATGGCCGCATGGATGGTGTCCCACGGCATGGCTTCCGGCAGGGCGCTTTCGCCGATTTCCTTGGTGTCGATAATCGACGGGTAATCGATGTCCGGCAGTACGCCCTGATGCTGGGTGCTCTGGCCGGAAACCCGGTAGAACTTGGCCAGGGTCAGTTTCAGTTCGCCGTGGTTCAGCGGCTGAATGGTCTGCACGGTGCCTTTGCCGAAGGTCTGGCCGCCGATGATCAACGCGCGGTGGTAGTCCTGCATGGCGCCGGCAAAAATCTCCGAAGCCGAGGCGGACAAGCGGTTGACCAGCAACGCCATCGGGCCTTTGTAGAACGCGCCCGGGTTTTCGTCTTCCAGCACGTCGACACGGCCGTCGGCATTACGCACCAGAACAGTAGGGCCCTTGTCGATGAACAGGCTGGTCAGTTCGGTGGCTTCCTGCAGGGAACCGCCGCCGTTGTTACGCAGGTCAATGACCACGCCGTCGACTTTTTCCTTCTGCAGCTCGGTCAGCAGTTTCTTGACGTCGCGCGTGGTGCTCTTGTAGTCCGGATCACCGGCACGGAAGGCTTTGAAGTCGAGGTAGAAGGCCGGAATCTCGATGACGCCGAGCTTGTAGTCCTTGCCGTCCTGTTTCAGGTTCAGCACGGACTTCTTCACGGCCTGGTCTTCAAGCTTCACCGCTTCGCGGGTGATCGGCACGATCTTGGAAGTCTGGTCGTTAGGCGCATTGCTGGCCGGAATGACTTCCAGGCGCACCACGGTGCCTTTCGGGCCGCGGATCAGCTTGACCACTTCGTCGAGACGCCAGCCGACCACGTCGACCATCTCTTTGTTGCCTTGGGCAACACCAATGATCTTGTCGGCCGGAGCAACCAGTTTGGTTTTGTCGGCCGGGCCTGCCGGCACCAGACGCACGACTTTCACCTGGTCGTTATCGCTCTGCAACACAGCGCCGATGCCCTCCAGGGACAGGCTCATGTTGATGTCGAAGTTCTCCGCGTTATCCGGCGACAGATAGTTGGTGTGCGGGTCGTAGGACATGGCGAAGGTGTTGATGTACGCCTGGAAGATGTCTTCCGCGCGGGTCTGGTCCAGGCGCGCCAACTGGTTCTTGTAGCGCTTGGTCAGGGTTTCCTGGATTTGCTTGGAGTCCTTGCCTGCGATCTTCTGGCGCAGCACTTCGTCCTTGACGCGTTTGCGCCACAGGTCGTCGAGTTCGGCGGTGGACTTGAGCCAAGGCGCGTCCTTGCGGTCGATCAGCAAGGTTTCCTTGGTGGTGAAATCGATCTTGTCGACGCCTTTGTTCAACTCGGCAAGGGCGAAGTCCAGACGCGCCTTGACGCGGTCCAGGTAGCGCTTGTAGATGGTGAACCCGGCGTTCAGGTCGCCGCTTTTGAGGAAGTCGTCAAACTGGGTTTTCCATTTGTCGAATTCCGCGATGTCGCTGGCCATGAAGTAGCTGCGCGACGGGTCCAGCAGCTTGAGGTAGCTGTCGTAGATGATCACGGAGCGCGCGTCATCGAGCGGCGGCTTGCTGTAGTGATGGCGCTTGAGCAATTCGACGACGTTCAGACTGGCGATTACTTCGTCACGATCAGGCTGAAGCTTGTCCCAGCTATTGGCTGCAAACGTATTGGTCGATAGCGGCAACAGGCCGATACCGATGAATAGGGCTAGGGCGGTGCCAGGAAAAAAATGCTTCATGCTGATTCGACGCGGGGACAATTGATCACGCATATTAGGCCGTCTTTGAAGTCGCCGGATCCACAAGGGCCGGTCGCATAATGCAAGAAAGCCCGAGGCTACAGCTACGGGCTCAGTCCAGACTCACTATGGAGGCACTGTGAAAGCATTGCAAGGCGTTGACGGTCAAGTGGAGTGGCTTGAAGAGCCCAGTCCTACATGCGATGTAGGACAAGTTCGCATTCGCGTGGCGGCTGCGGGTCTCAATCGCGCCGATTTGTTACAGAAAGCGGGTCTGTATCCGCCGCCGCCCGGGGCCAGTCAAGTACTGGGTCTTGAGTGTTCAGGGGTGATCAGCGAGGTCGGCCCGGGGTCTTCCTGGCAGGTCGGAGATCGGGTTTGCGCCTTGCTGGCCGGGGGCGGGATGGCCGAAGAGGTAGTTGTCGACGGACGGCATGTGTTGCCAGTGCCAGACGGTTTGTCACTGGTCGAGGCGGCAGCACTGCCCGAAGTGTATGCAACCGTCTGGCTGAATTTGTATCAACTCGCGGCGCTTAAACCGGGTGAGAAAGTTCTTCTGCACGCCGGAGCAAGTGGAATTGGTTCAGCCGCCATTCAGCTGTGCAAGGCGTTTGGCAACCCGTGCTGGGTCAGCGTCGGCTCTGCCGAGCGTCTGGCTTACTGTGAGGCGCTGGGGGCGCAGGGCGGGGTGGTGCGCAAGGGTGGCCTGGACAGTTTGAATGACCTGGGGCCATTCGATGTGATCCTCGACCCGGTTGGCGGTCATTACGCGGCGCTGAACCTCAAGCTGCTGGCCCGAGATGGACGTTGGGTGCTGATCGGCCTGATGGGCGGCCGTGAGGCGCAGCTGGACCTGGCGCAAGTGCTGGCCAAGCGTGTGCAACTGCTGGGGTCGACCTTGCGCAGTCGCGACGATCAGTTCAAGGCGGACTTGTTCAGCGATTTGAGCCAGCACGTCTGGCCACTGTTTGCCGAGGGGCGACTGAGCCCGCAGTTGGCCAGGACGTTCCCGATCAAGGATGCCGAAGCGGCGTTTGCCGAATTGGCGACCAACACGGTGGCGGGGAAGCTGGTGCTGGTGATCGACGAAAGCTTGGTTTGACTCTCTCCTGTAGGAGCATGGCTTGCCCGCGATGAACGTTGGCGTGTTTTGACAGACACACCGCGTCGCCTGAATCGCTGGCAAGCCATGCTCCTACAGGGGCTACCTGTTACTTCCAGAGGTGGATCGGCCAGCCGGCCTTTTCGGCATGCTCAAGCAGCACCGGATCCGGATTCACCACGTGGGGAAAATCCACTTTCAGCAACAGCGGTAAATCATTGCGTGAGTCCGAGTAGAAACTCGCGCCTTCGAGGTTTTCCTCTTCCGCATCCAGCCATTCCAGCAATCGGATGATCTTGCCTTCGCGGTAGGTCAACGTGCCCACGGTGTGGCCGCTGTACACGCCATGCGCCACTTCCAGTTCGATGCCGAGAATCTCGTCGATGCCCAGGCGATTGGCAATCGGCTTCACCAGGTGCGTGCCGGACGCCGAGATCACCAGAATCCGGTCGCCGGCCTTGCGGTGGGCGGCGATGGCCTTGGTAGCGTCGCTGAAGATAATCGGCTCGATGAAGTCCTCCACCCAAGGCCCGACCAAGTGCTCAACCTCTTCCGGCGTGCGGCCGATCATCGGTTCCAGGCTGAAGGTCATGTAGTCCTCCATTCGCAACTTGCCGTGGCTGTAGGCGTCCATCAGTTCGTTGTTCTGACGCATGAACGACTCGGGATCGACCCAGCCCAGTCGACCCATTTGCTCGCTCCAGAGGGTGGCGCAGTCGCCGTGGATCAAGGTTTCATCCAGATCAAAAATTGCCAGGGCCATTAGTGCAGTTCTCTCTTCAACATCAGCAAGGTCATCAGGCTACCTCACACAGGGCCGTCGGATCGATGGAAAGCGCCAGGCGCTGACCATCGGGATGCAGGTCGGCCGCCGAGCGGTTGAGCACATCTACCACCAATTCCACACCACGGGCTTCGACCCGGTACCGAATCACGTTGCCCAGCAAACTGTGGCTGCGCACCTGGGCATCCAGTTGGCCGTTCAGGCTCAGCTCGATGGCTTCCGGGCGAATGGCGATGCGGTGGCTGATTGGCCGTTGCAGCAGCTTCGAGGCGCTGTCGGCATCCAGCAGGTTGTAGTTGCCGATGAAACCGGCGGCAAAGACATCCACCGGGGCGGTGTACAGGGTTTCGGCGTCGCCGCTTTGTACGATCTTTCCCTGATTCATCAGGAAAATCCGGTCTGACATGGTCAGCGCTTCTTCCTGATCGTGTGTGACAAAGATCGTGGTCAGGCCCAGTTCACGCTGGATCTGACGGATCTGTTCGCGCAGGTGCTTGCGAATCCGTGCATCGAGGGCTGACAGCGGTTCGTCCAGCAACAACAAGCGTGGCCGGGTCACCAGTGAACGGGCGAGGGCGACGCGCTGGCATTGGCCGCCGGACAGTTGATGCGGATATCGAGCGGCGAAGTCGTTCAACTCCACCAAACTGAGCACTTCGGCGACGCGCTTCTGGCTGTCGTCGGCGTTGACCTTCTGCATCCGCAGGCCGAAGGCGACGTTTTGTTCCACCGTCATGGTCGGAAACAGCGCATAGCTCTGGAACACCATGCCGATTCCGCGTTTCTGCGGGCTCAGGGGAACGAGGTCCTGGCCATCGAGCAGGATCTTGCCACCATCGACCGAGGTCAGGCCGGCGATGCAGCGCAGCAGCGTGGACTTGCCGCAACCGGACGGGCCGAGCAGGGTAACGAATTCACCTTTCTGGATTTCGCAGTTGATGTCGCTGAATACTGTGGTGCCGGCCTGCCTTGATGATGAGTAGCTCTTTTGAAGATGTTGGACGCTCACATAGCTCATTCGCTTTTGTCCTTGTTCAAGATATTGGCCGCCCAGGTCAGAACCAGCACAAAGAGGAAGTAGGAAATCACCAGTGCGCTGGTGAAGTGGCCGCTGCTGTTGCGCATGTTGTTGAGGTAGACCTGCAGGGTTTCGTAGCGGGTGCCGACGAGGATGTTGGCGAACACGAACTCGCCGAACAGGAACGAGAACGACAGCAGCAACGCCACCATCAAGCCTTTGCGCAGGTTCGGCAGCACCACCAGGAAGGCCGCTTGCCAGGTGCTGGCGCCGAGCAGTTGGGCGGCGTCCATCAAGTCGCTCAGGTTGATCGCTTGCAAGTTGTTGGTGATGGCCCGGTACATGAACGGCAGGGCAATCGTGAAATAGCAGCCAATCAGAATCCACGGCGTGCCGACCATCGCGAAAGGCCCCGACCCGTAGAGTTGCAACAGCCCCACCGAAGACACCACCGGCGGCACCGCGAAGGGCAGCAGGATCAGAATGTTCATCAATGCGTCGAGTTTCGGGAAATGGTAATGCACCACAAACAGCAGCGGCAGAATCAGCACCACCGACAGGATCAGCGCACCGACGCAGACCAGTAGCGATTGACCGAAAGCGTTCAGAAAGCGCGGATCGCTCCACAGCTGCACGTACCATTTGATGCTGAAGCCGCTGGGCAGGATAGTGGCCGACCAACTGCTGGAGATCGAATAGATGAACGTGCCGAGCAGCGGCAACAACAGAATGGCAAACAGCAGGTACACCACGACGCGGTGGTAAACGCCCACGGGGCCCAGTTCAGCGCGAGACATGGTAACTCCTCTTCAACAGCAGCTGATGCACGATGGTCACCAGGGTCATCAACGCCACCAACACCACCGCCAGGGCACTGGCCAGATTCGGATCGAGGGAAATGTCACCGGACACCATTGCCGCGATGCGGATGGTCATCACGTTGAAATTGCCGGTGGTCAGTGCATACACCGTCGCGTAGGCGCCGAGGGCGTTGGCCAGCAGGATCACGAATGTGCCGAGCAGCGCTGGCGTCAGCACCGGCAAACCGATGTGCCGCCAGAACTGCCAGCCGCTGGCGCCGAGCAGTTCGGCGGACTCGCGCCAGTCTTCGCGCAAGGCATCGAACGCCGGGTAGAGCAGCAACACGCCGAGTGGAATCTGGAAGTAGGTGTAGAGAATGATCAGCCCGGTTTTCGAGTACAGGTTGAAGTCCTGAATGATCCCGGCCTGCTTGAGCATGATGGTGAAGCTGCCGTTGAAGCCCAGCAGAATGATGAACGCGAAGGCCAGTGGCACGCCGGCGAAGTTACTGGTCATGTTGGCGAAGGCGTTGACGAAGTTGCGCAGTTTCGAGTCGACCCGACGCAGGGAGTAGGCGCCAAGCACCGCGATGATGATCCCGAATACGCTGGACCAGAAACTGATCTCAAGGCTGTACTGGATCGCCTGCAAATAGAACTTTGAATTGAAGATCTTGGTGAAGTTGGCCAGGCCCCAGCCAAACTCTTCCGATTCCAGGCTGTTGATCATCACCCAGATCAGCGGGGCGATTTCGAACACGATAAAGAACAGTACAAAGGGCACAAGACACAACGCCGCCAGCCACTTGCCACGGGTATTGGCATTCACTTGAGCAGCTCCCGGCACACAGGTTTGTCGTGGGCCACGCCCAGCAGTTCGCAGACGGTGCCGCAGATTTCAGTCTGTTTCGGCATAGCGCTGGTGTTCAAGCTGAACGCATCGCCGAGGACAAACAGTGGCACTTCGCGTTCTTCCGGCAACAGGCCGTTGTGGGATCGGTCGTTGTTCATGCCGTGGTCGGCCGTCACCAGTACTTGATAACCGGCATCGAGCCAGGTGCGCAGGTAGTCGGCCAGGATGATGTCGGCCGAACGGGCGCTGTTGCGGTATTGCGGGGTATCGAGGCCGTGCTTGTGCCCGGCGTCGTCGATGTTCATGGGGTGGATCAATAGAAAGTTCGGCGCATGACGCACGCGCAGGCTTTCGGCGTCGGCGAACAGGTGCGAATCCGGGTAGTGGTCGTTCCAGTAAAAGTGACCGTGCTGGATTGGCAGGTTCTCGTCGTCGGTGTGACGGTCCCGTGCGGCAATAAACGGCGAACGATTGTACAGCTCACTGACCCAGTGATAAGCCGCCGCAGCGGTTTTCAGGCCGGCGTTGGTGGCGTAGTGATAGATGCTGCGCTGGTTGGACAGGCGCGAGACATTGTTGTGAACGATGCCGCTCTCGATCGGCGGGACGCCGGTGAGAATGCATTCGTACAAGGGGCGAGACAGGGCCGGCAGTTCGCACTCCAGTTTGTAGAGCGCTGCGCGTCCTGCGCCGACGTAGGCCTGCAGGTGCCCCATGGTGTGGCGCGCGACCTCGTAATTGAGGCCGTCGAGCACGACAAGGATGACGTTGTGCTTCATAGGGGCAAAAACTCCACGAACATTGAATATTCTCAAATCCTGTAGGAGCAAGGCTTGCCCGCGATGGAGTTACCCCGTTCTTTGGATAGACCGGGGTTTCCCCTATCGCGAGCAAGCTTTGCTCTTACGGATGAAGCATTACTTCATTTCTACGATGACTTCTTCGTTCCACTTCTGAGGCAGGGCTTTGGAGGTCTTTTCCCATGCGTCTGCGTCTTTGATCGGCGTCACGTTTTTGTACTGCTCGTTAGGCAGCAGCTTGGACTTCACGTCGGCCGGCAATGTGATGTGCTCGGCACGGATCGGACGCGCGTTGCCTTTTGCCAGATTGATCTGGCCGGCGTCGCTGAAGATGTATTCGCGGGCCAGCTTGGCGGCGTTCGGGTTTTTTGCGTATTTGTTGATGATGGTGGTGTAGCCGGAGATCACCGAACCATCGGATGGAATCAGCACTACGTAGTCATCCGGGTTGGCCATCTTGGCCCTGTAGCTCAGGCCGTTGAAGTCCCAGACCACGCCGACTTCGATTTCACCCTTCTCCATGGTGGCAATCGTCGGGTTGGCCATGGACAGGCGACCCTGCTTGGCGATTTCGGCGAACAGTTTCAGGGCCGGTTCAAGGTTTGCCTCGTTACCGCCATTGGCCAATGCCGCTGCCAATACACCGTTGGCCGCTTGGGCCGCGGTACTCACGTCGCCGATGGAAACCTTGTATTTACCGCCCTTGAGGTCAGCCCACTTGGTCGGTGCTTCGGAACCGTGCAGCAGCTTCTTGTTGACGATAAACGCGATGGAGCCGGTGTAGGCCAGAGCCCAGTTGCCGTCCTTGTCCTTGGCCCAGGCGGGAACCTGATCCCAGGTCGTCGGCTTGTACGGTTGAACCACGCCTTGCTTGACCGCGATCGGGCCGAACGCTGCGCCCACGTCACCGATGTCAGCGCTGGCGTTGTCTTTTTCAGCGGCGAACTTGGCGATTTCCTGTGCCGAGCTCATGTCGGTGTCGATGTGCTTGAGGCCGTAGGTTTTGGCCAGGTCTTCCCAGGTGCCTTTCCAGTTGGCCCAGTCATCGGGCATGCCGACGCTGTTGACGGCGCCTTCCGCTTTCGCAGCGGCTTCGAGGGTTTTCAAATCATCAGCCGCCATGGCGGCGGTGCACATGGCAATGGTCGAGCCTAACAGTGATGCCAGGAAAAGCTTTTTCATCCGAAGCTCCTTTGGGCGTTTTCAACGCTGCGATTGCGGTTGTGTTGGTCTAGGTCAGCAATACCTGAGCCAATTTAGGTGGGCTCGATGACACTTTCATGTCGGTCGTCGCCCGGCAGCACAATTATTTGCCCGGTATTGGCAGGTGCCAGATAAGCGTAGACCATGGGCAAAGGCCCGGTGAGCAAGGGACTTGGCCGATGTATTGCTGGGCTTGAAGCGACCGTGGGCATGACCGTTGGGTAGCTTTGTCATCGATCAGTCATCTGCACTGCCTACGCTTGCAGGATGAAAATGAGCCGGGGTTACAGTGCGGTTCTGCCCCGAAACTGTGCTGGTCTAGTCCAGATAGGTAACGTTGATGCGTGATGAGGCAACAAAAGCGGTGACAGCCATAGGTCAGGTCCTGCAGGAACAGCTCGACCACGGTCTGTTGGCGCCCGGCAACAAGCTACCGGCCGAGCGCAAGCTCAGTGAGTTGTTCGGGACCACGCGGATTACCGTGCGTGAGGCGCTGTTGCAGTTGGAGGCGCAGGGGCAGATTTATCGCGAGGAGCGTCGCGGCTGGTTCGTTTCACCACCGCGCCTGGCCTATAACCTGATGCAGCGCAGTCACTTTCACGCGATGGTCAGTGCGCAGGGGCGGGTGCCGTCCACCGAGGTGATTTCGGCGCGGTTGCAGCCGGCGTCAGCGGCGGTGTGCGCCTGGTTGCAATTGCCGGCGCTGTCGAGCGTGATCCAGATTTGCCGCGCGCGACGCATTGATGAGCGGCTGGTGTTGTACGTGGAGCACTATCTGAACCCGCAGTATTTTCCGGGGATTCTTGAATTTGATTTGAATCAGTCGATCACCGAGTTGTACGCACGGCATTACGATTTGCACTACGGGCGGGTGCGTTTCGAAATTGTGCCAACGTCGCTCTCGGCGGATGCGGCCGCCGCGCTACGGGTGTCAGTGGGCAGCCCGGGACTGCGCATCGCCCGGGTCAACTACGATCAGCATGAGCGGCTGATCGATTGTGACCTGGAGTTTTGGCGCCATGATGCGATTCACGTCGGGGTGGATGTGGTCTGATCGTTTTCGGTCTGCGGTCCGCCGCCAGCGGTCACCACCTGCACGCTCATGCGCGGCATCGCCAGGTCCATCCCTGCGTCGTCCAGATGACGCTTGAGCGACAGGTTGAATGCCCGTGAAACTTCCCACTGTTTGATCGGCGCGGTTTTGAACCGGGCGCGAAGAATCGCGTTGCCGGACTCGAAGCTTTCAACCCCCTGGAACTCCAGCGGCGACCAGATGTTGCGCCGTTGCAGCGGGTCGGTGCGCATTTTTTGGCCGACTTCGCGCATCAACTTGATGGCCTCATCGATGTTCATACTGGCGGGCACGGCCACGCGGAAAATGGCGTAGCCGAATTCTCGGGAGTAGTTCTTGATGCTTTTGATTTCGCTGAACGGAATGGTGTGGACGATGCCGTCGATGTCCCGCAGGCGCACGGTGCGGATGGTCAACCCTTCGACGGTGCCCAGGTGACCGCCGACGTCCACGTAGTCGTCGATGGCCAAGGAGTCTTCGATGATGATGAACAGTCCGGTGATCAGGTCTGCCACCAGAGACTGCGCGCCGAAACCGATGGCCAGGCCGATGACACCGGCACCGGCCAGCAATGGCGTGACGTTCATGCCCATGTTCGCCAGCGCGACGATCAGCGCGACAATGAAAATCGCCACGAACAACACGTTGCGGATCAGCGGCATCATCGTCTGCGCGCGGGCATTGGCCAGGCCTTTGCGTGAACGGGTGAGCGCGTGGTGCACGGCGGTGTCGCTGAGGATCCAGATCAGCCAGGCGAAAATCAGCGTGCCGGCAAGGCTGAACAGTTTGACGCTGACCTCATGGCCTTCACCTTCGGTGAACGAGATCAACGACATGCCCCAGACCCGCAGGCCGAGTTCGATGAACGCCAGCCACACCAGCAAGTGGGCGAGGGTATAGAAGAAGTTTTTCAGCCGTTCCGAATACAGCGCGTGGCGCTTCACACCGCGTTGCGGTTTGAGGGCATGGCGCCGCACCAGCCCGTTGATGACCATGCACAACACCAGCAGCACGGTACAGATCAGCGACTGACGCAAGGCGGTGCTGGTGTCGCCGGCCGAGACGAACGTGGCGAACAGCGAGACGCCCACCAGCACCAGTGCCGGGACATACCAGTAGGTGCCGAGGATCTCGATGGTATCGCTCAGGGCGCGCCGGGTCAGGCGTCGGGACAGCGGCTGATTGCGGATCAAATGCGCGATCGGCCGGCGGAACCGCATGATGAACAGCCCGGTGGACAACGCCGCCAGGACGTTGGCGGCCGTCGCGGCCGTGTGGGCCAGATGACTGCCAAGGCCGGCGACCAGTCTGGGATCGTTCAGCGCTTCACCGAACGCGGCGAAACTGCCGATCAGCCATAACGGCCGGAACGCCTGGTGACGCAGGATGTACAAGGCGCGGTGGCGGTGCGGGCCGTCGAGCAGGGAGAACGCGATCACGCAGATTGCCGAGAAACAGGTGCCGACCACCAGCGCATAAGCCAGCACCATGGCCAGGCTTTTGCCCAGCGATGAGGGCAGGGCGTAACTCATGTAGACGGTGATCACCAACGCGATCATCCATGGCCCGAGCTTGCGCAGGGCGAAGCGCAACATGTCCAGCGCCTTGGGGTGTTGCGGCAATTCTTCGGTCAGGCCGAAGCGCATCCGCACCCGATGACTGACCCAGATCAGGGCTGCTGCCAACAGGCTCCAGACCATCAGGATCATGGCGAAGGCGAAGATGATCGGCAGCCATTCGCTGGCGGGAAGCAGCAACGCAGACAGCTCATCGCGAGCCAGGCCAAACTCTTCAGACCAGCGATTGAGTGGGCTGTCGGCCCCGGAGAATTGTTTTTCAAACGTGGCCAACGTGCCGCCGATCAAGCCCAGTACGCCTTCTTCGGCGGCGGGTTGGGCTTTTTTGGTGGCGTCGCGCAGCTTCTTCAGGTCCGCGAGCAGCTTGGTGCGCTGCTGATCGTTTTCCAGCGACTTGATGACTTCGTCGAGCGATTGCCCCAACGGGACTTGCGCCTCTGGCTGGGCTTTCGTCGAACCGCCGAGCAAGCTCGGCAAACCGACCGCCTGGGCAGGTGCCATCGGCAGCAGCACCAAGAGGCAGGCAAGGAAGAAACACGGCAGGGCGAAAAGACGAGCGAGCACTAGGCGGTCAACCTCGGGATGAACGGATTGGCCGAGTGTACGAGCCCGTCTAAATCAATGCGAGTCAGGGGAGGATTTATTCGTTGAGTTTGGCGAGGATTTTAATCACCACGGTGGCGAGGATCGTCATCATGCCGATCCACATGGCAAACACGCCGGCGTTTTTGTCACGAAAGTTGAAGCCGAGGGCCAGCAGGATCATCCCGGCGAGGATCGGAATCAGCATGGCGTGAAACGAAGACAACGAGATCATGGAGACAGCCTTGTCAGGAGGGATAATTTAAGTCTAGGTGGCTTTTGGGTGACCGAGGGTGATGTGTATCAGAAATGAGCCGGTCTGAGCAGAGCGCTCGCTCCCACATGATTCGTATCAACCTGTGGGAGCGAGCCTGCTCGCGAAGCCTTTCAGCGGCTACGGCAATTCCTGGCAGGCATAGAACGCGCTCAGGACTTTGACCAGGTGCGCCAGGTCGTGGCTGCCGCACAGTTCGCGGATCGAGTGCATGGCGAACGTCGGCAGGCCGATGTCGACAGTGCGCACGCCCAGGTGGCTTGCGGTGATCGGGCCGATGGTCGAGCCACAGCCCATGTCGCTGCGCACCACAAAGCTTTGCACCGGTACTTCTTCGGCCATGCACAGGTGGCGGAAGAAGCCGGCGGTTTCGCTGTTGGTAGCGTAGCGCTGGTTGCTGTTGACCTTGATCACCGGGCCGGCGTTGAGTTTCGGGCCGTGGTTGGCGTCGTGCTTATCGGCGTAGTTCGGGTGCACGCCGTGGGCATTGTCCGCCGACACCAGCAGGGATTTCTGGATGGTGCGTACGAACTCGTCACCTTCAGGCAACAGGCGACGCAACGTCTGCTCGAGCATCGGGCCATCGGCGCCGCAGGCCGAGCAGGAACCGACTTCTTCGTGATCGTTGCAGACCAGCACACAGGTTTCGTCCGTTTCGGCGGTCAGCAAAGCTTGCAGGCCGGCGTAGCACGACAGCAGGTTATCCAGGCGCGCCCCGGCGATGAAGTCACCATGCAGACCGATGACCGCAGCGCTTTGGGTGTCGTAGAAACTCAACTCGTAGTCAAGAACGACATCGGCGTTCAAACCATGCTCGAGCGCCAACTGATTGGTCAGTACGGCGCGGAAGTCCACGCGCTCGTCACCGGCGAATTGCGCAAGGATCGGCGGCAGTTCGGTTTGCGCGTTGATCGCCCAGCCCATGTTGGCTTCACGGTTGAGGTGAATGGCCAGATTGGGGATGGTGGCGATGGGCGCCTTGAAATCGATCAACTGGCTTTCGACCTTGCCATCACGGCGGAAGGTCACGCGGCCGGCAAGGGACAGGTCACGGTCGAACCACGGCGCCAGCAACGCACCGCCATAGACTTCGACGCCCAATTGCCAGAAACCCTGGCGTTGCAGCTCCGGCTGGGGCTTGACCCGCAGGCATGGGCTGTCGGTGTGCGCGCCCACCAGGCGAATACCGCCATGCAGTGGCGAATGACGGCCCATCTTGAACGCGACAATCGAGGAGTCGTTACGGGTGACGTAGTAGCGACCGTTGGCTTCGGTGGTCCATGGCTCGCGTTCGTCGAGGCGTTGATAGCCCGCCGCTTCCAGCCGCTGAACAAGGCTGGCGGTGGCATGGAACGGGGTAGGGGAGGCCTTGAGGAAGTCGATCAGGCCTTGGTTCAACTCTTCGCGCATAAGAAGCTCCAGACAGCAGTGGCGCCAGTTTAACGTATTGGTCAGAGAATTGGCGGTGGGCTGCGGGTGTGGAAAATCACTTGTAGGAGCCGAACTTGCTCGCGAAGACGATGCCACATTCCACGTGGATGTCGGCTGACAGACCGCTATCGCGAGCAAGCTCAGCTCCTACAGATTAATCATCGGCTGTCAGAACGGTGCCGGGCACTCGAAGCGCAAACGTTCGCCGGTTTGCGGATGAGTAAAGCTCAGCATGCTGGCGTGCAGGCACAGGCGCGGCCAGGCGGCCAGGGCTTGCTCATGGGCGTAGAGCCCGTCACCCAACAGCGGGTGGCCAATGGAAAGCATGTGCACGCGCAGTTGGTGCGAGCGGCCGGTGATCGGCGTCAGTTCGACGCGGCACCAGTCGCCGCAGCGCTCCAGCACACGCCAGAATGTCAGGGCGTTTTTACCGAATTCGTGGTCGACCACATGACGAGGCTTGGTCGGCGGATCGTAGCGCAGTGGCAAGTCGATGCTGCCGCTGTCCAGTTCCGGTTGACCCCAGCACAGGGCGGTGTAGGCCTTTTCGGTTTCGCGATCGTGAAATTGCCGAGACAACTCGCGATGGGTGTCCGGGTCACGGGCCAGCAGAATGATGCCGGAGGTTTCCCAGTCCAGACGATGGACGATTCGCGCTTCCGGGTAGCCGTTTTCCTGCAGGCGGGTAATCAGGCAGTCCTTGTTGTCATCGGCCCGGCCGGGCACGGAGAGCAACAGGGTCGGTTTGTTCACCACCAGTACGGCGGCGTCCTGATGGATGATGTGAACGTTGGACAACGGCATTAAAACAGCCTCGTAACAAACGCCAACGGCGGCTCAGAACCTCGCACCCTGTAGGAGCCGAGCTTGCTCGCGATAGCGGTGGTTCATTCAACATCGTCGTTGAATGTAAAACCGTCATCGCGAGCAAGCTCGGCTCCTACAGGGGCGCAAGCCTGAGCCGCCGTGGCTACCGCTGGATCGATTAACGATCCGGCAGGGTGATGTTGAGTTCCAGAATCGAGCAACTGCCCTGGTTTTCCAGAGCGACGTGCACGTCATCGGACCCGATGTTGACGTACTTGCGGATCACTTCGACCAATTCCTTCTGCAAGGCTGGCAGGTAGTCCGGGGTACTGCGCTGGCCGCGTTCATGCGCCACGATAATCTGTAGACGCTCTTTCGCTACCGATGCGGTACTTGGCTTCTTGTTGGCACGAAAGAAGTCAAAAATGTTCATTACCTACCTCCAAACAGGCGCTCGAAGAATCCCTTCTTCGTTACATCGAGAAAACGATGTTCCTTTTCTTTGCCCAAGAGGCGATCAACCGTGTCGCTGTAGGCCTGACCTGCATCGCTCTGGTCGTCAAGAATCACTGGCACGCCCTGGTTGGAAGCCTTGAGCACCGCCTGGGATTCCGGAATCACGCCGAGCAATTTGATCGAAAGGATTTCCTTGACGTCTTCGACGCTGAGCATTTCGCCTTTTTCGACACGTTCCGGGTGGTAGCGGGTAATCAGCAGGTGTTCCTTGATCTGCTCTTCACCACGTTCGGCACGACGGGACTTGCTGGCCAGCAGGCCGAGCATGCGGTCCGAGTCACGTACCGAGGACACTTCCGGGTTGGTCACGACAATCGCTTCATCAGCGAAATACATGGCCAGGTGGGCGCCTTTCTCGATGCCCGCCGGAGAGTCGCAGACCACGAATTCGAAGTCTTCTTTCAACGCCATCAGGACTTTTTCCACGCCTTCAGTGGTCAGCGCGTCTTTGTCCCGAGTCTGGCTGGCGGCCAGTACGTAAAGGTTTTCCAGGCGTTTGTCTTTGATCAGCGCCTGTTGCAGGTTGGCTTCGCCATTGACCACGTTGACGAAGTCATACACGACGCGACGTTCGCAACCCATGATCAGGTCGAGGTTACGCAGGCCGACGTCGAAGTCGACGATAACTGTTTTGTGACCACGCAGAGCGAGGCCGGTACCGATAGCGGCGCTGGTGGTGGTCTTACCCACACCACCCTTGCCGGATGTAACCACGAGAATCTTGGCCAAGGTGTTTCACCCCTAAGGAAAAAGGACTTTTAGCCCCTGAAAAACATCTCTTGAAAAACTACTGCAGTCGGACAGCCTTGGCTGGAATACGGTCCTGGGCGGGGTTTACCTCCGGTAAACACTGCCTTTGGCCGTTTTCCTACTTCGTTTGAGCCGTTTTCGCTACGTTTTAGAGATGCTTGGAAAATGCGGCAGTATCCGTTAAAGCCGAATGATGTTCAACACGTCGCCGGACAGGCTGACCTGTACGCCCGCACCCCACAAGGGATCTCGACGCAGATCCTCGGAAACCTTGTAGTGGCCTGCGATGGACACCAGTTCAGCGCTCATTTGCTGACAAAAAATCCTGGCTTTCGTGTCACCTTTGACGCCGGCCAATACCCGGCCGCGCATAGGGCCGTATACATGGATGTTCCCATCGGCGAGAAGTTCCGCACCCGGGCTGACCGAGGAAATCACCACCAGATCGCAGCCTTGTGCATAAATCTGCTGACCGCCGCGTACGGGCGAAGTGATGATTTTCGTCGGTTTGATAGTCGGTTCCGGTGGTTTTTCCGGTTTTTTCTTCACCTGGCCTTCGAGCGGATCAAGCGGGCGCTCACGGGCACCGGACGGCGGCAGCACCGGCAGATCGACCGCAATGGCGGCAGCGATGTCTTCGATGCGGCTGGCGCGGATGGCCAGGGTACGCAGGCCGTGTTGACGGCAGACACGCATCAGGGCCGGCAAGTCCACCGCGCCTTCGCTGGCCGGGAGCTTGTCCAGGGCCAGCACCAGCGGGGCGTTGCTGAAAAAGTTGGGTGCCTGTGCGACCTTGGCGGCCAGTTGCCGATCAAGGTTCTCGAGGTCGTTGCGGGCCAGTTCCAGCACCGTAATGGCAAGCATGCTGCCCTTCAACTGGAACACGGGATCCTGGTCTTGCAGTTCGGTTTGGCTCATGGTCGGCATACAACGGCTTGTCACTAAAAGTGCCGAGACTTATAACGAGAACGCCCGCAAGCCGCAAGCCGGGTCGAACGATGTAGAATGCCCGGCCATTGTCTTTCCGGAACCTTTAATGGATCGCCCGCGTTTTCGAACAGCATTTCTTTCTCCGCGTTTCTGGCCGCTGTGGTGTGGCTTGGGGCTGTTGTGGCTGGTTGTGCAGTTGCCGTATCCGGCGTTGCTGTTTATCGGTCGCCTCTTGGGGGCCGTGATGTATCGCCTGGCCGGCGACCGACGGCGCATTGCCAAACGCAATCTCGAACTGTGTTTCCCTGAAAAATCGCCCGCCGAGCGCAAGCGGCTGCTCAAGGAAAACTTTGCCTCCACCGGTATCGCCTTCTTCGAAATGGCGATGAGTTGGTGGTGGTCGCGTCAGCGCCTGGCCAAACTGGCCCATGTCGAAGGGCTGGAGCACCTGAAAAAGGCTCAGCTCGAGGGCAAGGGCGTGATCCTGATGGCGGTGCATTTCACCACGCTGGAAATCGGCGCGGCGCTGTTGGGGCAGCAGCACACCATCGACGGCATGTACCGCGAACACAAAAATCCGTTGTTCGACTACATCCAGCGCCGTGGTCGCGAGCGGCACAACCTCGATTCGCTGGCGGTAGAGCGCGACGATGTGCGCGGCATGCTCAAATTGCTGCGCGCGGGCAGGGCGATCTGGTACGCGCCGGACCAGGATTACGGCGCCAAACAAAGTATTTTCGTGCCGCTGTTCGGCATTCAGGCCGCGACGGTCACCGCCACCAGCAAGTTTGCCCGGTTGGGCAAGGCGTTGGTGGTGCCGTTCACACAGGAGCGCCTGGCGGACGGTAGCGGCTATCGACTGGTGATTCATGCGCCACTCGAAGGGTTCCCCGGCGAAACCGAAGAGGCCGATTGCATCCGCATCAATCAGTGGGTCGAAGGCGCCTTGCGCGAATGCCCGGAGCAATACCTCTGGGCTCACCGCCGCTTCAAGAGCCGTCCACCGGGCGAGCCGAAGCTGTACAAAAAACGCGGTTGAGTGACCGATCCCTTTAAGCGCCATGGAGTGTTGCGATGAGTCCTGCTGAACCGGTTACAGGGTTGATTCTTTCCGGCGGTGGGGCTCGGGCGGCGTATCAAGTGGGGGTGTTGGCGGCGATTGCCGAGCTATTGCCGGTGGGCGCAAGCAACCCGTTTCCGGTGATCGTCGGCACCTCGGCCGGGGCGATCAACGCGGTCAGCCTGGCCAGCGGGGCGATGGATTTTCGCGGCGCGATCGAAAAACTGACGGCGTTCTGGCAGGGCTTTCGCAGCCATCTGGTGCTGCGCAGCGATTGGCCCGGCGTGATCAGCCAGGCCAGTCGCTTTGTCAGTCACAGCCTGTTGGGCATCGGCGCTCAGGTGCCGGTGGCATTGCTGAACAGTTCGCCACTGCGCGGTTTGCTCAATGACAAACTGAACATGGCCGGCATCGCCGAAGCGATTGCGCAAAAGCAATTGCAGGCGGTGGCGGTGACTGCGTTTGGCTATGAGTCCGGTCAGGCCGTCACCTTCTATCAGGGCGGCGGCACCATCGATTCGTGGTTGCGTCATCGGCGCATCGGCGTTCCGACTGCATTGAGTGTCGAGCATTTGCTGGCCAGCTCCGCCATTCCGCTGTTGTTCGCCCCGGTGAAAATCGGCGACGAGTACTTCGGCGACGGCGCCGTGCGCCAATCCGCCCCGATCAGCCCGGCGCTGCACCTGGGCGCCAGCCGCGTGCTGGTGGTGGGTGTCAGCGGCAACCCGCGTGGCGTCGACCCGCAGCAACCGCTGCAACGCACCTACACCGGGCAACAGCCGACGCTGGCGCAGATCGGCGGGCACATGCTCAACAGTACGTTCATTGATAGCCTGGAAAGCGACATCGAGCTGTTGCAGCGTCTGAATCAGTTCAGACACTTGATGCCCGATGGTACGCCGACCCGTGCGCTGGGCGTGGCGCCGGTAGACGTGCTGGTGATTTCGCCGAGTCAGCCGATCGACGAGATTGCGGCGCGGCATCGGCAGGAATTACCGGCAGCGTTGCGCCTGTTTCTGCGTGGGCCTGGGGCTACGAAGACGAGCGGGGCGGGGGTGTTGAGCTATTTGCTGTTCGAGGCGGGGTATTGCAGCGAATTGATTGAGCTGGGGCGACGCGATGCGTTGGCCAAGCGTGGGGAGCTTTGCCGGTTTCTGGGATTGGTGGAGTCTGTGGTCCCGGCTTGAGACTTGTGGTGCGGCCATCGCGGGCAAGCCACGCTCCCACAGGGTTTTGTGTCGTTTAAACAATTTGAGAACGACCTGAAACCCTGTGGGAGCGTGGCTTGCCCGCGATGGCGTCCTCGCAGACGCCACTTACAGCCGGATCAGAAGTGGAACTTCACCAAGAGGCTCGTCACGTTCTGATTGGTCGTAAAGGCACCGGAATCTTCGATCCCGTATTTGTTTTTCCAGTAGTCGTATTCAACACCGACATACAGCTGCTTCGCACCGAAATTCAGCGCCTTGCCCAAGTCATATTTGACCTGTGGGTTGAAGTGCAGGTTGGCGTGGTATTCGCCTCGGCTGTTGACGTCGTTGTCGACGACCCAGTCCATGTAACCGTCGATCAGCACACTCGAACTGCCCACTGGAATGGTGTAAGACCAGACCGGGGTGATTTGCCAGACGTTGTCGCCTGGGCGATCGCCTTCGGTGTGACGGTTGTAGAAGTTCAACTGGAAGTAGTCGAAGCCCGGAATAGCCAGGTCGAAACCCGGGCCGATCAGGTAGGACTCGGTATCGTCCTCACCAAACTCGTAGGTCATGGCCAGCAGTACATCTTTGATCGGGCCGAGTTCGAATTTCTGGTCGAAAATCTTGTTGAACGACAAGCGCGGGCTGAGCTCACCGTAATGAGTGTTCTTGCCCGCAAAGGCGTCTTCCTTGCCGTTGTAGAAGATCTTGTCGATAAAGAAGAAGTTGTCGCCGTATTTCCAGCCATCGGCGTGTTCGAACGTCACGGTCTGCTGAATGGCAGGGTTGACCTTGAATTCTTTACCGTAGAGGTAAGTCAGGCTGTTGGTCTGCCATTGCAGCAAGTCGCCGGCCATGGCCTGGCCCCCGGCCAGCATCGATCCCGCCAACATCAGGCTAGTGCACGTACGTTTCATTCGGTTGCTCCCAAAAAGTAGGTGGTTCCACGTTATTTTTTTAAGGTCGGCGCTCTGGTGTGGCGCCTGTTTCTGTAGCGGTAAAAAATCATCCAATCGGTCAGCTTTAATGCTGTTAGCAAGAGCTGCGCCAAGGCTTTCAAAAAGCAAAAAAACTCCCGCTCGGCTGCTCAAGAACAGTCGATTGAGAGGGGGGGTGGAATGCCTTGGTACCGTCCAGAGCCGGGATAAGTTGGCCTTCTGGTCAGGAATTAAATCCGGGCTTTTTTTTAAAGCGGATTCAGGCGGCCGCGGAGAATACTGACTCCTTGGCCAGGTCTCAAGTGCCCCGCAACAGCGCACCGACGACAGGTTTGGGGCACGGTTGCCGGTCATCTTAGAAATGCACCTTCACCAGCAGGCTGGTGGTGTTTTCATTGGTGTCGAAGTTAGAGGTGTTCTCGATGCCGTATTTGTCTTTCCAGTAGCTGTATTCGGCGCCGACGTACACCTGTTTCTCACGCCAGCCCAGGGCTTTGCCCAGGTCATATTTGATCTGCGGGTTGAAGTGCAGGTTGGCGTGATAGGTGCCGTGTGAGTTCTGGTCGTTGTCCACCACCCAATCGATGTAGCCGTCGATCAACACGTTCGAGTTGCCCAATGGCAGGGTGTAGGACCAGGCCGGGGTGACTTGCCAGACATCGTCGCCGGGGCGCGAGCCTTCGGTCTGACGGTAATAGAAGTTCAAGGTGAAAAAGTTGAAGCCCGGGACAGCGAGGTCGAAGCCGGGGCCGATCAGGTAGGCCTCGGTGTCGTCTTCGCCACTTTCGTAGGTCATGGCCAGCAGCACGTCTTTGATCGGGCCAAATTCGAAACGGCGATCGAGGATTTTGCCGAAGGAGAGGCGCGGGCTGAACTCGCCGTAATAGGCGTGGGCGCCTTTGTTCCGGTCTTTCTCGCCGTTGTACCAGGTGCTGTCGACGAACAGGAAGTTGTCGCCGTACTTCCAGCGGTCGGCGTGTTCGAAGGTTATCGTCTGCTGGATCGCCGGGTTGACCACGAAATCCTTGCCGTACAGGTAGCTCAGGCTGTTGGTTTGCCACAGCAGTAAATCGCCAGCCATGGCCTGACTCGCGGCCAGCAGGCCACCACTCAACAGCACGTTGGTTTGTGTCCGAATCATCTGTTGCTCCCTCTTGTTTTTATTGTTCGAGGCGCAGGTTGTGGCCAGGGGGCTGACCACAGGCGGACCCCCTTGGTTGTTCGTCAGATCAATGGGTGTGTGCGTGGCAGTCGTTGATGGCTGCGCGTTCGGCGCCACCCAGGATGTTGAACAGCAGGTTCAGCGTCAGCGCGCTGAGGGTGGCCATCGCGATGCCGCTGTGGGTGATCGGGCTCATCCACACGGGCAGGTGGGCGAAAAACTCCGGGCGTACCACCGGGATCAGCCCCATGCCGATGCTCACCGCCACCAGCAACTGATTGCGACGGTCACCGATGTCAGCTTCCTGGAGAATCTTTATTCCGGTCGCCGCGACCATGCCGAACATCGCAATCGCCGCGCCGCCCAGTACTGCTGGCGGAATCGATGCGACCAGAAACGCGGCCTTGGGCAGCAGGCTCAGCACAATCAGCAAACCGCCGGCAACGATGGTGACCGAGCGGCAACGCACACCGGTCATTTGCACCAGGCCGATGTTTTGCGCAAAGGAGGAGTGGGTGAAGGTGTTGAAGAACCCGGCGAAAAACGAGGCGCCGGCATCACACAGCAAGCCGCGACGCAGCATCCGCGGGCAGACTTCCTGGCCGGTGATTTTGCCCAGGGCGAGGAACATCCCGGTGGACTCGACGAAGATGATCACCACCACCAGGCACATCGACAGGATCGGCGCGAGTTCGAACTTCGGCATGCCGAAATGCAGCGGGGTGACGAACTGAACCCACGGTGCGCTGGCCATGCCGCTGAGGTCGACCATGCCGATCACGCCGCAGATCACGTAGCCCAGGCACATGCCGATCAGCACGGAAATATTGACCCAGAAACCGCGCATGAAACGGTGCACCAGCAAAATGGTGCCCAGCACCAGTGCGGCGATGGCCAGGTAAATCGGTGAACCGAACTGAGCGGCGCTCGCACCGCCGCCGGCCCAGTTCACGGCCACGGGGAACAGCGACAAACCGATCGAGGTGATGACCGTGCCCGTCACCAGCGGCGGGAAGAAGCGTACGACTTTGGACATGAACGGCGCGATGAGCATGCCGAAGAACCCGGCGGCGATGGTTGCGCCGAAGATCCCTTGCAGACCGATTCCGGGCATGCCGGCCATGGCGACCATGCTGCCGACCGCAGCGAAACTGGCGCCCATCATCACCGGCATGCGAATGCCCATGGGGCCGATGCCCAGCGACTGAACGATGGTGGCGATGCCGGCGACCAGCAGGTCGGCGTTGATCAGGAAGGCGATTTCTTCATGACTCAGGCCAGCGGCCTGTCCGATGATCAGCGGCACCGCGATGGCGCCACCGTACATCAGCAGAACATGTTGCAGACCGACCAGGATCAGTTGCAAAAGGGGCAAACGCTGAATGGCGGGTGCGTCGGGGATGCGCGCTGCGGATAGCTCGGACATGCAACACCTCGGATCTTTTTTATTCTTGTGATTTTGTGCATCAGGTAGACCGCGTTGCGGCCAATCGCAGGCAAGCCAGCTCCCACACAGACAATGCAAAACCTGTGGGAGCGAGCTTGCTCGCGATGCTTTTGCTACTTAGTTGGTCGGTGCTCCCTGAACAATCCAGGCACCGATCAGGTCACGTTCCTGCTGGGTCATCTGAGTGATGTTGCCCAGTGGCATGATCTGGCTGGTGACGGCTTGAGCCTGGATCCGCGCCGCGTTCTGGCGGATTTGCTCGGGGGTGTCGAACATCACGCCGGCCGGGGCGGCACTGAACAGCGGGCTGGTTGGTTTGGCCGAATGGCAAACCGCGCAACGCTCCTGAATCACACTGTGCACCTTGTCGAAACCGGGGCCTGCGTTGGACGCTTGCGCCGGTGCGGCGGCCGGTGCGGCGGCCGGTGCGGTGGCGGGTGCTTCGGCGGGCTTGATTTCAGCAGGTTTCAAACCACCACCCAGCGCCGTTTCCGGCAGCGGCTGGTATTCGATTTTTGCCGGAGCCTTGGCCACGTCCGGGCTGGTCATCGGTGCGGGACCGGTGACGTAAGCCAGGCTGATCATGCCAACTGCCGCGACTGGCAATGTCCAGGCGAACTTGTGGCTGTCGTGACGGGTGTTGAAGTAGTGACGCACCAACACCGCCAACACCGCGATCCCGGCCAGGATCAGCCAGTTGTACTGGCTGCCGTAAGTGCTCGGGAAGTGGTTGCTGATCATGATGAACAGCACCGGCAAGGTGAAGTAGTTGTTGTGACGCGAACGCAGCAGGCCTTTGGCCGGCAGGGCCGGATCGGGCGTGCGGTTCTCGGCAATCGCCGCCACCAGTGCGCGCTGCGCCGGCATGATGATGCGGAACACGTTACCGACCATGATGGTGCCGATGATCGCGCCGACGTGCAGGTAAGCACCGCGTCCGCTGAACACTTTGCTGAAGCCGTAGGCCGCGCCAATGATCAGTACGAACAGGATGAACCCGAGCAGGGCAGGGCGCTTGCCCAGGGCCGAGTCACACAGGAAGGAGTAGACGAACCAGCCGACGAACAGCGAGCCGATGCCCAACAGTACGCCTTCAGGACCGCTCAGGGCGCTGCCCGGTGCCAGCAGGTAGAGCGTCGGGTTGGAGTAGAACACCACGCACAGCAGCGCGATCCCCGACATCCAGGTGAAGTAGGCTTCCCATTTGAACCAGTGCAGGTTGTCCGGCATGGTCGGTGGAGCCAGTTTGTATTTTTCCAGGTGGTAGATACCGCCACCGTGGATTGCCCACAAATCGCCAGCCAGCCCACTTTTCGGGTTGACCCGATTGAGGTTGTTTTCCAGCCAGACGAAATAGAACGACGCACCGATCCAGGCCACGCCAGTAATCATATGAACCCAGCGCACGCTGAGGTTCAGCCATTCCAACAGATGTGCTTCCACAGTCTTTACCTCTCGCCTGTCACTCTGTTGTCGAGTGATCAG
Organism: Pseudomonas sp. OV226; assembly: GCF_003148705.1. Classification (NCBI taxonomy): domain Bacteria; kingdom Pseudomonadati; phylum Pseudomonadota; class Gammaproteobacteria; order Pseudomonadales; family Pseudomonadaceae; genus Pseudomonas; species Pseudomonas sp. OV226. Next base: position 54,200 of record NZ_QGGS01000025.1, on the reverse strand, counting down.
ACCTTCTCTTATTGGTGGGGGGCGAGGATCAAACGCTCATCCTCTTTGAAAAAATGCTCATCGCAGTTATTGCCTGTGCCACTGCGATCAACCACCAGGAAGTCATCCCGCTTTTCGATCGTCAGCACCGGGTGGTGCCAGACGCCGCGATGGTAATTAATGCCCTGCCTGCCGTTGGTGACGAAGGCGCGGACCAAGCCTGATACAGGTTCATCGCCAAGTGGCGCGACCACGATCAGAAAAGGGTTGCCGAGCAGCGGAATAAACGCCTGGCTGCCCAACGGGTGACGCTCCAGCATGCTGACGGTCAGCGGCATGTCCTGCGCGTCAGCGCGGAAGATGCTGATGATCGCGTTATCTTCTGGCTTCGCGGTTTCAACCGTCGCCAGTTTGTGAAAACGCATGGTCGAACCGTTGTTGATCATGAAGTGATCGCTGCCGTCGGTTTCGATCACGTCACCGAAAGGGGCGAAGGCTTCTTTGGTCAGCGGTTCAATCGTCAGTGTGCGCATGCTGTCTTCTTACCTTGAATTCGTTGTTGTCTGTTCTATTGCTATCGCGGGCAAGCCCGCTCCCACAGGTTTTGTGTACACCACAGTTCCTTGTGGGAGCGGGCTTGCCCGCGATTGGGTTCAGCGCTTATTTAGCGACCTTGCCCAGTACGCGCAGGCGGCTCACACCACCATCCGGGAACACGTTCAGGCGGATGTGGGTGATCGGGCCCAATGCCTTGATCTGCTCGGCGAAGGTGTGTTCGGCGTGCATTTCCAGTTTCTGCGCCGGCAGCAATTCGCGCCAGAACAACGATTGGGTTTCGATCTGGCTGTCGGTGCCGCCCTTCACGAAGGCGCCCTGGATCGAGCAAGTGTCCGGGTAGTTGCCCTTGAAGTGCAGGGTGTCGACGATGACTTTTTCAATCTCGCCGGCATGACCCAGCGCGACGATCACCCAGTCATTGCCTGGCGTGCGACGACGTGCGGTTTCCCAGCCGTCGCCCATGTTGATGCCACGACCCGGGTTGAGGATGTTGCTCATGCGACCGAAGTGTTCGTCGGAGCAGGCGAGGGCGCGGCCACCATTCAGGGCTGCGGCCAGGTCGATTTGCTCGTTGTCGCCAACAGCCGACCAGTCGCGGTGCGGCACGCCGTACACACGCAGACGGGCCACGCCGCCATCCGGGTAGATGTTGAAGCGCAGGTGACTGAACGCCTGATCGTTGTTGATTTCGTGGAAGTGGTGGCTGTTGCCTTGCAGTTCGACGGCGGACAGAACTTCAACCCACTGGGTGTTTTCGGTCGGCTCGCCTTCAGCCAGGAAGCAGGCTTCCAGGGAGGCCGACGGCGGGAAGTTGCCGGTGAAGAATGAAGTGTCGATGTCGACGCCTTTGATCGAGCCCGGTACGCCCAGGCGGATCACCGCGCTGTCGTAGCCTTCGAAGCGCTTGCGGCGCGACTCCCAGCCGTCCATCCACTTGCCGTTGTCATCGAACACGCCTTCTTTCCACACAGCCGGGGTCGGTTGGAACAGGCGGTTGGCATCAGCGAACCAGTCATCGGTGACCGAGATGATTTTGGTGCCCAGGCGGGCGTCGGCCAGGTTGACGAACTTCTCGAAAGGTACGGCGTAAGCTTTCATTCTTCTTGTCTGCCTTTAATAAGTTGGCTTGGGATGCTTGCGAGGCCCTGGGTGAATCAGCGTTCTTGAATCCACTCGGGCCAGGCTTGCTATAGGGTCAGTAATCGGAACAGGGCGATCTTGTTGATCTCTGCCAGCGCACATTTGAATTCGGTGTCGACCGAGTTGTGGATGCGCGTTTCGAACGCTGCGAGGATCTGATGCCGGTTGCTGCCTTTTACCGCCATGATGAAGGGAAACTTGAACTTGGCTTTGTAGGCGTCGTTCAGCTCGGTGAAGCGCTGGAACTCTTCGGCCGTGCATTGGTGAATACCGGCGCCAGCCTGTTCATGGGTGCTGGCTTCGGTTAGTTGGCCCTGGACGGCAGCTTTGCCGGCCAGGTCCGGGTGAGCGTTGATCAGGGCAAGCTGGCTTGCGTGATCGGCGCTCAACAGGATGTCGCTCATGCGCTGGTGCAGGGTTTCGATCTCGTCGATCGAAGCGTCCTGGCCCAGGTCAAAGGCCTTCTCGGCCACCCATGGCGAATGTTCGTAGATGTCGGCGAAAGCGGCGACGAACGCGTCACGGCTCAGGCTCGAAGGTTTGACGGTTTGAAAGGTGCTCATTTCGCAGCCCCTTGGTACGGGTGGGTTTCGTGCCAGTGGCGAGCGATGTCGACGCGACGGCTGAACCACACCTGTTCATGACTTTTAGCGTATTCGATAAAGCGCTTGAGCGATGCCAGACGCGCCGGACGGCCGATCAGGCGGCAGTGCAGGCCGATCGAGAGCATTTTCGGTGCGTCGGCGCCTTCGGCGTACAGCACGTCGAACGCATCTTTGAGGTATTCGAAGAAGTCGTCGCCCTTGTTGAAACCCTGGACCTGGGTGAAGCGCATGTCATTGGTGTCCAGGGTGTACGGGATCACCAGGTGCGGCTTGCCAGTCGGGTTGTTCGGTTCCCAGTAGGGCAGATCGTCGTCGTAGGTGTCGCAGTCGTAGAGGAAACCGCCTTCTTCCATCACCAGGCGACGGGTGTTGGGGCCGGTGCGACCGGTGTACCAGCCCAGCGGACGTTCACCGGTGATTTCGGTGAGGATGCGGATCGCTTCGAGCATGTGCTCGCGTTCCTGGGCTTCGTCCATGTACTGGTAGTCGATCCAGCGATAGCCGTGGCTGCAGATCTCGTGGCCGGCATCGACCATCGCGCGGATCACGTCCGGGTGGCGCTGGGCGGCCATGGCCACGGCGAAGATGGTCAGTGGAATGTCGAATTCCTTGAACAGCTTCAGAATCCGCCAGACACCGGCACGGCTGCCATACTCGTAAAGCGATTCCATGCTCATGTTGCGCGCGCCTTGCAGTGGCTGCGCCGAGACCATTTCGGAGAGGAAGGCTTCGGATTCTTTATCGCCGTGCAGGATGTTGCGCTCGCCGCCTTCTTCGTAATTGAGTACGAAAGACAAGGCAATGCGGGCGTTCCCCGGCCAATGTGGGTGAGGAGGGTTACTGCCGTAACCGATCAGGTCGCGTGGGTAGTCAGCGCTCACTGCAGTCTTCCTTCTTAATTCGGTGATGACGTTGGCGCGACGTGCCTGAACATTGAGTGCCAGGCTGGCGTCACAGCGATGGGCTGATTGTATACAACTTTATATTCACTTTGTAAGCCTGAATTTTTGCATTTTTCGCGAACTGTCATGAATTGATGATACTGCAAGAAACCTGCCTGACCGGTCAGCTAAATGGTAGAGGCTCCTCTGATCTTATGAGGTGGCGCAAATTCGCCGGAAATTCCCGACTGGCGGGCATCGAGGTAAATATGTCGTTTTTATTGTGTACAATTTTTTTGAAAAGTGTCTTAATCAATCGCTCGCCGCAGCGTTTCGTGCTCCGAACCGGTGCGGTCTCCTTTTTAACTGACTTCGGGAGGCGCGAGGTCTGACTGCTTGACGCAGGCAGGCGCGCAGAATCAATGGGACGTTTGACTACACACGTTTTGGACGCAGCACACGGTTGCCCGGGCAGCTCGATCAAGGTCGAGTTGTACCGCGTTGAAGGATCGCAGCTGGAATTGGTCGCCAGCGCGATAACCAACAGCGACGGTCGGGTCGATGCACCCCTGCTGCAAGGCGATGACTACCGTACCGGGGTCTATCAGGTTCAGTTCCATGCGGGCGATTACTACCGCGCCCGTGGCGTTGCGCTGCCGGAGCCGGCATTTCTGGATGTGGTGGTGCTGCGTTTTGGCATCTCTGCCGAGCAGGATCACTACCATGTGCCACTGCTGATTTCGCCCTATAGCTATTCCACGTACCGCGGCAGCTGATCCCCCAAGCAGCTACCACAACCTGGAAGCGACTGCGCATATAGCTTCTTTGGTCTTTCGCCCGCTCACACTGCGGGCTTTTTTTCGTCTGGAGAAATGTTGCCTGTGCCGACGCCATCGCGGGCAAGCCCGCTCCCACAAGGAGTTGTGGCGCTCACATAACCCTGTGGGAGCGGGCTTGCCCGCGATGCTCTTAGCGGCTCAACAAAGATGCAGCGCCTGCACCACCAAACAACCCCGCACTCACCCGGTTAAACCAGCTCTGCCCCTTGCCGCTACGCAAATACCGCGCCGCACCATGCGCACCCAGCCCATAAGCCAACTTGCACAGCAGATCGAGCACGGTCCAGGTCGCAATCATCACCAGCAACTGCGGCAGGAACGGCTGCTCGGCGCTGAGGAACTGCGGCAGGAAGGCGGCAAAGAACAGAATGTCTTTCGGGTTGCTCGCGCCCAATACAAACGCGCGCCCGAACAGGGCACGAAAGCGCGGCACTGGCGCCGCCAGAGGCACTTCGGCGCCCACCGACGGCTGGCGCGATTGCTGCCAGCTCTGCCAGGCGAGGTAGAACAGATAGAGCGCGCCGACGATTTTCAGCGCGCTGAACAGTTGTTCCGACGCCAACAGCAAGGCGCCCAGGCCCAGCGCCGAGGCACTGAGCAAGCAAATCGAGGCAATGACACCGCCGAGAAACGCCGGGTAAGAACGGCGCAAACCGTAATTGAGACTGTTGCTGATCATCAGCAAAGACAGCGGCCCCGGGATCAGGATCACTACCAGCGCAGCGCCGCTGAACAGCAGCCAGGTTTCCAGACTCATCACTTTCCTCCAAATGTGCAAAAGCCCCACCCGGTGGGTGAGGCGGGTTGAAACGAGGACCGCTTACAAGAAGATGAACTTGGCGATGAAGATCGCGCAGAGCACCCACAAGCTGACGGAGATTTCCTTGTATTTACCGGTACCGGCCTTCAGCGCCACGTAGGTGATGAAACCCAGTGCGATGCCGTCGGCGACCGAGAAGGTCAGCGGCATCATGATCGCGGTGACGATCGCCGGAATGCTATCGGTAGCTTCGTCCCATTCGATGTGCTTCATGCCGCCCATCATCAGCATCGCCACATAAATCAGCGCGCCGGCGGTGGCATAGGCTGGGATCATCCCGGCCAGGGGGGCGAAGAACATCGCCGCGATAAACAGCACGCCGACGGTGACCGCCGTAAGGCCGGTGCGCCCACCCGCCGCAACACCCGCGGCGCTTTCCACATAGCTGGTAACCGGCGGAACACCCACAACCGCACCAAATACGCTGGACGCACTGTCAGCTTTCATCGCGCGGGAGAGGTTTTCGATCCGGCCGTCAGCGCCGACCAGGTTGGCGCGCTGGGCCACGCCCATCAGCGTGCCGGCGGTGTCGAACATGTGCACAAAGAGGAAAGCCAGGACCACGCTGATCATGCTGACGTTGAAGACGCCGGCGAGGTTCATGGCCATCCAGGTCGGGGCCAGGCTCGGCGGGGCGGACATGATGCCCTCGTAATGCACCAGGCCAAGACCCCAGCCAGCCAGGGTCACGGTGATGATGCTGATGAGGATCGCGCCGAACACTTTGTGGTAGCTGAGGATGGCGATCATCAAGAAGCAAACGGCGGCGAGCAGCGGGCCGGGTTCGCGCAGGGAGCCGAGCTTGATCAGGGTCGCCGGGCTATCGACGACGATGCCTGCGGTTTTCAGGCCGATCAGGCCCAGGAACAGCCCCACGCCGGCGCCCATGGCGAAGCGCAGGCTGACCGGAATGCTGTTGAGCAGCCATTCGCGAATCCGCGAAAAGGTCAGGATCATGAACAACACACCGGACACGAACACCGCACCGAGGGCGGTTTCCCAGTTGTAGCCCATGGTGCCGACCACGGTGTAGGTAAAGAAGGCGTTCAGTCCCATGCCCGGCGCCAGGCCGACCGGCCAGTTGGCGTACAGGCCCATCAGCAGGCAACCCAATGCAGCGGCGATGCAGGTGGCGACAAACGCGGCGCCGTGATCGATGCCGGCATCGGCCATGATGTTCGGGTTGACGAAGATGATGTAAGCCATGGTGATGAAGGTTGTCAGACCGGCGATCAGCTCGGTCTTCACCGTGGTGCCATGCAAGCTGAGTTTAAAGATGCGCTCCAGCCAGCCATTGCGTAAAGGCGGCGAGAGATCCAGCGTCGATGCTTCGGATTTGCGGCTTTCCACAGCGAGTACTCCTCAAGAGTTTTATTGTTATTTCCAGGGCCGGACCCATGAGGGTGGCAGCGGCCCTTTGAGGCACTTGCGAATTTGTTGACCGTACGGTCAGAAACTCGCACGAAGTGGATTATGCTTTTGTATACAAAGAAAGCAAATAATGTTTTTGATTTTGTCGACGAAATATTTGGCGATAGGGGTATATCGCCAGGAAGGACGCCATCGCGGGCAAGCCACGCTCCCACAGTTGACCGCATTCCCCTGTAGGAGTGAGCCTGCTCGCGAAGGGGCCAAACCACCCACTACAAATCCATCAACCAGAACACTCAGTCCGCAAGCACCTGGGTTTGCCCCAGCGCCTTGTTCACCGCCAACCACCCATTCACCGCCGTCTCCCCGGCCTCGGCAAACACCCGCTCAAGCAATTTCACTTGCTCGCGCCGCAACGATTGCTCGAACCGCGCGCCATCCTCAGTCAACTCCAGCAGGCGTTTCCGCTTGTCAGTTTCTGACGCAACACTGTTCACCAAATGCATCTCTACCAACTGACGCAACGGCATGTTCAGCGCTTGCTTGCTCACGCCGAGCAGCGCCAGCAACTCCTTCACGCTGAGGTTCGGATAACGGGCGATGAAAAACACGATGCGTTGATGCACCCGGCTCAAGCCGCGACGTTCGAGCATTTCATCGGCTTTGGCGGTGAACGCCTGGTAGCCAAAGAAAAACGCTTCCATGGCCTGTTGCTGGGATGTCGGGTTTTTAAGGTCAATCATGTTGACGTATCCGTCAGGTCTGTCGTAATTTCGGTCAACAAGTTTGACTCATTTTCCTCAGGCCTCGCTACCGGTGACTCTCATGGCTTTTTCCGAACGTGTCTCGCGCCTCAAAAGTTCTTTGATCAGAGAAATCCTCGCGGCCGCTCAACGTCCGCAAGTGATGTCGTTTGCCGGTGGCTTGCCGGCCGAAGCCATGTTGCCGAAGGTGGAATGGGCCGACTTGCCGTTGTCCATGGGCCAGTACGGCATGAGCGAAGGCGAACCCGCATTGCGTGAAGCCCTGGCAGCAGAGGCGCGGGCGCTGGGCGTGCCGTGCGAGGCGAGTCAGGTGCTGGTGGTCAGCGGTTCCCAGCAAACCCTCGATCTGGCGGCCAAGCTCTATATCGATAAAGGCACCGAGGTATTGCTCGAAGCACCGACGTATCTGGCGGCGTTGCAGATCTTCCAGCTGTTCGGTGCCGACTGCATCACCGTGCCGCAGCAAGCGGATGGCCCGGACCTGATGCAGTTACGCGCACGCCTGGAAAAACATCGTCCGGCGTTCATCTACCTGATTCCAACGTTCCAGAACCCATCGGCAGTGCGTTACAGCGAGGCCAAGCGCGATGCCGTGGCGGCATTGCTCGACGAGTTCGGTGTGACCCTGATCGAAGACGAGCCTTATCGCGAATTGACCTTCGACGGCGCCAGCGCCACGCCGATTGTCAGTCGCTTGAAGAAAGCCAGCTGGATCTACACCGGCACCGTCTCGAAAACCCTGTTGCCGGGCCTGCGTGTCGGTTACCTGATTGCCAGCCCAGACCTGTTTCCGCATTTGTTGAAGCTCAAGCAATCGGCGGACCTGCACACCAACCGGATTGGCCAATGGCAAGCGCTGCAATGGATCGGCACCGAGAAATACCAGCAGCACCTGAGTGAGTTGCGCAACTTCTACCGCTGCCGTCGAGACGCATTTGAAGCAGCACTGCAAACGCACTTTGCCGATCTGGCGGACTGGAACGTGCCCCAGGGTGGGTTGTTTTTCTGGCTGACGTTGAAACAGCCAATGGACACACGAACCCTGCTCAATGCGGCGTTGGACAATGACGTGGCATTCATGCCGGGGGAACCGTTCTTTCCCGAGCCGGACAACCATCACGGGCATCTGCGGCTGAACTTCAGTCACATTGACCCGGCTCGACTGGATGAAGGGCTGAAGCGATTGGCGGCGGTCGTGCGTCAGGCTCTGGCGGCTAAAGCAGCCTGAGGGGGGGGGCAGAAACAAATAAACCGGCTCAAGGGCCGGTTTATTTTTGTCTGGAGTTTGCGGTGTCAGGCTGCCGCGAATCGCTTGTCCAGATAATCAATGATCACCTTGGACTCATACATCCAAGTGGTCTGGCCGTTCTCTTCGATACGCAGGCACGGCACTTTGATCTTGCCACCTTGTTCCAGCAGAGTCTGGCGATCCTGCTCGTTGTTCTTCGCATCGCGCAGGGCCACCGGCACGTTCAGGCGGCGCAGGGAGCGGCGGGTCTTCACGCAGAACGGGCAGGCGTGGAATTGATACAGTGTCAGGCCCTTGGCGGCCGCTTCGACCTGAGCCTGAGCAGCGGCAGGGCGCTGTTTCTTGCCCGGACGGGTGATGAAGTCGATGAAGATGATCAGTTGGCCAAGGCCGACACGAAGCGCTTTTACGAACACGTTGAAAGCCTCACGGTGCGAATGAAGAAGGGCGCGCAGCTTACCTGATTTTTTGCGGACGAAAAAAAACCGGCGATGAATGCCGGTTTTCTTCGTGCGGCCTGTTACTTGATCAGGCTGAGAAACTCGCTGCGGGTGGCGGCGTTTTCGCGGAACTCACCGAGCATCACCGAGGTGATCATCGACGAATTCTGTTTCTCCACACCGCGCATCATCATGCACATGTGCTTGGCCTCGATCACCACCGCAACGCCCAGGGCGCCGGTGACCTGCTGGACCGCATCCGCGATCTGGCGGCTGAGGTTTTCCTGGATCTGCAAGCGGCGGGCGTACATATCGACGATGCGCGCGACTTTCGACAGGCCCAATACTTTGCCGCTCGGGATATAAGCGACATGGGCCTTGCCGATGAACGGCAGCAGGTGGTGTTCGCACAACGAGTACAACTCGATGTCCTTGACCAGCACCATTTCGCTGTTGTCGGAGCTGAACAAGGCACCGTTGGTGACTTCTTCGAGCGTCTGTTCATAACCGCGGCAGAGGTACTGCATGGCTTTGGCGGCACGTTTTGGCGTGTCGAGCAGGCCCTCGCGGGAGACGTCTTCGCCCAGTTGGCCAAGGATCGCGGTGTAATTCTGTTCCAATGTCACAGAGCTGTATTCCGTATGGGTTCTAGAGGGGTACGGTTTCTGTCTGTACCAATTTTGTACCAATCAGGCTTTGTTCAAGCTTCCCGACTTCGCTCCAGTCTTCACTGGAATTGATCCACCGGGCGTAAGTCGACAGTAGCATTTGCACGCTGTGGCCGAGCTGATTCGCAATGAACCCGAGGTTCATGCCTGCCATGAGGCACATGGTAGCGTATGTGTGACGGCAGTTGTATTGCCGTCTGGCCCTGATCTTCAATGCGGCCAGTGCCGCCTTGAAGTGTTTGTCGGTCACGCTGGCCTGCTGGATAAACTCAAAGCTCTTGGTCGGCGGGAACACGTACGGTGAATGCTTGTGATGCCGCCGGCTCTGCTTCGCCCTCAAATCGGCCACACTCTTGGCCACCTCAATTGCATTTAATGCCCTGCTGTTCAGCATGACTCGCCGAGCTTCGCGGGTTTTCGTGCGCTCCTCTATCTTGTAGTCCGCGACGATCCGACACACGTTGGCGACGCGCGCCTCTGTATTCACCTCATCCCAGCGCAACGCCGCTATCTCCCCTGGCCGCATGCCGGTGTAAAACGCGAACTCGAAGTACGCCGCGTATACCAGCATCGAACCGGTCAGCACCTTATATAGGTGCCCGATTATCAAATCCGCCTCCACTACCGTAAATGGATCCACCGGCTTCTTCGCCTTCACCGGCAGTTCAATCGAGCCAACCGGGTTCCGTGTGATCAGCTCGTCATTCACCGCACACTCAAACATCGTGTGCAGGCGCTGGATCGCCGAGCGTTTCACTGTCGAAGATTTCCACGGTGTCTCACTTACAATTTTTCGCAGCGTTGCCGAACTGATTTGATCAATCGGCAGCAACGCCAAGTGAGGCATCCAATAAAGGTTGAGGGATATCCGGTAGTTCTTCCGGGTTCCGCCCACGACTTCCCGACTGTCGAGCCAGGTCTGCGCATAGCCGCCGAAGAGCGGTGTCGCAGAATAGGTGGAGTAGGTTGAGTTCGGGAACAGCTCGGCGTAACGCTGGTCGTCCATCACGCCGTGCTTGATGAGGCTGATTACTGTAGCGCGTAGATCTGCGGCTGCTTTAATGCCTTTTGGCGTTTGGGGATAGGGGAGGGTCTCGCAGCGGCGGAATTTCCAGGTGAAGCGAATCCGGACTGACTGGCCCGCGAATTCAACTCCGGCGGGCAATCCCAAAGGCTTTCTAGCCATGCCTCATATCTCCTTATGCTGTAGTAAATTTGCCCATCAATCTCGTTCCACACCCCCTTCGGGATGATGTTGCGCTGGCGCTTGCCCTGGAGTGCGCGCCGGGTCGTGCCGACCATTTCCGCGAAGTTCTTCTCGGCGATCTTGTCGGACAGGTACTCAGCCGGTATCTGTTCTGCTGCTGCCATGATGATGCTCCATGCCGCGCGTGGCGGCAGAAGGTGGTGATGGGTTTAAGCTTTGAATTCAGCCGCAGGGCACAGGGTTCGCGCGTGATCGAGCAGCTCAGCCGACCAGTCGCGCCCTACGCCGTCATCGAAGGCGAAAAGCATTCCGCCCAGCGCCTTTCGAAGCGATTCGTTTTCGGCGGACATCTCCGCAAGCTTGCGGTGCACATATCGGGCTGTGGTTTCGCCACACAGAGAGTCGCCCGGGATCGCGCGGCCTCGCAGGACGCCTTCCCATTCATGGACGGTAAATTGTTCAGACATGATTATTCCTTCGCCCGCCGCACACCGGCAGGCTGGCTGAGTTGTAAGATTCGGGTTTACAGCTGGTCAGGCAAGGAAGTGGTGGCCGACTGTCACAGCGGCGGCGCCTGCTTCGGTGGAAAACATCAGCTGAGTCTTGCTGGGAGAACCCCAGCTTTCGTAGGAGACATCTACCCACCAGTTGCCGAACTTGCGGTAGGGTTGGCTGAGTACTTCAGTGACGTAGCAATCGCAGAGATTCATGGTTTCACCTTCAGGCCAGCGGCTTCGATGAATTTTGAGCAGGCATGACGCATACCGTTGGCCGCGTGATAGGCGTCCATGTAGCTGTCATCCAGCGCTTCCTCTGGTTCCTCTGGAACGGGATAAGGCGGCGGCAGCTCGATCACCAGCGATTCGCGGGATACCTGCCATGCCCACCAGACTATTTCCACCCAGAACGAGTCGTACATGCCCTGCTCGCGGCGGTGCAGTTCGTAGTAGGTTGGAGGTTTCTCAAAGTTGCCATCGCGCTTGAGCATATGGACGGCAGAGGAGCGGAAGCCCTCGCCATGACTGGCAACCTGGTGCTGGACGAAAGCCGCCTCGAACTCTTCGCGCATCTTGTCTGTCATCACCGCCTCCCCCTGTAGCAGTACACATAGGCGAACCAGGCGAGGGCTGGTGCTGTGAGCAGGATCATCAATAATCCCCCCAGCCCAAGCCCTGAATGTATTCGTTCGGGATTGTCACGGCCTCGACAGGAATCGTGCTTTCGACTTCGAGGTTGCCGAAGTACCCAATAGCCGCCTTGGCCCGCTCCATCGACAATTGCGCGTGCCGCATCTGCCAAGATTTGCGCGCCTTGTACGATCGCAGCGCCAGTGCCTTGTCGGTGTAGGCAAAGCGTCGGCCCCAAGTTCCGCCTTCCTTCAAGACGCGCTTGCGGCGTTTCTTCACGGCCTCGGCGGTCCAGCTGTATTGCGGGCCGTTGACCAGGTCGCAGGTATGTTTGTCGCCGATGTAGTAGCACTGCGCCGTCTCGCCGATCACTTGGTAGGTGATGCAGTGCACTTCAAGACCATCGGGCCCAATGGTGTCGATGTAGCGGTAGTGCTCTGGCCAAGCCGTTTTCATTTCTTCAGGCATGACTTCGTCCTTGCCGCTATAGCGGCTGACTTTGAAGGGGGAGGGAATTGATGTGCTTTACTGAGGCATTCCGTGCCGGCACTCGCAAGCAACAAAGGACGCTCAGAATTGGTCAGGTATTTTTTGTTTGTGTTGGCGCTGCCCTTTAATGTGGCTTTCGCGTACGAGCCTCAGCGTGCAATCACCAATCTTGCGCATGAGTTAGCTGAGTGCGCAGGTTTCTATTTGGTTTCAGCGAAAGTTTTCGACACTCAGCATCCAGAATTGGCTGAGCGTGGCCGAAATGCTGCAGATACCGCAATGGAGTACTCGACTGCACTCACAAATGAGAAACTGACTCTGGCAAGAACTGAGATGGCTATAAAGTCGATGATGAAAGAGATCGACAATGACGGCGCAAATTTTTCAATTCTTTTAAACAACTACGCCGAGCAATGTGGCAAAACGGTCTCTGACCCGGTAAAGCGAATGGAGTATTGGCAGAAGAAGCAGGATTGATCAGCCTGCAATCTCCATCGACACCAGATCATGGGCATTCACAACCGTCATACCGTTGAATTCGGCTGCGGTCGGCAGATCCTCCAGGCACGCGAAGATTGGGATGCCAAGTTCGCGCGCCCGGTGAACCTCGCCGAGCGTGCCCGCGCTATATCGCCACCCGTTGATCAGCACGACAGCGTCGCATCGCTCCATCAGCGCCATGGTGCCATCGAGGAAGAACTGATCCTGGTCCGGCAAGTCATCGTCGAAGTGCGCGGTGTTCGTGTGGGGGCAGATCGGGAACCAGCCGAGGCGTGCGGTGCTGACCGCGACCGACCTGGCCACCGCAATGTTTTCGGCGATCAGTTCGCGGGTTGCTGCGCGATAGGGGCCGGCCACGTAGATGACTGGGATTTTGTTTTCTGTGGGCATGGGGCGTCCTATGCCGGGTCATGCCCGGGCGGTGGAGTGGGGAGTTGGAAAAAGCCCAAGAGGATTAAAAAGGCAGCCCCTGATTAATTGACGGCCTCTAGGTAAGAGAAACGCTCTTGCCATGGAGATCAATTGAGGGGCTACCCAATGAAACACACGGTTGAAGAAATAATCCGGCAGGTGTTGATCGATCTGACGATCAATCACATTTATCAAGTTATCGAATGGATCTACACGTTTCCATGGCAGGCATGGCTTGCTTGATTTACGCCGCGACCAACTGTCGCTCGGACATACGCCACGGGTCATTGGCCCGCGCGATCGCCGCCATCGGCGGCGGGCTGACGCTGTTGCCGCACATGTGGACCTGTTGAGTCTTGGTGAACGGCTTGCCGTCGGCGCCGTGGCTGATGATGTAGTCGGCGGGGAAGCCCTGAGCCTTGTACAACTCGGCCGGTTGAAGCATGCGCAGGCAGATGTCGACGATCACGTAGGGCGTGCCCTTGATGGTGACGGTGACCAGGCCCAGGCGATCCTTGGTGGTGATCGTTGGTGCTGGCTCGCCGGCGCCGCTCACATTCTCGGTGCCGTAATAGCTGATCAGAAATGCCGCGACGCGCAGGGCGCCTGCTTCAACCTCTGGCGAAAGCTGGAACTCGACCAGCGAGCTCTTGCCGCCGCCACCAGCCGTGATCGTTGGTGCTGGTTCGTCCACTGCCTGGCCAACGCTGGCGCCGAACTGGCGCTCCATGAAAGCTGTGACCAGTCCGTGGTGGGTGCCGCCAGCGCTGATGGTGTGGATCGGATCGTCGGCATCCCGTGCATCGCAGTTGCCGCGTAGGTGCAGCAGGCTGGCGGTCACCAATTGCTGCTGGCTGCCGGTATTGGTAACCGTGGTCATCGGGTCTTCGATGCTCTTGGCGTCGGTGGTGTTGAAGCCGCCATTCATCTGGGCCATGAACACTGTCGAGATACCCATCGCGTGGGCAGCACCGGCCGGGCGCTGGTAGTTGCCACCGCTGGTGATGGTTGGCAGCGGCTCATCGAGCGCCTTGCCTTCGTCCGCAAACCGGAACTTCACCAGGTGCGCTGCAGCGAGAGCGTGCTTAACGCCGCCGGCAACCACGGTGCCGAGCGGTTGATCAAGACCCGGCACCCGGGGCTCCTGTCCGGCGCGCTCGCCGTATCCAGTCTGAATCAGCGTCGGGCTGATCAATGTGAGCTCGCCTCGGTTGGCGCATGTCACAGTCGGCAGCGGGGCGTGCGGGTCGTTAATCCGGTCGCTGCCCTGGTGCATGGCTGGCGCTATGATTGGGCTGGCCATGGCGAACGAACCGCCGCGCGGCCAAGAGGTAACGGTGCGCAGTGGATCGTGCGCCGACTGGACGCTTTCGCCTGACCAGTTCGCGATCGGTACGATACACGGGGCAGCGGCATCGATGACGAACTTCTTCATGCCCTTGGCAATCCGGCGAAGGGTGGCTGGTGCCAATGGCTTGGGCCGGTCGAAGATGCTTTTGCTCGGGATCGTCCAGTCGATGCACTCGGCGGCGGTGCGCCATTTCTGCTGACCCTTGACCGGATGCTTGGCGTGGGTTGGCTCAGGCCAGACAACCGGCTGACCGTCGCAACGGGCAATCATGAACAGGCGTTCCCGGGTCGTTGGCGCGCCGAAGTCACAGGCTTTGATCACGCGCCATTCAACGACGTATCCCAAGTGCTGCAGCTCGGCGACGAAGGTTGCCCAGGTCTGACCGCGCCGCTTCGGATCAGGGACCAGGAACTGCTGGTGGACCGGGACGACCTCGCCCGGCTCGGCAATGGCGCCGCCCAACTTCATTACTCGGCCGGTCGCCTTGCAGCGCTTAGCGATGAGCGGCCCCCACTGAAGAATCTGCTTAACATTCTCCAAGCTGATGACGCGGGGCTTCTTCTTTCCGGCCCACTTCAGGCCGATCCACGACAGATTGCGAATCTCCCGTTTGCGTGGCTGGCCGCCGGCGGCCTGGCTGTGATGCGTGCAGTCTGGCGACATGTGAAACCAGCCTACGGCCTTGCCGCCGCACTCGGTGTCCGGATCACCCTCGAATACGTCGGTGGTGTAATGCACGGCGCCAGGGTGATTCACGGTGTGCATGCTGATCGCCTGGTGGCTGTGGTTCTTCGCGACGTTCACCGCACGGCCCAGGCCCATTTCCAGCCCGGTACCGGCGCCGCCGCCACCACAGAAGAAGTCGACAACGATCTCATCGTCCTGCGTGCTGAAGCCAAGTCCGTATTGTGTTTTGAAATCGAAGGGGTGTTTCTTCTGTTGTGCGGACATATGGGATCCTCGCCGGCTGGCGTTCTATAAGTGGGTCAGGTAGTGTCGTGTCATTTGCGAGGGCAATAGGAATGGCGAAGCTGAAGGAACTTGATAAGGGTTTGCTAGTAGTGGCAGTTGTTGCATTATTTGTGATATTTAGTGTCGCGGTTCGGTATGTTTCAGAGTTTTCCACCAATGTACTTGCCGATCAAGAAAAGTGGGGGCAGTTCGGCGATTATTTTGGAGGAGTTCTAAATCCGATATTTTCATTCTTTGCTTTCATTGCGATTCTTTATACTCTCCGTGTCCAAGTTTCGGCTAATGAAGAAGGAGAAAGTAGACATGATGAACAGTTGAGAGAGCAGCGTCTGTTTCAATTGGTTGGGTTAATGAATGAAAATGCACTAAGTACTAAATTGCGTGTTAAAGGCTACGTGGGATCAATGGGCGATGATTATGCTACAGGACATCAGGCACAGCATCATGCGGCCATGGGGTTAAGGGACGCTCTGTCAACGCGTGTCCGCATTCGTGTGCAGACTCGCGAAGACGACATGGAGGTTTTTTTATCCGCAGAAGAAGTATTCAAAAAATGGAGGAGGTCTAATTGGCCGTTAGTAGGTCTTTATATTGATTCAGTGTTTTTAGTTTTGGGGTTCATACTCAACGAGAAATCGAGCGATGAGTTTAAAGCTTTTTCATTGAAGATGTTAAAGGTCCAGCTTTCTGAAAGCGAACGCCTGTTGCTATGGTATTCATCAATGTTTACAGCTGAGTATTCAGTGTACTTAGGTGCTCTTCTTCTATTTGGTTTCGTTGATGATCATGATGAGTCTCTTGATGATCAGATAAAACCATGGCGATCTAAGATGATATCTTGCAGCGCTATATGGTCACACTCCGAACTTGCCAAGCGCTGAATAGCCACTTCGATTTTTTAATCGATGATAGCTATTCTTCGATGCCGGTCTTGGCGAATTTATCAAGCTGTCGAGACTGCTTTTCTGTCACCACAATTTCAGGTCGCGACATGCTGGCGAAGCTGGCGGACTCTTCGGCGGGCGCAGCGGCCAGGTTGATCAAGAACGTCGACACCGTCTCTTGCCATTCCTCGAACTCGTGACGCTCGCCAAGCACCTGAAGTGCATCAGCCAGCGCTTTCGAAACAATCAGGGTGCGTTTCTCGGCGCCGATCCGGTCGAGTAAGGCTTTCTCCTTGGCGCGCTTGTCACGCTGGATCTGTGCGTTGTCTTTCGCCACTACTTCTTCCTCTTCTTTTTCGGTATGCCCCGACCGTGTGCGAGCCAGCCGGCGGCGATAACCGTGTCACCGACCTCGGCAATCAACTCAGTTACTCGCTCATTTACAGCTGGCACCAGGTCGAACATCAGCGCGCAAGGCACTGTCATTGCGTGGATGGTCTTCTCGCCGCTGGGTAGGGTCAGCCAGACGCTGACGTCCCACCGAATCGGCTTCGATGGCCGGGTGCCTCTCGGCAAGGTGTGGCCGCCATTCGGGCCGATGGTGTGCAGCACTGTCATCGTCATGGCTGAGACCGCTCGGAGGGAGGTGGATGTGTGTCTGTCGTCGGCGCTGGCGCACCTGGTTGTTTAGGCGCCTCACGATGTGAACTTGAATCCGTTCTCGCGGGCGATGAGGCGGGCGCGCTTGGCTTCCATGCCGTACTCTTTGGCGGCCTTGGCGACTGGTGTGCCGGCCTCGGCCAGTTCCTTCAGCCTGGGTGCGATCTTGTCCCGCTCGGCGCGCAGCTTGTTGGTATGGGCGGTACCGAACGTGTTGTCCTTAACGCCGCTTACGCCCGGGGCGACTTCCTGCACCGATTTGCCGGTGCCGAAGTAATGTTCCAGCTGCTGGTTCAGAGTCTCGATGATCGACTCACGCGGGTGGGGCATCGGTACGCCGATCACTGCGCACCTCCGGGGAGGCGATTGGCCTTTGCTTCAAACTGCATGGCGAGGTCGTGAGCAGCCTTATAGTCCTGGCGGAAGGCGCGAGTCTTGCCGGTGGTGAGGTCGACGACGCGGAACATGCCAACGCTTTCGCCCGTGACCTGGAAGCGCACCGGTTTAGGTGGCATCTGGCGACTGGTACGGCCGAAGAACGCGGCGCGTGCGGCGTTGGTTTGTTGCAGCAGCACACCGAGTTCGTCGATGCGCTCTTGAAATGATGGATGCATGGGTGATCCCTCGGTGTGTTGGAAAAACCTTTCCGAAAAGGTGCAATTTGTTTCCGGTCTTTTGTGTCCCTCTGCCCACTCATTGAATGGGCAGAAATGATGCTATCGAGCGAAGCGGAACCACATCACCATGCCCAGGGCGAGGCCGGAGATAACGCCAGCCAGGTACGCGACAGAAATGATGTGTAGAAAGCTCGCTCCCACAAGCAGGCCAAGGCCTAGCAGCATTGCGGTGAGCAAGCGACTGATCACCGAACCACCTTCACTACGCTGTTGATGCCCTTATCCACAGCGCGGCGGACTTTCTTCGCTTCGTCTGGCTGCATGCTTTTCAGGTAGTCGTTGTTGAACACGATCTGAGCGCGCAGGCAGTAGGTGTCAGGCTTGCCCATCGTAGAAGTGTCCAGGCCGCTTTGGCCTTCTTTGTCGACAACGCAGTGGGTGTAAAGCGGGTTGTTGTTGGCGTCCTTGGCGTCTTCGAACGAACTATCGTTAACCTCGCCGATGAGAATCTGCTTGCTGAAGTCGGCGGTGATGTCGTTCGGGATCTTCCCGGCGCGACCGATGTACAACATGCCGGCGATCTCAATGCGCACACCGGCCTTCGTGACATAGCCCTGTGCGACTGCTTCGGCCGCGCTGTACCAGTCGTCAAACTCGACGATGCGCGCGCCTTCGTAATCCTTGTCGGTCTTGATCCAGTTGCGGACCGTAACCAATGCCCCGGATCCCGACACCGCAGCGAAGGCGTACTTCGCCGCCACACTGTCTTTTTCCATCTTGCCGAAGTCATCGACACCGGACTTACCGTGTAGCCAGTAGATGACCTCCTGGTGTGCATCGCTGACCTTGAGGTCGGCCGGCATCGGCAAACTGATCACCGCGTCGTTCTGGATAACCGCAATGTCGCAGGCCCCGTCCTTCAGCTTCTCGGCATTCTCAACCGAGCCGCCGGTGTTGATCACCTTCACCTCGCCACCGTCCTGCTTGGCGATGGTGTTGCCGATGCTGGTGGCCAGGCTTTCGTAAAAGCCGCCTTCACCACCGGAGCAGAAGCGCAGGGGAGGCGGTGCCGCGCTGGCGATCGCTGAAACACTCAGCAGCACAGCCAGCAATAACGCTTTCGATTTCATGGGTGTTCCTCTGGGTTGGGTGACATCCCGATGCACCCTGTCGCCAAGGTGCAGCAGTGATGCTTTGCCGTCGTTTACGCGATAAAAACACCATCAGTAGATTCCCCAGCTGGGCCTTGAGGATTCGGGCAGTCAGCCAGTCCAACGATTATTTCTCGGCGCATCGCCTCGGCGACCAGTGCGGTTTGGCGGTGAACACCCAGCTTGAACATTGCGTTGGATATCCGCTTGACCACTGTCCCAGGTTCAACATCGAACGCCCTGGCGATCTGTTTGGCGGTCAATCCCTGGGCAACTGAAAGCAGAAACTGAAGCTCTCGACGGGCAAGGCCTCGGCCGAGATGGCCGATCCATGTGCCGCTTTTGATTGTTGATTCCATGCTGTGTACCTCTCGGTTGATTTCCCAATGCACCCGGAGAACCAGGTGCATCAGTGAAACTGTCCGTCCTATTACCGCCGGAGGGGCGGTGCGCATTGCTTGCCGGGTCATTCACACGGTTATGGCGTTTCACCATCGATCAGCCGTACAGGGTTGTCCTGTCGTTGGCAGGCTTTCGGGCCTGTCTGTTCGCCGGTCGCCGGTAGAGGCAATGCGGTCTGTTGTTTGTTGCGCTGACTGTTAAAGAGCGGTGTCTGGTGTTCCTCGCGGCGGTGTATCGCTGCGTTGAGTGAAATATGAACCAACAGTTCATATTTGGTCAAGTACCAGAAGTACATATTTTTATAAAAAGCACATTGCTGATGGAAATCCACACCTGACGCATTTGGGGATTTACCGCTGTGGACCGCTTCGCTATAGTCGTCTGATACTGGATGCATATACAGCAAAAGGGGAGTGGGATGGCAAAGCCGCAAAAGCAGTCAAAGCAGATCGTTCGTCAGGAAATCACCGGAATAGAACGGCTCGGCCTGCGGGTCTCTTCGATGATCAATCACCCGGTTGCTCAGACTCAGCGCTGGGTGACGATCCATCGCCTGGACACGGATGGTGACCGGGAGTGGGAAGAGGTGATGGGGCTGTTAAACGAGACGGATGGCATAGACATGACGTTCAACGACGACGAGTCGGTGACGTTGAAGTGGGAGGCGAGCACCGATGAGGATCGACCGGTAGAGGTGATGGAGCCAGTGGAGGAGCCGGCGCCTTTCTGAAGGTCAAAAAAATGGCCCGCGTGTGGGCGGACCTAATTGGGATTCTTCAAAGGAGTGCGAGCAATCTGCGCTCGATTCTGTGAGCGCTTCGTGAAAAGCATATTGCAGAAACGAACGGGCCGATCAGTGACGGACCAGGCTTTCAAAAGGGTGGTAGCCGGGGAGGGCGGAATCAGGACGAAAAAAAGCCCGCATGAACGGGCAAAAAAACAGTTCGCTGATCCTTCAGCAGTCTCGTGGTCAGTGTAGATCCTACGAGGGAGGGCGCAAGGCTAGAACGAAAAAGCCCGGCACAGTGGCCGGGCTTTGGTGATGCTTCTGCGTTTAAGCTTCAGATGTATCCCAGTCGAACCACTGAGCTGATGTGCGCTTGAACCAGCCGAGTTTACTTACATGCTTGTCCGCTTGATCTTTTGGGTACATGGACCTGATCACATCGTTACGAGCTAAAACCTCTAATGCTGACAGTGTTGGTGGTTCATCAGCTTCGATACGGCGAATCTGGCTCCTGTAGTGACGAATCTTCGACATGAGAGCCTGCTGATCATCGGCCAGCATTGCAGCCTCTATGTCCAAATAGCGCTTACGAAGATCGTTGTGCAGCCAAGCGCGCTGGCCTGTACCTACAACCAGGTCAACTGCTGAGGCCAATGTAACTATGAGAGCTGACGCACCGATCAGATAGGCATTTGAGCTCGCAACCAACGATGTGACAGTTGCCGATCCGAAAACTACTCCAACAAAGGCGGTAAACCTACCCCAGCGAAGGAAAAACGCTCCTCGCCGCATGTGGTAGCGAATATTGCGCTGAACATAAAACCCTAACTCGTGAGTTTCTGTTTCTTGCTGGGCGGTTTCGTTCACTTCAAGGATCTCGACGTGGCGGAGGCGGAATTGGCCGGCTCTCTGAGATATTACCTCCGCGACCACTTTCCTTTGTAGGCCAGCCATCCTGCGTAGGCCTCGAGGGAGGGCTTGTAGGGCGCGGCGGAGGACTTGGAGGATTCTTTGGCTTGTCAGTCATTCGAGTGTAACCCCATTTTGGTAAGTAGCTGATCGCCGTCCGCGGATGGCCTCCGGCGTATTGTTTTTCTTGCTGACTACTACAAATCCCTGCTGCCTCACCTATTTGGTTCGTGTTATTTGCCCGCCCTTGACCTCATTAATGCGACACCCAGGAGGTCGCGCTTGAGGTCTTGCACTGGCTTATTGAGTCCCATCATCACTCCTTGCAAATCGCTGCCACCCCAGGTCTTTCAGCCGGTCATAGCAATTCTCAGCCCCACCGCCGCCTCAACAAGCTTCTGCGCCTGCATTGCGACAGCCCTAGCCCGCTCGGTATCCCCGGCTTCTTTGAGCGCTTTAGTCAAATTGAGCAGATTTTCCACCTCAGTCTCGATGACGCGGATTGACTTACCTATCGGGTATTGAAGTGTGTGCGCCATGCCATCAACCCTCGTTCCAGACGGTCTTCAATGAAGAACTCTGCGACTTTCGCCGATCCTGATTCGGTCCAGCGCCCGGTTTAATGCGTCTAAGGCATCGAGGAGGGCTTTCGCCTCAGATTCTCGGCCATCACCCCACAGACGCTCAGCCATTTTGTTCAAGGCTTGGATAGAGCGCTCTATCTCAGCGGCGGTCACCGCAGCCTGACTTTCCGGCTTTTTCTTCGGCATTTTCAGAACTTCTGATACACAGGCCACAATCCAGCTACACCAGGTTCGCATTCCAGACCAGCAGCACTCGAGCCTGGATGAAGGTCTCATCGGCCCTGATCGTCTGCGGCGGATGCCTATCGTTATCGGAAAGCATCTTGATCTGATCATCGCCGATCCACTGAAGGCGCTTGATGTAGAGATGACCTTCCCAAGAGAACATGTAGATCCCGTCGCCCACGAACTCCCGGATGCTGACGTCTACCAACAGCGGGTCTCGATGCTTAATCGTGGGCGCCATGGACTGGCCCCATCCTGTCACCATCTTCAGGTGGAAGTGCTCTTTAAACTCAACACCCATCTCGCGCAAATGCTGGGGGCTGACACGCACATCCTGGAACATCTCGGGGTAGTCGTGCGGAATCTGCCCGCCGCCCATCGCGGCTCGGACGTCGTAATGTGCAATCCAGACTTCATCACCCGCGACACCAGGCCGGTAATCGATTTCAATTGCACCGCCGCCTTCATCTGCTTCAGCGACCGCAAGTAATCGTCTGCGAGCATCGTCAGACAGTCCTTTACCTTGCTTGGCAAGCATGTTCCGAACGATATCCGCCGCTGAAGGTGGGGTACTTTCAGTTTCGCCACTACCGACTTCTGCAAGCTTTGAAAAAGCGGGCTCGTTACCGGAACCATGCTGCAGCCACTCGATTTTTACGCCGAGCGCATCCGCAATAGCGCTCATCTTGGCAGGCCCTGGCAGAGACTCACCATTCAGCCATTTGCTTGCAGCCTTCGGCGTCACTTTGGCGATTTCAGCCAGTCGAGCACCTGCCCCCCACTGATCAATGCCGTGGGCGGTTAGGGCTTTTTTTAGCCGGATGACGAAAGCGGCGCGGATATCTTCGATATGAACCATAGGTTCAATATCGCATGCCCTTGCATGTACTTTCAGTTCCGACATAATATGTACTGTAAGTTCATATTTGACTCGGAGGCCATATGCGGCCGCTCAAGAAATCGATTGATGATGCCGGGGGTGTTCCAGCCGTGGCCCTGGCCTGCAAGAAGACACCACGAGCCATCTACAAGTGGCTTGTCGCGAATGCCTTGCCGCGCACTGAGTACACCGGTGAAACCCAATACGCCAAAAAAATCGCCGAATTGGCGGCAGCTAAAGGCAAGCCTTTTGATGTCGGCTGGTTGCTTGCCGAGGCGCACCCAAAAAAGGCTGTGGCATAGCGGGGGCTGTGCCTACCACCGAAAACACCATGGAGCGATTGGAAGCCATGCAGCACCACCTCGATTTACTCAAGGAAGACCTTGAAGGGATTCGGGAAGACCTTCGAAACACTGAGAAATAGCCTGAAGGTCCATTGGCGTCAGTATCGGATTTAGCGGGGATTCGAGGTAGTGCACCGGAATGGCTGTTGATCCATCCAGTACCCAAATAACAGACACAAAAAAGCCGGTGGCTAGACCGGCTTCTTTAAAACTTACAACAGTTGAGGGGCCATTATGAACACGATCGTCGCTCCAAGCAATACGGTCACCATGTCGAGCAGGGAGATCGCCGAACTCACCGGCAAGCAGCACAAGGACGTCCTCCGGGATATCCGAGTGATGCGCAAGGCCCTTGCAGACGATGGCGCAGATTTGCGCCATCTCCATGAGGTCAAGGATGGGCGTGACTACACCGCTGAATTCCACCTGGACCGCATCCTGACTGAAACCCTGTTAACTGGTTACAGCATCCCGCTTCGTCATCGTGTCGTGACACGTTTAAGCGAGTTGGAAAACGTGTCGCGACAGGCTTTCACAATCCCTAAAGATCTTCCTTCGGCGCTTCGACTCGCCGCATCTCAGGCCGAACAAAGTCTCCAGCTTCAGCATGTGATCGATAAGCAGACGCCGAAGGTCGAAGCGCTCCAGCGCTTGGCCAGAACCCAGGGTGACGTTTGCATCACCACTGCAGCTCAACTTCTCGGTGTTCGTCCGACAAAGCTGTTCGCCTGGCTGAATCAGAATCGCTGGATTCATCGTCGCACCGCCCATTCAAGCTGGGTCGCGTATCAGCCTCGGCTGAACACCGGCTGGCTCAAGCACAAGCTGATCAAGGTCGGCGGCGGGGAAGGGCAAGACATCAAGGTCGTCGAACAAGTGATGGTGACCCGTTCGGGCATCGTCACGCTGGCGGAACAACTTCAAGGAATCACGTTGTGAGCGTTCAAGCAATGTCATGGGCGCTCTCTCTGCCCACGCAATCCCTCAAAGACCCAAGTGCACGTCACGTGCTGCTCTGCTTGGCCAATTACGCTGGTTCAAATGGTGCTGGCGCCTTTCCGTCCGCCTCGACTCTTGCGCAGGACACCGGTCTTTCCGAGCGAACTGTTCGTTACAAATTGGATGACTTGGAAAAGTCCGGATTGATCCTTCAGGGCAATCAGGCGATCGCCGCCGTTTACATCGGCCGTCATGACCGCCGCCCAGTTGTCTACGACCTCCAACTATCACGGGGTGCAAATCCTGCACCCCGTTCAAATCGGGGTGCAAATGACGCAACGGGGTGCAACTCACAACAGAGCGGGGTGCAGCCTGGAACAGAACGGGGTGCAGCCGCTGCACCCAATACATCAATTAACCATCAAGGAACCGAACAGCAGCAGCGGCAGCCGATTGCCGATGTGATTGCTGAACAGGATCAGGCCGCTATCGAGGCGCTGGATGATCGCCAACGCTTCGCCATGTTCGCCGCTTGGTCTCCGAACGAGAAGGCACTCGCCGACCAGCTTGCGATTGCCAAACTCCCCGCCGAAGTCATCACTGATCAACTGCTCGAAACGTTCATGGGTTTCTACGTTGCCCGCCCAGCATCAGTCCAGAGCGCAGCTGGTTGGTGCTTCGAACTGGTCAAGTGGGTGAAGCGAGACAAGACCAAAAACGCCGGTACCGAAGCGAAGACGGATGAGTTCGACGACACCAACATCGAATGGATGAAAGGTGGTGCCAAATGAAAATGGTTTCCACGGTAGCGGCCCAGGCCATGACCAAAGTTCGCCACGGCGAATTCATCGAAGCGAGCACCGAGGTTTCGGCGCAGGCCCAGCAAGATCAGGCTCGCGAAACCGGCAAGGTGATCAACCAGCTATTTCGCGAGCTGCGTACGATCCGCACGGCTTGGCGCCAGGCGTGGCCGGACAAGAAGGCCTACATGGAATCAAAGGCGACCTGGCTGCTGGCTTTCATCGAGAACGGTATCTGCACCCAGGAGCAGATCGACATCGGCCTGATCCGTTGCCGCGCCGAGCCGTCCGACTTCATCCCGAGCCCCGGCAAGTTCATTCAAGGCTGCGTGCCGACGCCGGAAATGCTCAGCCCGCCATTGCCGAGCGTGGAGACGGCTTACAAGCAGGCCCTTCGCAACTGCCATCCAACGATGCACGGCATCGCGAAGTGGTTTCACCCGGCCGTCTACCATGCGACCGCGGCCGCCGGGTTTAACAGCCTGCCACTGCTCAGTCGTGATCTGGGCTTGATCAGTTTCGAGAAGCGGTATCTGGAGCAGGTTCGCAAGGTCTGGATGGGGGAGCAACTCGGCCCGGTGCCGGTAGCGGAGTTGGCCGGTCCAGCATCAGAGCGCACCCCGGAGGTAGGCAATCAAGCATTGGCGGCGCTCCGCGCGCAGCGGTCGGGAGGTGTTACTCGTGCCTGACTCTCGCCTCGCTCCGACTAACCCCGCCGAGTACCACTTCGCCGTGCACAGCTGCGGTTACAAATGGGAGCAGGGCCTCCAGCCGGACCGCGCGGTAGCGTTGTTTGCGGACTCGGCTGCAGCTTTGCGATTCGGAAAGTCAATGTGGTCGACCACCTTCGAGGTAATCGACATCACGACGGGGGAACGGGTATGCGCGTGACCTCGAAAAAACTCCGAGCCTCGGCCAACGGCCAAGAATGCACTGTTCGCGCACCTGGTGCCTGCAACTTCGATCCGGCCACGACGGTGCTCGCTCATCTGCCTTGCGGGCAGAAGGGCATGGGTATTAAGGGCTTCGACACCGTCGCCGTCTACGCATGCAGCGGCTGTCACGACGTCATTGACGGCCGCGCCGCCGGCGAGATCGATTGGCAGGACATGCCGCGCGCCATCGCTGAAACACACGAGGCCTTGATCCGGGCCGGAATCCTTACCGTGAAGGGGGCTGCATGATCGATCCACGAACCCTGCTCGTCCTGATGATTCTCGCCTCTTGGGCGCTTTATGAAATCTGCCGACGCCTCGATGATCGGTACCGGAAAGCGCGGGGCGACCGCAAATGAAGTCCATTGCAAAGCAGTCGCCCACGCCACCGAGAGCCAGAGCCCCGCGCCTTGATCGTGAAGGCATCGAGCAGGCGGCTCTGATCTCTGAGTTGCGCGCCCGGATGCCAAAGGTGGCTGACCTGATCTACCACGTCCCAAACGGCGGTCACCGTCACAAATCTGTTGCCGGAAAGTTAAAACAACAGGGCGTTGTGGCCGGTATTCCTGACCTGGTGCTGACCATGGCACGTGGTGGGTACTTCGGTCTGTACATCGAGTTCAAGGCTACGCCGCCGAATGACGCGGGTGTCTCAGCGGAGCAGCACGAGCGCATTCGAAAACTCAACGAACAAGGCTACTTGGCGATCGTGTGCCGGGGGCATTTCGAAGCGGTAGAAGCAATACGTGACTACCTCCGTCTATCCCCAACTGTCGTGGTGATCCAATGACTATGACAGTGGCCTTCTCCGATGCCGAAATTCGCCGTCGTGCCGATGATCCGGCCGCCGTGCTGATGCGTGACCCTCGGCACCCAGGTCTTTACTTCCGCTTCACTGAGGCTCGTCCGCGCGGAACGTGGAGTCTGGTCGTTCGCAAGAAGTGGAATCGGATCGGCGCCTATCCCGACCTGTCGGCGAAGGCCGTGTTGGCTGCGCTGCCTGATCTGCGTATGCGGCTGGGTTCGGATCCGGAAGCGGGTGCGGCAGTATCGCCCTGGGCAACGTTGGGCGAGTTGCTGAGGTGGTACGCCGACCGTATGAGCCGCGACCGCAACCTCTCTGACAAGCGTAAGGCCACGGGTAAGTCAGCGATTGTTTGCCACCTGATACCTCGCGTGGGTGATCTACCGATAGCCGATGTTCGTCACGGCACCCTCGACACCCAGCTGATGTGGCCGCTTCAGGAGACGTTGTCGCTGGAGTTTGTGCGGCTGATTTTCGGCTTGCTGGTGGTCGCCTGTCGTCAGGCTCACACGCTGGGCCTGATACCGACCAACCCTATGACCGGCATCAAGTTCAGCGACTTCTCCAAGACCAAGATCAAAGCCAAGCCGGCGCGCCTTCGCGGTGTGCAGATCGAGGCGCTGCTGAGCCAGTTGCATGACCTTTTCGAGTCCGATCCACAGCCGGCCATGCTCGCGCTGATGATGCTCTGCCACGGCACGCGCATCGGTGAAACCCGCAAAGCCCAGTGGTCGCACATCAGCCTGTCCGAACGCACCTGGTATCTGCCGGTGGGCAACACCAAGACCCGAGTCGAGCACTCGCTCCCACTGACCGATCAAGTTTGCACCCTTCTAATCCGGTACCGCGCGGCGCAACAGGCGAGCCATTACGACGGCGATTGCCTGTTTCGCTCCCGCAGTGGAAAGGGCATGAGCGAAGGCCAGGCCAGCGCCGTGTTCACCGGGCTGGGGCAGGGCGAGTGGAGCAGTCACGACCTGCGCAAGTTGGCCCGTACCGGCTGGGCAGATCTCGGCATCGACTTCCTGATTGGCGAGATGCTGATCAACCACGCCATGGGCCACAACGTGCAGGCCTACATCCATACCACCGTTGAAGAGCGCAAGCGCGCAGCCCTTGAGCTGTGGCACGGCCATTTAGACGGCAAGGGGTTTTCCCTGATTCACGGGTTGGAGGAAGGTAGAAACGGAAATTCGGGTAATCCGCTGGAAGCCACAGAACAGAAGGGTTGCGAGGCCTTTCAAGAATCAACCATAGGCGAGGTTTAAAAATGATGATTTTAGTCGATCCACGCCGTCATCTGGCCGTTCAGCCTGGCGATGTCAGCTCGATCAGCATCACCAGTGGTGTCGAGGGTGGGAAGGTTTTGGTGCTGTTTTTGGTGGGTGGGCAGGAGCTTCGAATTCATTCAAGAAATGAAGACGGCTTTCTGGACCTGCACGCAGTTCACAAACAGCTGATGGAGGCCAGCAAATGAAGAAGAGTCACGGACCAGCTTTCCGTCGTGAACTCAAGCCGCTGATGGAGTGCAGCACCTGTCGCGGTGCTGGCAGTACAGAGGGTGTCTTCCACCGCCTCGACTGTCTGGTTTGCAATGCATCCGGCTGGGTTTGCCGCACCACTGGTGACGCGATGCCGTTGGAAGAACTGGTACCGCAACTGAGCATGAAGCTGCGCAATGCGACCGCCGAATTAGCCAGGGCAAGGCAGGCACAGGGCGGGGCCCACGAACAATATGAACAGAACAACCGCCGCGGTGCCGGCGCATCGAACTACACCGGCGACTGATCGCCGTTCTAATTTCTGCTGGGGAGAGTCACTATGAAACTGATCGGAGCGCGCCAAGCCTGGACCGACTCGCAGCATGAGTCGAATGCCTCAATATCCGCCGTAGCCATCGACTCGGCCAAGTCTGCCACCATCGCCAGAAGAGCCAGAGCTCGCCAGCATGAGGTGGTGTTTGCCGCCATGGGTGAGGACAAGGAAGAGCGCATCAAGGTCGCCCGCCAGAAGATCAGCATCAGCGAAACTCGCCGAACACCGATCGGTCGATCCACGGCCCGAGCGGCACACCTGACAATGATGGGTAAGGTTCAGCGCGCCATCGGCACGTTGCCTTTTCAGGTGCAGCAATTCGGGCACTTCCTTTACCACCCGTGCCTGACCATGCAGCACGTAATGAATGCTGTGCTGTTGATCACCGCCAAGGCTCAGCTCCCCGATCTGACCTCGGCCAAGCGTGTGAAGGCTCAATACCTGGTGACGCTGGCATTGCAGTCGTACAAAGCTGAGGTCACCGGTGCCGCCGAATGGGGCCCAGCCCGGGTGGCTGCTGAAATGAATGCTTTCTTCGGTGTATCGATCGAGCCGAAGCACTGGAATCGCGACTGGTTAGAGTTGTGGGAATCACTGAAAGGCGTCATCAAGGAAGTGGATCTAGAGGCCCAATCACCGGTATGGCAGTTGATTCACGCGGAGAAGGAAGAATCAGTAGCGTAATCTGTTGACATGGTGGGGGTTTGCAGTTAATTTTCCCACAGTGCGCAACTTACCTCCAACGCACACTCCTTCCAGAACCCGGCCCTTGAGCCGGGTTTTTCGTTTTTGCGTGGTAGAGCAGCGGTCAGCTCGTTGGGCTCATAACCCGAAGGTCGTCGGTTCGAATCCGGCCCTCGCAACCATTTCGATCCACTGTAGCCAGGGCAGCCTTCGGGAAGGCCTGGACACTGATCAGCCGGTCGTGCAGTGCTACGACAAAACACCGGCAGCCCGTGCATCCAGACCCTAACAGTGCTTGCTGGATGGCACGCGAGCGAACGACGAGACTGGTGCATTTGGGTGCCAGCGTTGCGAATCTCTTCGGCGGACGGCGGGAAAGACCGCACACCTATTCAAGGCCTCGACTCTGCGTCGGGGCTTTTTCGTTTTTGGGGTTATCCCCTCGGCCTTGCAGGCCTTTTTCTCAATCATGCCAACAGCGGAGTCGAGCGCATGGATTTCCTATACCGCCTGCTCGACAGGTTGGATTCATGGTTTGTGGCCGGCTTGCTTGGAGCGGTCGCTGCAAGCTTTTGGCACAAGGACGACCTGGTTGATCGTAAAGCCTGGGCGATCTTCATTTTCTCCGGCGCAGTGTGCGCACACTACTTAACTGGCTTGATCAGCGCCTATTTGGGTGTGGTGGAGCCACGAAGTGTTGCGGGGATTGGATTCTTGCTGGGGACCTTTGGCGGGTCGTTGATTGCCGCAATCACGCGAGCAATCAAAGCCGCCGACCTCTGGGCGTTTATCCGCCAGCGGTTTGGAGGAGGTAATCCACCATGAACTACGAACTGATCAACTCAATAGCGTGTGGATTGATCGCGCTGTGGGCTCTCTGGTGTGTTCTGAGTGGCAAGGTGAGGGATGGCATTCTCGGGAAGTTGATCTATTCCGCGATCGCGATCAGTGGTTTTGTGGTGGTGAATCGTGAACAGAACATTTTCATTGGCCCCACTGCGGCTGGTCTGACGTTGCACGTATCGTTAGCCCTTGCCGGTGCTCGGCACATCTTCATGGTCACGTATTGGCAGCGCGTGAAAGCGTGGCTCTGCAGGATGTTGAACTGTGAGCACTGCATGGGGTGCGAGAAGACGAAAGCCCCGGATAAAACAAATCAGCCTAAGTTATAGGCGCTGCAGCTGAGCGAGGATCCTTCATGTCTGGGCCAATCGGAATATCCGTCAGATATGACGTGAAGGAACTGAGCAAGAAGCTCTCAGCGCTGGCCTACAAGCAGATAGGTTATGCGACAGCCGTTGCATTGACTGCCATCGCCACAGAGGTTGCGGATGATGAGATCGATAACATCGCATCCACATTCAAGCAGCCTCGGCCATTCACACGGAACTCGTTGGGTGTCCAGGGTGCAAGGAAGGACACGCTGACGGCGACCGTCTATGTCAAACCCATCGCGGCCAAGTATTTGGAGCCATACGAAACTGGTGGCTCGCACGTTCTGTCGGGTCGTGCATTGCTCAACCCGAAGAACATCAAGCTCGACAAGTACGGGCAGTTGCCTCGCAAGGTGCTGGAGCGGCTGAAGGCCCGACCCGATGTGTTCATTGGTCCAGTCAAGACCAAGGCCGGAATGGTCAACGGTGTATGGCAGCGGATACCGGCGAAGAAGAAGATCGCGGCACATCTCAAGCTGCTGATCCGATTCGGCGACGCGTTGGCCGTGACCAAGCACCTGAACTACCGCAGTCGCGCTCAGGCACTGGTCAACCGACGCTTCAACATCGTGTTCAGCGAGGCCATCGGGCACGCGCTCGCGACCGCACGGTGAGGTTCCCTTTTTGCACCATGGTGGTGCGCTTTGGCGTCCCCGGGAGGGGTACCCCCCCCATGTTGGGTCCCTCTGCGCCCTTCTGGCATCGAGGGCATTGCGCGCCTCGCTGCTCCCCCAGCTATGAAGTCTCAAAGGTGTTCGCACCCCGGGCCCGACAATGAAAGAAGGCATCTCCATTCGCGAGTTCGCGAGACGCGAAGGCGTGTCCGACACGCTGGTTCGAAAAGCGCTGAAGCTCAATCGCCTCGTGGCTTTCGCCGATGGCTCGATTGATCCGACGCTGGCCGGAAGCAGCTGGCGTGAAGGCAATGCGAAGGCTGCGAACAGTGCGAACCCAAATGCGAACCCAGCGGTTCGCAGTTCGCAGGTTGCGCCGCGCGCAGCCAACCTCGTACCGGTCGAGGGTGAGTCGCTCGAAGAGCAGGCGTTGTGGTTGTTGGAAAACGGCGGCGTGGCCGCCCACGACTATGCCGAGGCCCTGCGCCGAAAGGAGAACTACCTGGCGCTGTTGCGTCAGCTCGAGTACGAGCAGAAGTCGGGCGCCCTGGTCTCGTTGGAGATCGCTGAAAAAATACTATTTGAACAAGCGCGGGCATCACGTGATGCCTGGCTCAACTGGCCTACCCGTGTTGGCCCACTCTTGGCCGCGGACCTTGGGCTTGAGGCTGATCGTGTGGTCGGAGCATTGACGGAGTATGTCCACAAACACATCAGCCAACTCGGCGAGCCAGAAATTGAGGTCGAGTTCGCTAACGAAACCTGATCGCCTGGTTCTCGCTTATCGCCAAGGCTGGACGCCGCCGCCGCGCATCACTGTTCCCGACTGGGCAGATCGGTACCGTCGTTTGGCCAAAGAGGCCGGTGCGATTTCCGGCAACTGGGAAACCTCCACCGTTGAAGTCGCCCGCGGCCCGATGATGGCGGTGACCGAAGCCGGTGTGCACGTCATCACGGTGATGGTCAGTACCCAGCTTTTGAAAACCGCGCTGTTGGAAAACATCTTCGGCTATTTCGCGCACCTTGATCCGTGCCCGATGCTATTGCTGCAACCCAAGGAAGCGGCCGCCGAGCAGTTCTCGAAAGAGCGCATCAGCCCACTGGTCCGCACGACACCGGTTCTGCGCGCCTTGGTGGGCAGCGGCAAGACCCGCTCTTCGGATGAGACCCTGCTGTACAAGGCCTTCCCCGGTGGGTTTTTGGCCTTGGCCGGCGCCGGTAGCCCGGACAACCTGGCGCGGCGTCCGATCCGCATTCTGCTGAGTGACGAGGTCGACAAATACCCGATTACCCGTGAGGGCGATCCGATCATGCTCGCCGAAGAGCGGACGGCCAGCTTCGGGGCCAACTGGCTTTCGGTACGGGCCTGCTCCCCGACAGTGGAAGATGAGTCGCGGATCGAGAAAAGCTATCTGGCCTCCGATCAGCGCCGCGCCTCTGTGGCGTGTCCAGCCTGCGGGCATCGGCAGTTTCCCGAGTTTTTCAAACACGTCCATTGGCAGAAAGATCCGGACACCGGCGCTCACCTGCCGAAGACCGCGCGGATGTATTGCGAGGGGTGTGGCGATCAGTGGTCCGAAGGTGACCGACTCAAGTCGTTGCGCAGCATTCGCTGGCATCAGACCAAGGTCTTTCAGTGCTGCGGTGATCGGCATCAGCCGTTGGAGCAATACGAAGCCTCTTGGAATCTCGACCGTGTTGGTGCCGTAGAGCGCGTGTGGACACTTTCCGAAAGCCCTCGGCATTCGGTTTATCTGGCGCGCTGCCCAACCTGTGGCAGTCACCCGGTTGATAACGAACACGCGGGCTTCACCGCGTCGAAGCTGTACAGCCCCTGGTCTAAAGACAAGCCGGCAGACATCGCCCGCAAATGGTTGGCCTGTGGCGACGACGAGGACATGAAGCTCGCCTTTTACAACACGCAGCTTGGCCTTCCGTATCGGAAGAACTCCGGCCGGGAGATCCAAATCGAAAGCCTGGCGGCGCGCTGTGAAATCTGGGCCGCCGAGGTGCCCGACGGGGTCGCGTTGATCACTGTCGGTATCGACTGCCAGGACTATCGTCTTGAGATGGAAGTCATCGGCTGGGGCGTCAATGAAGAGTCCTGGTCGATCGATTACCACGTCATTGAAGGCGAGTTTGATCAGCCGGAAACCCAGGCCTTGCTCGATGCGTACCTCAAGCGTATCTGGTACCGCGCCGACGGTTACGCCTTTCCGGTGATGGCCGCCTGTTTTGACTCCGGCGGTCACCATACGCAGGCAGTGTATGCCTTCTGCAAGGCGCGCATCGGTCGCCGAATATGGGCGATCAAAGGCGAATCGGCGCGAAACGGCAAACGTTCTCCGGTCTGGCCGACGAAGGTTCCAAGCCGGCGCAGCAAGGCCACCTATCGGCCGGTCATGCTGGGTGTAAACGCGGCTAAAGACACCATCGTTACGCGCTTGATGAAGGACAAACCCGGGCCGGGCTACATGCACTTTCCGGTCAGTCGAGACATCAACTACTTCGCCCAGTTGACCGCTGAACGATCGGTGGTGAAGGAAACCGGGGGCGTGAAGTATCGCGTCTGGGAGCCTCGTCCAGGCCGCGCAAACGAAGGTCTCGACTGTCGTGTGTACGGATATGCCGCGTTGTGCGGGCTTCTGCACATGGGCATCAAGCTGAATAAGCTGGCGGAAAAGGTTAATGCGCTGATTGGTGTTCCCGTTCATCGCCCAGAGCCGGAGCCGTCAGTTTCGCTGGATGAGTCTGAATCTGATGGCAAGAAAACCGGCCCTCAGATCATCCCGTCGAAACCCGCCAAGAAAAAAACGTTGGCCAGCCGGCTCGCGTAAAACTCCCCGCTTCGGCGGGGCTGACCTGGGGTTATCCCATGAGCCGTTGTGGTCCAAACAGTAGTTTGCTGGCGGGCATTTCCCGGGAGTCCTTGCAGGTGTCGTTGCAGAACGCGCAGCAGGCTTACATCCAGTTATCAACGGGCGGAAAGATCGAGACCGCTACGTACACCCAGGGTGATGGCTCCAAGAGCATCACCTACACGCGAGCCAATATCGCCCAGCTGGCAAACATCATTCTGATGCTGCAACAGCAACTCGGAATTGTTTGCCAGGCCCGTCGACCTATTACATTCAGGTTCAAGTGATGAATAACCCTGTATCGATTGTTGGGCTCGACGGCAAGCCGATCCAGCCTCTGCGGCCGAGCCGGGGAAAAGCGCTTGCACCTGGTGGCGGCGCACCCTATGACGCTGCGGACATTCGCGGCGAGCACGTTGCTGGTTGGAACCCGGTCCTTGGTTCGCCCGATGGCGAACTCAACATGTACCGTGATCGGATCGTTTCTCGGGTCCGTGACTTGGTTCGAAACGACGGCTGGGCTTCGGGTGCGGTTACTCGCATCCTCGACAATGCCATTGGCGGGCACTTCCGCCCGTTGATCAAGCCGGACTGGCGCGCCCTGGCGGCGTACACCGGGAAAAAAGCGTTTGACGCCACGTGGGCGCATGAATTTGCGCAAGTCGCCAGCGCGAACTATCGGAGTTGGGCGTTCGACACCGGGCGCTACTGTGATGCGCAGCGTTCGCTGACCATTACTCAAATGATGCGTCTGGGGTTTCGTCACAAGCTTATCGACGGTGATTCATTGATGCAGGCATGTTACATCCCGGATCGGGTTGGCCTTGGCCGTGCACGCTACTCGACGGCCATCCAACTGATCGACCCTGACCGGCTGAGTAACCCGCAACAGCAGTTCGACTCCACTTCATCCCGTGGTGGCGTCATTCTCGATCGTTTCGGCGCTGCCAAGGCGTACTGGATTCGCAAGGCCCATCAGGGTGACTGGTGGGCAGCCGCTGATAGCGTGACCTGGGAGCAGATCCCACGGGAAACCGAATGGGGTCGGCCAGTCATCATTCATGATTATGACCATGATCGTGCGTCCCAGCACCGCGGGGGCTCCGGCATTTTCGCGCCGATCCTGCAGCGCATGAAAATGCTCGCCAAGTACGATGCGGTCGAGTTGGACGCCGCGGTGATCAACTCGATTTTTGGTGCCTACATCGAAAGCCCGTTCGATCACAGTCTGGTGGCTGAAGCGGTCGGTGAGGGTGATGACATGTCCGCCTATCAGGACCAGCGGGCCGACTACCACGACAGAAAGAAAACCATGCTGGGTGAGTCGAGGCTCCCAATTCTGTTCCCGGGTGAAAAGATTCATGCGGTTACTGCTACGCGCCCGAATGCCAACTTCGCGGGATTCGAAAAATCGTTCCTGAACAACTTCGCCTCGGCCACCGGCTTGTCGGCGCAGCAGATGTCGCACGACTGGTCGGACACCAACTACAGCTCCGCGCGCGGTGCTCTGTTGGAGGCGTTCAAGACCCTGACGCGTCGCCGTAACGATTTTGCCAATAACACCGCCCAGCCGGTGTTGGGCTGCTTCATGGAGGAGTCCATGGAGGTCGACGACTATCCACTGCCACATGGTGCTCCAGAGTTCATGGAATGCCGGTCGATGTACTCACGCGCTGAATGGATGGGCCCTGCAAGGGGCTGGATCGATCCGGTGGCGGAGAAACAAGGCGCCGTACTGGGCATGGACGCGGGGCTTTCCACGCTTCAACAAGAATGCATGGAGCAGGGTCTGGACTACGAGGAAGTGCTCGAACAGCGCAAACGTGAAATCGACAAGTTCAAAGAACTGGGCATCCCTTGTCCAACATGGGCTGGCATGCAGATCCCGGGCGGATACACGTCGGCGGATGAAGCCATAGAGAAACCGAGGCCTCAATAATGCAATTTGGACATCTTGCTCAACGGCTCTTCAATGTGCCGGTAGCGATTCGGCCGGAGAAAGCTGAGGTCATCATGGCCGCCCTGGCCGAGCGAATGGGCATCGGCCGGATGATGCGGGTCAGTGGTGATGCCATCGACTTGACACCCCTCGCTTTGGAAGGGGATGGCTACAGCTACGCCGATCGGGAGTCGCGCGATACCGGTTATGACCTGGTCGGGAACGTGGCGGTGATCCCCATTCACGGCACCCTGGTGCAGAAGACCGGGACGCTCAGGCCATGGAGTGGCATGACGGGTTACGACGGGCTGCGCCAGGCGTTCTTGACCGCTCTGTACGATCCCAAGGTCGAGGCTATCGTGCTGGACGTTGATTCGCCGGGAGGCGAAGTTTCCGGTTGTTTCGATCTGGTCGACACCATTTACAGCGCTCGCGGGGTCAAGCCGATCTGGTCGATCCTCAATGAATCGGCCTATTCAGCGGCCTATGCCTTGGCCAGCGCGGCTGACCGGATTTACGTCCCGCGCACCGGGGGCACCGGGTCTATCGGCGTGATCTGCATGCACGTCGATTTTTCCAAGGCGCTGACCTCCGCCGGCATCGAGGTGACGTTCATCACCTACGGCGATCGCAAGGCTGACGGTCATTCCGAGATCCCGCTGTCGGCGCCGGCGCTGGCGCGGTTCCAGGATGACATCGACACCATGGGCGAACTGTTTGTGGAAACCGTCGCCCGTAACCGAAACATCGCGGCCAGTAAGGTTCGCGCAACCCAGGCTGGCACCTACCTCGGCGCCGCCGGTGTTGCTGCTGGTTTGGCCGACGCTGTCGCGGCGCCCGACGCCGCTTTCCGGGCGCTGATTTCCCAGCTGGCCTAGCACCAACCATTCAGAGGATTGACCATGACCATTCGAAACAGACTGAGTGCGGCGATGCCGTTTGCCCAGCTGCTGGGTTTCCACCCGCGCGCCGATGAGGGCGACGACGAGGATAAAACCAAGCGTGCCAAGGGTGAGGGTGATGACCCGGATAAGGACGACGACGCCCAAGGCCAAAAAGGCAAAGGTAAGAAAGCCGCAGACGACAACGATGACGACAAGGATGCCAAAGGCGCCAAGGGCGAAGGTGATGATC
The DNA here is from genome assembly GCF_003148705.1 of Pseudomonas sp. OV226. Classification (NCBI taxonomy): domain Bacteria; kingdom Pseudomonadati; phylum Pseudomonadota; class Gammaproteobacteria; order Pseudomonadales; family Pseudomonadaceae; genus Pseudomonas; species Pseudomonas sp. OV226. Next base: position 17,708 of record NZ_QGGS01000025.1, on the reverse strand, counting down.
CTGATAAGGACGACACCAAAGGTCGTAAGGCAAAACGCGCCGACGATGACTCCGATGATCCTGACGCTGAAGATGACGATGAGACACAGGCCATCGTTAGTCAGGAGCGCGCCCGCTGCGCGGCGATTGTGGCTCACGGCTTCAAAGCCGGCAGCCCGGAACAGGCGTGCGTGTTTGCCTTCGACACCGGCATGTCAGCGGATGCTGCGATCAGCGCTATCAACGCCGCTGGTGCTGTAGGCGGCAAGGGTGGCAGTTTCAAAGACCGCATGGATGCCGCCAAGATCAAAAACGTTGAGTCTGATGGCGGTGACGATCTCCCGGCAGGTGTTACGCCGGTCGCGCAACAAATCATTGCGGCCGCAGCTCGCGCTCAGCCTCAGTCACGCTAACCCCAACGCCAAACGGAGATCGACAGCATGTCGCTGACCCCAACTGAAATTCGAGACAATCCCCAACAACCCGGCGTCCAGGCGCAGGTCTACGTTCCTGATCAACTGATTGCCGATGCACGCAACCTGGTCACCCAGCCGATTTTGCTGGGTGCTGGCGTGCTGAAACGCGGCACCGTGCTGGGCCAGCAAAACGTCAACCCTGTGCAGGTAGTGGCAGGCTCGAGCAACACCGGCAACGGCACCGTTGGTACGGTGGCGGTGGGCTCCGCGGTGGAAACTGGCGGCTATGTGCTGCTCGCCACCTCGGCTACAGTGTTCAAGGTGACCAACCCAGAAGGCACTGTGCTGGGCAATGCAACCGTCGGCACCGCCTTCACCCATGCGGAAATCGGTTTCACCATCAGTGCAGGCGGTACTGCCTTCGTTGCCACTGATACCTTCACCATCAATGTATTCGATGCGGTCGGCACCTACATTCAGTGTGTTCGCACTGCATCGGACGGCAGTCAGACCCCGGTTGCCATTCTCGTCGATGATGCCGATGCGACCGCTGGCCCAGTATCTGCCGGCGCTTATCTGGCCGGTGAGTTCAATGCGTCGAAACTGATCTTCAGTTCGACCTGGGCACTCGCCGCCCTGGTATCGGCAATGCGCCCTTACGGGCTGTTCGCCAAATCCTCGATCTCGTCGGCCTCGCCGTCGAACAACTCGGCGCCGTAATTCGGCCCATACCCTACTGTCCACAAAGGCCCGCTGATGCGGGTTTTTTTGTGGGCTGGATTTAGCATTTTATTGCTTGGAGAGGCCCATGACCGCCGCCAGTTCGTTTCCTTTCAGCACCACCGACCTGATTCAGGTTGTGCCGACGCTCAAGCGTCCGCAGAAATTCCTGCTCGACAAGTTCTTCCCGAACATTCAGAGCTCGGAAACCGAGTTCGTCGCGATCGACATCGATGTCGGCCTTCGCCGCATGGCGCCTTTCATCAGCCCGCTGGTGCAGGGCAAGCTGGTTGAGCAGCGTCGCTACCAAACCAACACCTACAAACCAGCCTACATCAAGGACAAGCGCGCCCCTGACCTGCGCAAACCAATCATGCGTCAGATCGGTGAGCGCATCGGTGGTGGTTCCATGACCGCTGGCGAACGCGAGATGGCCAACGTTGCCTTCGAGATGGCCGACCAGATCGACATGCTCGATCGTCGTCTGGAATGGATGGCCGCCTCCGCGCTGCTGACCGGCAAGGTTGTGGTGTCGGGTGAGGGTTTCGAAACCGAAGTGGTGGACTTCGGCCGTGACTCCCAGCTGTCGATTGCCCTGACCGGCAATAACCGCTGGGGCATTCCGGCCAACTTCAACGCCGCTGGCCGAGACACCATTCCGGCCAATGACCTGGAAGAATGGCAGACCCTGATGCTTCAGCTTTCCGGTGCTCAGGCCACGGACCTGGTGTTCACCACATCGGCTTGGAAGACCTTCTCCAACGATGAAAAAGTCTTCGGTGCGATCTTCTTCCCGAAACAATCCGAGGCCGGCAGCATCAACATCGGTCCACAGATTGCGCCGGGCGCCGTCTACAAAGGCCGCTGGGGTCAGTTCGATCTGTGGCTGTACAACGACTGGTTCATCGACGACAACGGCGTCGAACAACCAATGCTGCCAGACGGCTACATGATCATGTCCGGCCAACAGTTGATGGGCACCCGTGCCTTCGGCTCGATCCTTGATCCGGCCTTCAACTACCAGGCAATGCCTTACGCACCGAAGACCTGGGTTGAAAACGACCCGGCCCAACGCATCCTGCTCATGCAGAGCTCGCCGCTGGTGATCCCAAGCCGGGTCAACGCCTGTCTCGCTGCGAAGGTCTGCGACCCGTCGAGTGGCAGCTAATGGCGGCCGCGGGCACAGCGGCAGCTTCTCTTGCAGAGGCTGTCGTGGCCAATGGCCGAACCGTGATTGGCGCCGACGGCAAGAAAAAGGGCCCCGGTGAAACCGTCAAGTTGTCCGCGACTGAGGTCGCCTCTTTGACGACACTGGGGTTTCTTGTCGATGGCAATGCCGTCGTCAAGAAACAGACCGGACCACACATCAGTGTGGCAGCCGGGCCGGCCGTGAGGATCGCGTAATGATCGATTGGGATAGCCTGGTGCTCGGTCCTCTGGAAACCATTTTTGGTGAGGGCGAGCAGCCAGCCGGAAAGGTGATGTTCTATCCAGCGGGTGGTATCGGCTATGCCATCGATGGCGTTTTCGACTCAGCCTATCGGGAGGTCGAGATGATCGACCCGATGGTTGGGGTTGCCTCTACTCAGCCGGTGCTGGGGGTTCGCCTCTCCACTTTTGCTCAACCGCCTGAGCAGGACGACCAAGTCTTTATCCCTCGCGTTAACCAACGGTACCTGGTGACAGAGGTCCGGCCCGACAGTCATGGCTGGGCCAAACTCATGCTGAGCGAAATGTAATGACCACCACATCCCAGTTACGGCAAATCACCGCTGAAGCCCTGAAAGGCAATACACCAGCAGGTGACAACGTTTTCGCGGCCAGATCTTGGCCAACATGGAACGGCAGTTACCCGATTATCTGGCTGCATTCGCCAGAGGAGAGCAAGGAATCTCTTGGTCGGACAGCGCCGCAGTTCAACGTAACGGCGACGATCCGGATTTCCGCGCGCGTTCAGCTTAAAGCGCTCCCTCGTAATGCTGCGGCTGGCGCGATGATATTGGCGTTGGAGGATATGCAACGCCAGATTGAGATGGCATTGATCAACTTCCCTCCGCTGATGAGTCGCCTGCAGCAGTTTCCTTTCATCCATTCCCGGATGGCTGAAGACGGTGATGGTGAGCAGAACCTGGGCGAGTTGGTGATGGATGTGGGCATGGAGTTTTACCAAGGCCCCGAGGACTTTTATCCACTCGAAGGGCCGGAGCCAATCCCGCCTTTCGATCCCGCCGCAGAGGTGGCTTCGGTCCAGCCGATTGTTCCTCTGGATTCGGTCGACGTTACAGACGATCTGGTCAACGTCTTCGATCCTTCAGGCACCTACGTCGATGCGCCGTTTCCTGATGCGGTCAATCCGGCCCCACGAACTGCTGGTCCTGACGGGCGCGCAGAGGGCGGTCTCTCTTTTGAAAATCTGCAGGAGTAATCATGCGAATTTATCCCTCGCCGGGTTTGCTGGTGCGTGACCCGGTAAAGCGCGACTTCCTGCCAGAAGCGGGCCGCGAAGTTCCTGACGGCGATATTTATTGGTCCCGCCGGCTGAACTGCAACGACGCAACTCTCACCCCTCCAGCCCCGGTTGCTTCTGTACCGGCCAAAGAGGAAAAGATCAAAGCCAATGAAGGGAGTGACCGTCAATGACCGTCCCGTTCAGCAATATCCCGGCGAACCTGCGGGTTCCATTGTTCTATGCCGAGGTCGATAACTCCCAGGCGAACAGCGGTGCTCAGACCCAGCGCACCCTGATCATCGGCCAGATCACTGCGTCGGGTAACGGTGTGGTAAACGTCCCGGTACTGGGGCAGGGCGTCAGCGACGCCAAAGCCAAGGGCGGTCTGGGCTCCATGCTGGCGTTGATGACCGACGCTTATGTGCGTGCCGATGATTTCGGCGAGGTCTGGTTTTTGCCGCTGGCGGATGCTGCCGGTGGTGTTGCCGCGACCGGTACGGTGCTCATCGCCGGAACCCCAACGGCAACTGGCGTGATCTCGCTGTACATCGCCGGGCAACTGCTGAGTCTGACCGTCACCACTGGTGAACTGGCTGCCGATATCGCCACCGCATTGGCCGCGTTGGTGAACAGTTCCAGCGATCTGCCGGTGACTGCGACAGCCGCTACCGCGACGGTCACCCTCGCAGCCAAAAACAAAGGCCTGGGGGGCAACGAAATTGACCTGCGCCTGAACTACCAAGGCTCATCGAGCGGTGAGGCTGTTCCGGCAGGCCTGACCCTGACCCTGACGCAGATGTCTTCGGGAGCCACCAACCCGACGCTGGACACTGCACTGGCGAACCTGGGTGATGAGCCCTTCGATTTTATTGTTTGCCCTTACACCGATACTGCTTCGTTGAACGCGTTGAAAAACCTGCTCAATGACAAGACCGGCCGGTGGAGTTACGCGAATCAGGTCTACGGGCATGTGTTTGCTGCGCAGCGCGGAACAGTTTCGGCGTTGTCGACTGCCGGTAATGCCCGCAACAACCAGCACGAAAGCATCATGGGTTTCTATAACTCGCCGTCGCCGGCGTGGATTTGGGCCGCAGATGTCGCCGGTACCGCCGCTGTCGCGCTGCGCGCCGATCCGGGCCGTCCGCTGCAAACGCTCACGCTGAGCACAGTGCTGGCGCCGCCTTCGCCTTCGCAATTCATTCTGGGCGAGCGAAATACGCTGCTGTGGGATGGCATCTCGACGTTCATGGTTGGCAGTGACGGTACCGTGGCGATCGAGAACTTGATCACCACCTACCAGCAGAATGCCTTCGGCGCGGCCGACGACAGCTACCTGCAAGTCGAAACGCTGTTTCTGCTGATGTTCGTCTTGCGGGCTCAACGCTCGCTGGTGACCTCCAAGTATTCGCGAGTCAAGCTGGCAGCCAACGGCACCCGCTTCGCGCCGGGCTCTGCCATCGTCACCCCCAACATCATCAAGGCCGATCTGATCGCCCAGTACGGTGAATTGGAATTCAACGGCTACGTGCAGGACGCCGCGGGCTTCGCCAAGGGACTGATCGTCGAGAAGAACAGCATCAATCCCAATCGGGTTGACGTGTTGTGGCCCGGCACCCTGATCAACCAGCTGCGGATTTTCGCGCTGCTCGCTCAATTCCGCCTGTAACCCAGGCCGCCCGTCAACGACCGCTTTCGAGCGGTTTTTTTTCGCCTGGAGATAAACATGGCTGACAACACCAACCGCCTCGCCGGGACCTGCTACCTGACTGTCGACGGCGTGAGCTACATGCTTGCCGGTGACTTTTCCTACAAGGTTTCCGGGGTTTCCCGTGAAACCCTGAAAGGTCAGGACGGGGTCCACGGTTACAGCGAGACGCCACAGCCTGGCTACATCGCCGCAACACTGCGTGACTCGGCGAACCTGAGCTTGGCCGACATCAACGGCATGAGCAACGCCACTGTTGTGGCCGAACTGGCCAACGGCAAAACCATCATCGGCCGCAACATGTGGGCCCTCGATCAACAAGAAGCCAAATCTTCCGACGCCACTATCGAAGTGAAGTGGGAAAGCCCTTCCGTAACGGAGAATTGATCCATGTTCGAAGAAGAAATCACCATCACCCTGGTTAAGCCTGTAGTGCTCGGGAAGGGCGATTCCGCCATCACTTACTCGGAACTGAAGTTGCGGGAGCCGAATGCCGGCGAAATTGAAAAGGCCACCCGCGCGGACACGTCCGTTGGCGCGGCGATCACGCTGATCGGTCTGATTGCCGGCATTCCGCGCGGGGCGGCAGAAAAGCTTTGCAAGCGGGACCTGGTGGCGGCAAACAACTTCCTCGAGGGTTTTACCGACTCTGGCCTGCCGGTGGAGGAGGCTGGCCAGAGCTGATTGCCGAACTGACCAAGTACTACGGCTGGGGCCCGCGCGAGGCGTGGTCGTTGAGTTTGAAGGAATTGAGCTGGTGGAATGACCAAGCTAAGCGCATGGCGGGGTAACGACAGTGGGTAATACCTTCACGATCACGATCGACGCGGTGGATAAAGCCACCGCCACGGTGCGCAAGGTCAATGATTCCATCAACCGGCTGACTCGGCCGTTTGAGGAGGTTGGCAAGTCCTTCAAAGGCCTGGGGCGTGAGTTGGGCTTTGAAAAAATCGGCAAGAATCTGGGCAATATTGGTCGCGAGGCCAGCACTGCCGCCAGAGGTATTGGTTCGATTGTCGCGCCGATGGCGGCAATTACCGGTATCGGCTCGGTGGCCGGGATTGCTGCATTGGCCAGTAACTGGGCCAACCTCGGCCGGTCCATCGATAACAGCGCGCACAGCATTGGTATCTCGACCGGTCAGCTGCAGTCCTTTCGCGGCGCGGCGAAGATGGTCGGCGTGGATGCTGCTGATACCACTTCGAGTCTGGACAACCTGGCGACCACGATGCAGGACGCGCAGTGGGGGCGTAACCAGGGCGCTCTGATGATGTTCAACAAGCTCGGCATTGGCTTGAAGAAAACCAAGGAAGGCGCGTGGGATGTGGTTGGGCAGTACAAGGCGGTGGCCAACGCCATTGCCAAGGAAGCTGATCCGCAGAAGCAAAAACTCATTGCCAGAGCGTTTGGTATGGAGGGGATGCTGCCGTTCCTTCGTGAGGGGGCTGCTGGCATCGAGCGCTATGAAACCATGGTCAAGCGTCTTGGCTATGTGATGAGCGAGGACGCAGTAAAGCGCGGCAAGGAATTTTCACAGTCGCTGGCCGGTCTCGGCGTGGTCGTGGACGGAACCAAGAACGCCATCGGCGATAAGCTGATCCCCGTCATGAAACCGCTGATCGATCAGTTCACCAACTGGCTATCGGTCAATCGCGACCTGATTGCCACCAATGTCGGTGACTGGGCGAAAGGTTTCGCTACCTGGATTGGCAAGATCGACTGGAAGAAGGTCGGTGATGGGATCGTCAGCTTCGGAAAAGGCATTGGCAAGATCGTTGATTGGCTGGGTGGTTGGGAAAACGCGGCGATCGCAGTTGTTCTGGTGATGAACGCAGGTTTGATTGGAAGCGTCCTTTCTTTGGGCTTGACGCTTGGCCGTGCGGGCGTTGGGATTCTGTCGTTTATCAGCCTGCTCGGCCGCTGGAAAGACGCGGCCACTGCCGTGGCGGTGGCGCAGAATTCGTTGGCCGCAGGTCAGGGCGTTAGTTGGCTGGCCTCAGGTGCTGCCGTTGGACTAACAACAGCTGCGGTCGGGGCCGGCGCCATGCTGTACTCCCCGTCCCTCAATCAAGGTGAGGACGAGGCGGTTCGCCGCATTCGCGCTTCGCAGGGCCTACCTGAGAACGAGCCTAAAACCCCGAAGCTGGATTTGCTCGCGACTGCCTGGAACAAGGTTCAGGGTACGAACAAGGATGTGGCCAACTTTGCTCAGGACTATTTTCAGGCGCAAGGCTGGAGCAAGCAGGCCGCCGCCGGCATTGTCGGTAATGGCATTGCTGAAAGTAACCTCGACCCCACAGCCTTAGGTGATTGGGGGAGAGCTCGCGGGATTTTCCAATGGCACCGGGATCGGCAGGACAACTTCGAGAAGTGGGCCGGCTTCAACATGATGGATCCGCGCGCGGACACCATGAAACAGTTGGAGTTTGCCAACTACGAACTGACTCAGGGAACAGAGTCGGGCGCCGGCGCAAAACTTCGGGGGGCCAAAACCGCTGAAGAGGCTGGTGCAATTGCCTCGCGCAGCTGGTTGAGACCCGGTACCACGGAGGAGGCGAAGGATCGCGAAGCGTCTGCTCGTGCTGCGCTGGCTCGAGTATTGGAAGGACCTGTCACCTCAGCTGCATCTCCGACTTCACAAGACCAGCCCGTTGCCCCAAAAGGCCCGTACAACATGGGCAACGTTCCTGGCCCATCCAATGGGAAAGTTAAGGTCGAAGTTGAGCTTAAAGGTGCGACTGAGGGGACCAAGGTGAGCGTTCAGTCCGAAGGGAATGTGCAGGGCTCCAGTCGTATCGCTTACACCGGAGTAGGGGCAGGCGTATGAGTTTACTATCCGATATCATCCAGATCGCAAAGGAGTCCAACAAGACTTGGACTGAGACCTTGCATAAGGCCTCGTTCCGCGGGGTGCCGTTCGCGGTCTACGGCGGGGATGCTCGCTTTGGCCGTCGACTGGCTCTCCATGAATATCCAGGTCGGGATAAACCGTATATCGAAGACATGGGGCGTTCGACTCGGCGTATCCGCATGAGTGGCTTTCTCGTCACCGACAGCTTCATCTACGGTGGTGGAAGTGCGCTTGCCCAGCGCGATGCGTTGGTGGCGGCGGCAGAGAAGCCGGGGCCCGGAGCGCTAATTCATCCAACGCTTGGGGCTCTGACTGTCAGCGTGCCGGCCGAAGGCTTGAGCGTCGTCGAACGTTGGGATATGGGGCGTTATTTCGAGATCAGCTTCACTTTCATCGAATCAGGCGACCGGGTATTTCCGAGCATTACTTCTTCTTCCGGCAGCTTGCTGGATAAGTTGGCGGCGGCTCTCGGTTTGTCCTCTGCTCTGGACTTCGTTCGCAAGGTGATCGGCGGTGTCACTGCTGTGATCAACGCGGTCGAAGGGGTGATTAAGTTTGGCAAGGCCATCGTCGGCATGGTTGTAGGTGTCATCGCTGACTTCAAGGTTCTGGTGGGGCGAATCACGCGGGACGTGCGCAGCATTACCAGCCTGGCCAGCCTAATGACTGGCGACTTCGGGCGCTATGCCAACGGCAACGTCAGCAGCGCCTTGATCACCAGCAAAAAATCAAAGGACAGCAGTGCAACGATGGCGGACTTGATCGCCAAGAACACTGAAAACCGCGCTGCCGTTGACGCAGCTATGGATAACCTGGTTGACGCTGCCGCAAACCTTGATGCGAGTAATGGCGAGGTTTTTACCGATGCCGTTCAAGCACTCATGGATTCATTGGTGGCAGGTATCGCTGACCCGGGCGATGCGATCGTGCTTCTCGGTCCACTTGCCAGTTACACCCCTGATGCTCTTACCGGGACGGGAGCGATTGGTTCGGCGCAAGTCGTCGCTCAAGACGCAACAGCCGCGTTGTTGCGGCGATCGGCATTGGCGGCAATCGGGAAAGTGGTGGCGACTTATGTGCCAACTTCCTATGACGAGGCCATCGACACCATGGGCGTCGTCACTGGTTTTATCGATGCGGAGGTTCTATCGGCGGGGGATACCGGTGACGACGAAAGCTATAACGCGCTGCTTGCGCTCCGGCAGGCGGTGGTCGTGGCGCTGACCACAACTGGCGCGACACTGCCTAACCTTGAAACCTTCACTTTCCGCACCGCCCTGCCAGCGTTGGTCATAGCCAACAGGCTTTATCAGGACGCATCTCGCGCTGATGAGTTGATCCAGCAGGCGGACCCCATACACCCGGCATTCATGCCGACCACTTTCAAGGCCCTGGCCCGGTAAGGAAAACTTGTGGAAGAAGACGAACTCTACCTGACCTCCGGGGACCAGGTCGTGACCGGCTGGACGGATATCCGGGTGACTCGGGGTATTGAGCGGCTGCCGAGCGACTTCAACATAGGAATGACTGAGCTCTACCCGGGCGAGCTCAATCGCTTGACGATAGAGCCTGATGCGCCCTGTCAGGTTCGCTTGGGCGATGACCCAGTGATTACCGGGTATGTCGATCATTTTGTGCCCAGCATCACGGCCGGCGAACACTCGATCCGTGTCAACGGTCGATCAAAGTGCGCCGATCTGATTGATTGCGCTGCGGAGTGGCCCGGCGGCCAGATCACTAATCAGACGGTGTTGGGGATCGCGCAGAAGCTTGCCTCAATTTACGGCACGACCATCAATGGGGCTCCTGAAGGGATTCGGGTGGCATCCGATGTAACTGATTTACCGATCCTGCCTCAAACCAACGTCATGCTGGGTGAGTCGGCCTTCGACATCATCGACAGGATGGCGCGCTTTTCTGCGGTACTTGCTTACGACCTTGCAGACGGCAGCCTGTTTCTAACCAGAGCTGGTACCCGCCGTGCCGCGAGTGGATTTGCGGAGGGCGAAAACGTCCAGCGTGCGTTTATCGACTACTCCTCGAACCTCATTTATTCCGATTACAACGTTTACATCCAATCGGTTGATACCTTCACGGACCTTGGGCAGGCCGGTAACCAGCTCTACAAGGTGAAGGATCTCAACTGCAAGCGGCACAGGGCGATGGTCATCATCTCCGAAGGTGGTGGGCTGGGAAATGAAATTGCGGTGCAACGCGCTGAATGGGAGGCCGCCAGGCGCTTCGGACGTTCGCGGGTGATCAGGCTCACGACCGACAGCTGGCGAGACTCTTCTGGCGCCCTGTGGGAGCCAAACACTCTGGTCTCCGTTTCTCTGCCGAAACTGAAATTCGTCGCAGAAAGCATGTTGATCAGCGAAGTCACCTTCCTGCGGAACTCGTATTCGGGGACCACTGCGGAGGTAACCTTGATGGCACCTGAAGCCTTCCTGCCGCAACCGATCAACCTTACGCCGCTATATGGCGAATTCTCTACACCGGTGACGTAATGAGCCATCCAACGAATCAGCCTCGCGATGATGTTGGCGCGTTTCAACGGTTATGGCGAAGAGTTCAACTGATGTCTAGTTGGGGGCGCGTGACGTTTGCAGACGACAGCAAAACCGCTCAGCTCCTGCAGGTGAAACTCAATGACTCCGAAACGCGCGACGCAACACCCCGCATAGCCGAGTTTGGATTTACCTCCATGCCGCCCAATGGTTCCGACGTTCTGATTGTCTTCATGGGCGGCGACCGATCTAAGGGAGTCGTGGTTGCCACTGGTCATCAAGCTAGCCGGCCAGCTGGCCTGACCTCCGGCGAAAGCATGGTTTATGACCTGTGGGGAAAAAGCGTCTACCTCACCAAGGACGGTGGCATTGTGGTCGAAGCCAAAGGCACACCCGTGACCGTAAACAATGCAACGGTGGTGACCATCAATGCAGCAGAAAGCATTGAGATGGTCACGCCGTTGCTGCACGTTACTGGCGATATCCTAGCTGACGGCGACATTAGCGATAGCGTTCGGACGATGGCTGCTGATCGCCTGATCTTCAATGAGCACAACAACGGGAGCGGCACGACAACGCCGACACCACAACAATGAGCGATATCACAACAACCTGGATCGTCGAATCAGGCACGGGTGACTGGTCAATCAGCGGTGGCGCATTGGCCAGTGGGGATGATTTGGAAACTGCCGCACTGATCAGTTTGTTCAGTGATCGCGAAGCAGATGCTGCTGATATCCCACCCGACGGCGGCGATGATCGCCGGGGCTGGTGGGGAGATGATGATGAAGACGTTCCGATCGGCTCAAGGCTTTGGCTCCTTGATCGTTCACGGCTGACTCCCGCCGTTGCCAACACAGCACGTATCTACATGGAGGAGGCACTCAAGTGGATGGTTGATGATGAAGTGGCCTCCAGCATCAAGGTGCTGACCGCGATTGCAGACAACAGCCAATTGAACTCGATCATTACGATCACTCGCAGCGACGGCACAGTGATCCCGCTCAAATTCAACTGGGCATGGCGACCAAGCTGACCGCTGACTTTTTATGATCCCGCCACGAGCGGGATTTTTTTCGCCTGGAGTTCATCCCTTATGCCATTTACGAGACCGACGCTCTCGGAGCTGCGATCGCGGGTAGCGTCCGACATCACCTCCGGACTTCCCACCGCTGACGGGTTACTACGCTTTTCCAATCTTCAGATCCTTGGCAAGGCTGTTGCCGGGCTTGGCCATCTGAACTATGGATATCTGGATTGGATCGCCAAGCAAGCAGTGCCCTACACCTCATCGGGCGAGTACTTGTACGCATGGGGGGCGCTGAAGAATGTCTATCCCAAGACTGCATCGTTCGCCGCTGGCGCCGTCACTTTTCCCGGGACCGTCGGGGCCATAATCGATATTGGCACAGAGATCACCCGTAGCGACTCGACGACTTTCACTGTGCAGGCAAGCGCCACTGTAGGCGTTGGTGGGACGGTGACGGTTCAGGTAAAGGCCGATGTGGCTGGAGAACTCGGAAACACGCCGGTAGGAAGCCTGATGACACTGGGGGTCTCCATTCCCGGGATTCCGTCCAGTGGTACGGTAACAACCGTTATTACTGGCGGCGCCGAGCAGGAGGAGGACGATGCGTTCTTCCAGCGCATGCTGGAGGCTTACCAGAACACGCCAAACGGTGGATCTGTTACCGATTACCCAATCTGGGCCAAGGCAGTCCAGGGTGTGACCCGGGCGTGGTGCGCCCCGAACGGTTTCGGTACCGGAACCGTTGTGGTCTATGTGATGTTTGATCAGGCAAACGCTGATCATCAGGGATTTCCTCAGGGAACAAACGGCATTTCGTCCAGCGACAACAGGGTCACCTCCGGCAACCTTGCCGCCGGCGATCAGCTCACAGTGGCCAACAGTATTTTTCCGAAACAGCCGGTTACAGCACTGGTCTACGTCTGCTCGCCAATCGCTGCCCCGAAAGATTTCACGATTACTGGACTGACAGGGGCTTCGACAACCACCCGTAATGCCGTTGCAGCAGCCATCGCAGAGGTGTTTGTGGGACTAGGGGTGCCAGTGACAGATGGGTCTTTTGTGGCGCTTTCTGACATCGACTCAGCGATCGCGGCAATCGCATCGACCAAGGGGTTCGTGATCACTTCGCCGGTTGCGAACATAGCAAACGTCCTCGGTTACCTCCCCACTCTCGGCACCATTACCTATAGCTGATCTCCTATGCCAAAGCCTTCGTTCACCAGCGCCGATTTCACATCCGCGCTGCTTGGGCTGCTTCCGCGCGGCCGTGTTTGGCCGAAAGAACTCAGCAGTGTCCATGCACAGGCAGTCTCCTGCTTCGCCCCCACCTTCCAACGACTCAGTGATTCGGCCTTGGGTTTGTTGGTTGATGCGTTTCCAGCGACGACCGTAAACCTGCTTGGAGAATGGGAGTCGACGCTTGGCTTGCCTGACCCGTGCGCAGGTGTCTCTCCGACGTTTCAGGGGCGCCGGAACCAGGTTGTTGCGCGCTTCACCAACACAGGCGGCCAATCGATCCAGTTCTTCGAGTCTTTTGCGCTGGGGCTTGGGTATACGGTGACTATCACGCAATACGCACCGTTTCGATGCGGACAAAGCACCTGTGGTCAGCCACTCGGTGGAGAAGATTGGTTTTTTACCTGGGCCATCAACTCGCCACTCAACACGATTACCTATTTCCGCACTGGGCAATCCGCCATGGGCGACCCATTGGCCTCATGGGGAAACTCAGTGCTCGAGTGCGAATTATCCGAAGCCAAACCGGCACACACCATTCTGCAATTCCATTATTCGTGAGGCTCTAGATGTATCAAATTGATAACTCAAGTGCGGCGGCCGTCATCCCGGCGAGCACTGCCGCCGGAACACCTGGCTTCTTCACTGATGGAAACCCGGCAACTGGCGTTTCGGCAACCATCATGCCTGCCGAATTCATGAACATGGTCATGATGGAGATCTTGGGGGTTTTGAGTGCGGGGGGTGTTACGCCTTCCAAGTCGAATTTCACCCAACTGACAGCCGCCATTCGGGCCGTGAATAAACAGGCGACCATCCTCACTGATACCGGAACCGCAGGCGCCTACGCGGCAGCGAACACGCCGGCACTCACGGTACTTCCGGCCACCGGTTATGTGCAGCGTGTGAGCATTGCCAACTTGAACCCGGGCGCCTCAACCTACGCCCCTGACGGGCTTGCGGCGAAGCCGATTTATGGTCTTGGCCTTCAGCCATTGCAGGGCGGCGAGCTTCCAGCCGGAATAGCTGTGCTGATGTACTTGGTTCAAGCCGGGGTAAACGGCGGCAATGGTGCATGGATCATCCTTGAGTCGTTGGGAGGTGCATCGCAAGTTGCCCCGGCTACAAAGCCACTGCATGCAATGCAGCTTGGCCAGGCCACGGGCCGACTGTTGCGTAAGTCGGTCTACATCAACAACGCCGGCACGCTTCAGGTATCGGTAAACGGCGCCGCATTTGTCACAGCGGCTTCGACATTTACGCCATTAGCGTTGACTACTGCGATACATGCAATCGGTCAAGGTGCTGGCAGTGCTGGTGCGGGCTCCCCCATTACCACATCTACGCAGGTTGGCTGTGGGGCTGGCGGATCTGCGGGCGCCCTTTGCGAGGGCTTCTACACCTCTGGGTTTTCCGGTGCATCTATTGTGGTTGGCGCTGGCGGTGTTGGTGTTGCGGGTGCTGGTGGTGGGGCTGGCGGAAGCACTGCGCTCGGCGCTCTATTTTCTGCCCCAGGCGGACCGGGCTCTCCAGCTGCAGCCGCACAAGTCCCACCGACCATACAGGGCAACACACTAAACTCTGGAACGGCCTCGGGTGGCAACATCTTTAATGGTGCTGGACAGTCGGGAGAGCCAGCAGTATCGCTGAATACCAACGCCTATCAGTCTGGCAGAGGGGCATCTAGCGCATTTGGCGCTGGCGGCCGCGGTATTGGCTCAAGCTATGGCGCTGGTGCGGCGGGGGCTGGGTATGGTTCTGGTGGAGGCGGCGCACAAGCAGGGATAAGTAGTGGTGCGGGACTGGCTGGCGGCAATGGAGTCGGTGGCATTCTTATCATTGAGGAGTTTGCATTTTGAAGACTCATGCATATGTATATAGCGGCTCCATTCAAGAAATTATCCAGCCGATAGTTTATGACGCAGAGATGCCTGGGTGGGTGGAGGGAGATCCTAGCCGCATCGGTAAAGAGATTCCGATTACAGAGCGTCGTACCCCGGGGTTTCTGGAGTCGACCTATGACATCACAGATCTTGTCCCTATGCCTGTCGAGGGATGGACCTATCAGGATGGTATTTTTGCCGCGCCTGTTCCATATCAGCCTACTCCAGAGCAGATTCTGGCCGAGAACCAAGCTCAGCAAAACGCGCTGTTCACAATCGCTTCGCAGGCCATGACTCCGTTTATGCTTTCGCTGACCTTGGGTAATGCGACAGATGCTGAGACGGTAAAGGCAAAGGCCTGGCAGACCTATTATCGCGAACTGGAGGCAGTTGATATCAGCACTCCATCACCTGTGTGGCCGGCACCACCGGCGGTTTGATAGCTTTGTTTTCACCGCGTGAGCCCTGTCACCGGCCGCAATTTTTCATGCTATCGTGCGCGCACGAAAACTTACGGCTCGGTGACAGTGGATGTTAAACAGAGAGAGTTTGTTGCAGGCGATCAACGAGGATATTCCAAAAGGAGTTGACTGGAAGGCGGGCGCAGAGAAGTACGTAGCCGCATTTGTTGAGAAACTTGGCCGTGAAGGCATTGAAGAGTTTGCGATGAACAAGCCCTTCAGTTCTGTTGGCGCTAGTGATCCAGGCCCGGCAATCACAGAGTCCGTCCATTACATCAACAACTTTGCGAACGCCTTACAGTTCTTGAAGCCACCACTAGGGTCAAGAATTCTTGATGTTGCTTGCGGAGGGGGCTGGGTATCCCACTTGCTCAGTAAGATGGGGTATTGGACCTACGGGATCGACATATCTGAGGACTTCGTAAACCTCGCGGCTAGGCGGCTTTCCAGGGACGCTTCGTTGTCTGTATCCGAGACAGAGGCAGCATCAAGATTTTCTGTTCATGATATCGAGACTTCTCCGTTGCCAAGTCATTTGGTCGGGACGTTCGATTACATCTGGCTGGAATCCTGTTTGCACCACTTTGTCGATCCGATTACTGCGCTTGAACATCTTTCTGCAGCTTTAAAGCCGGATGGTGTAATTGTACTGATCGAGTTTGAGAATCGGCGCGGAGAAATAAAGCCTGAGTACATGGAGGTTATGCGTGAGTTTGATACCCTCGAGCGGCCGTACCCAAGAGATCATCTTGTAAACGCTTTACACATCGCCGGGTTAACGCAGGTCGAATTCATCGGCACCGTCAATGGCTGGTTTTCCCCTAGTGATCCCATGGCGCCGATCATGGGGGACTTGCTGCTAGATTCCGCTGAGCAGATGAACCTCGCAATATGCGCCAAAAAACAAGGCCGACTTGATGAGATATTTCCTCATCGAGCGAAGGATGCATCAATCCGATTTGGCCGCGGGGCCTATGAAAACGCCAACGGTTATCGCTGGTGTGCCCCGGCTGCCGAGTTAGTCGTAGAGAAATCAATCTGCAATATGACGCTGGAGTGTTTCAGCACGCTCTTTGAGTCCGAAGGATGTTCTACGCAAGAAATTGTGGCCTATGGGAAAAATGGCGAACTCGACCGGATAAGTCTTTCAGCCGAAAGCAAGCACGGTGAGCTGAAGTTGGGGAATCTTGAAAGAGGCGATAAAGTCTCTATTTACTCCAACCAGGCTTTTAGCCCTGCGTGGTCCGGCAGCGACGATGCGAGACTGCTCTCGTTCTACATCAAAACCAGTGACTGAAATCGTTGGTTAAAACAAACCGCCTCCGGGCGGTTTTTTTATTCCTGGAGAAAAGTAATGCCCATAACCGCGCAGCAGTTGCTGCAGATACTCCCGAACGCCGGCCAAAGAGCCGGCGTTTTTGCACCTGTCATCAACACCGCGATGCAGCGGTACCAAATCGTGGGCGCCAAGCGGGTTGCTGCGTTCATTGCCCAGATCGGGCATGAATCCGGCCAACTGGTTTATGTGCGTGAGATTTGGGGGCCGACGGCTGCCCAGAAAAAATACGAGGGTAGGGCGGACCTGGGTAATACCGTGGCAGGCGACGGCTTCAAGTATCGCGGTCGGGGTCTGATCCAAATCACCGGACGGGCCAACTACGCTGCATGCGGTGAAGCGCTAGGTGTGGACCTGATCAATCATCCCGAGCAACTGGAGCAACCGCAATACGCCTGCATGTCCGCCGCTTGGTTCTGGGCTACCCATGGGCTGAACACCTTGGCCGATGCCGGCGATAACACGAATATCGGAAGCATCATCAACACCGGTCGAAAGGGGCGTGTGCCGAACGGTGCGCAGGATCGTGACGCGCTCTACGCAAAGGCTCTGAAGGTGTTGGTATGACCGCCGTTCCGTGGAAATTGGTTGGCGCGCTGGCGCTGGCTTTAGTCGCCGCCGGCAGCGCCTGGCGGTTTCAGGACTGGCGCTATGGCAAGCAGCTCGCCGAACAGGCTGGGCTGCATCAGGTCGACCTGACCGCCATCAGCAACGCAGCCGCCGCCCAGATGCGTGCCGATCAAGACAAGCGGCTGGTGCTCGAGCAGCGGCTGACGACCAGCGATCAAACCCACCACAAGGAACTGACAGATGCTCAAACTGATCAGGCGCGCTTGCGCGATCGCCTTGCCACTTCTGATTTGCGGCTGTCAGTCCTTCTCGACACCACGGATCCAGCCAGTGGCTGTTCAATGCCAGCCGGTACCGAAGCCGTCGGCGTGGTTCATGGAGGAGCGCGCGCCCGACTTGACCCAGCGCATGCTCAACGAATTGTCGCCATCACCGACGCCGGCGATCAGGGACTGATTGCGCTGAAGGCGTGCCAGGCCTATGCGAGAGAGGTTTCGACGCCGAAGTAGCCTCTTATGCGCTGACCTTAGCGCCAGCCTTGAGCTTGTAACGTCGGCGCAGCTCG
>NZ_QGGS01000024.1:0-108651 GCF_003148705.1 Pseudomonas sp. OV226 | reverse complement strand
TTCCACAAGCGCTGCCCGTATGCCACCGAGCGCTGCAGCACCGAAGAGCCAGCCCTGCGCCCTCTCGATAACCGCCAGGTGGCTTGCCACTACGCCGAGCAATTCCTCGACGGCGCGGCATAAAAATGTGGGAGTGAGCCAGCTCACTCCCACAGCGATTGAATCGCACACGTCATCAAGAAGCGTTAACCAGAAACCCCTTCTCCCACCACTGCGCATCAGCACGGGAGCAGGGGTTTTCTTTTTTCCGGGCGTTACGACTGGCTGTCGCCTTCGTCATCATCGGAATCCGGCTCGTCAGTCGTCGAGTCATCGTCGTTATCCGCACCACCCTGCCCCTGATCGCCTGGCTCGGATTCGGATTTGGCGAGCATCAAGCCACTGTATCCTCCCTGCCCGCTCGAAGCCTGCTCATCATGTTGCGTGCACTCGGCCCACGCCATCGAAGTGCCGAGTGACAGCATCACCATCACTTTCAACAGCAATAAAACACGTAGCAATCTGTTCATAGTCGATTCCATCCTTTCGTAGAGTGCCTATCTGGCGCTGAGTGAAATCTAGTTCCGATCCGCGTGGTTCTCCAGATAGGACGCTAACGGAGGGGTGGAAATGCCGTGGATCGACAGAATGGTTTTGAATAATGGTTATTTCCAAACTCCTTAAGTGGCCGTCTCGCTCTTTAGCGAGGATTTGATCACTGGATGCATACAGGGACGTGTCGCTTGGTATATGAGCGGCATAGAACACATCGCCAACACCGCACTTGCGATCCAGACACTATGCCCGCCAAAGTGACCATATAGCTGGCCGCCAAGGGTCGGCGAAAGAAGCGCACTCATCCCCCAACACATAGAGAAAAGGCCAAAATAAAGCCCACTTCTACCGACTTGCGCACGTTGCATGACCAGGACGTTCAAGGTCGGCATAAACAGAATTTCGCCTACAGTCCAGACAACGGTCGATAGGCAGACAAATAGCATCCCGCTCCCCAACGGCAGAACTCCAAGCCCGAAAGCGAGCAAAAAGGCGCCCGCCAACAGTTGCCGCCGCGCCCCCCATGACTCACTCCAATGGGATAACGGAATTTGCAGCAAAACCACGAGCAATGCATTGAGCGCAAATTGCCATCCGACACCCTCAGCTCGCAGTCGATAGTAATCGAGCAAATAGTTGCCCAACATGCTGTAGACCGGTTCGAAAGCAAGGCCGAGCAAACCTGAAGCCGCTAGTAACCATAAGAACGGTTTGTTCTGGAATGGGGACCTGGCGTCCAATGCTGCGGCATAGAACTCATCCGACATCAGAACATCTCGATGAATAGTCGACCGGACAAACCAGACCAAGGCCAATAACGTCATAGCCGCGCTGACAAAAAACACCCACCGAAAATCAGCCTGTGCCAGAACGCCACCCACCACCCCAGCTATAGCCATACCCAGATTGATGGCAACTCGACTCAATGATTGCGCACGAACACGCCGCTCAACATGGCAATACTCCAGGATCAAACGCTGATGAAGCGTACGAATTGCACCATCGAGAACACCGCTGAACAGCAGCAATCCAGCCAGCCAGGGCACGTCGGTGACCAGCCCCAATAGCACCAAAATCCACACCGAGGCGAACATCAACAATGCAGTAAGCCGCGCCGTGGAGAAATGATCACTCAGCACTCCACCGCCCATTGACCCAATCAGTAATCCTGCACCGTAACCGGACAACAGCCATCCAACCGTTTCAAACGGCAACCCCAGTGCCTGACGCAGGTACAACGCCATGAACAACTTGGCCATGGCGCTCAACCGACTGATGAAAATCAACGCAGCAAGCAGCCAGGCCATAGAGCAGAAGTAGCCATCCAACCGAATAAGGTGAGCAAGTCGGCTAACCATGCCACTGGTCCAGATTGCGGTTCACTTGGCTGTAAATACCTTTTGAGGCGTAAGGAATGTCTGAGCGAATCTCGTGATCCGAATCGAAAAAATACTGCGCCTGTAGCCGGCCATCAGCATCCAGACCTATTAGAGGGTTGTTAATCAGAAATTTTCGCACCGCAGCACAAAGCGTCGGCATTCGAATCAAGATCCTCCACTGTCCGAAGCCGTTTTCCGGAACAACAGCTTGAGCCCCAAAGCGCTTTTTGTATTGGAATGTTCCTTTGCTTAAAAATGGCTCACAACCTTGAAAATCGACCCAGTCGATGGATGATTGATTGGAGGCCCATTCAAGGATCGAGTGATAAACAAAATTCTGCGCACCGTTTGCACGATAAACTGCACTCCCACCCTTCATCCCGATCAAACGTGCATTCAAGGTACGCGTAGACCAGTCAATCTGAGAAACACTTCCCGCAACCCACTCAGCATGCATCTGGACTCGAAACAAAACGCCTCGTTTGAACAAATTCAAAAAAGCGTCCTGCTCTTCCACGCTTCGCGCAAAATCACCGTAACGCGCGTTCATCGTCGGAACATGCATGGTGCGGTAAAAGGAGAAAAAATCCTCATCTTCAATTGACACATCGTACTGAAAGCCACGTTTTATCGATTGAGCCCGGCGTTTGCTTTCACGATTAGATAGTTGCCCCAGCACGTGCTCCCAACCAGCAGAAACATCAACTTTTTGATGAATCCTACTGAGCCCGACAACATCACTTGGTTTTTGGTATTGCTGGATAACATCCGATGAGGTCATCAGCAAACTCATGTCGGCTTTATTTCGTTTTATAAAGTCATCCAGTTGCTCCCACTCCAAAGTCCCTTCTTGGTCTATACACGAACTCTCGAAAAAGCATTGAGCTACAAAAGGAGCGATGTACCGCAGTCCCTCATTCACCCCGAGATACGTAAGACGAGCCAGAGTTCCGGCTCGGGAGGCCCCACTGTAAATACGAAAGTGACAGACTGTTTTCCGACTCATCCGAAAATCAGCGTTCAGCATTATTTCGGTTACGAAGGGTCTCAATCATCTCATCAGCAGTTGCAATGAATGAAAGCCCATCAAACGGCACAACCTCATAGTCCCCAAGACTATAGGTGCCTGATCCATGAATGGTGCAACCGTCCACCTCCTCCAATAGCTGTCTATCAATCGCATTCAAGCAACCGGTCATCGCCATCACCAATGACCACTCCTTCAGATCGCGAGGGTCGCTGGGCAACCTCACTGAGGTATTGGCGAGCATCTGAACGCATTCACTGTAGCGTTGCATACATTCATACAGCGAAACGACAATTCCAGAGCCTCCATTGGCCCGAACATGCCCAGTCATTTCCACAGCGGTAGGCGGCAAGTGCGTGTAAAAAGTGGATTCGAGAGTCTCGTCGGGACTCCAAGTCGTAGCAGGAAAATGTGCAGACGCCGATTGCACCCACAGACCGTCGTCTGCCTGTGTATAGAGTGGAGTAGAAGTGCCCTCGAAATTTCCATCGAGCAAATGCAGAACCATGTCACTGGTAGCCAAGTGTTGAACCAAAAGAAACGAAGGTGTAGAAACCTGTTTTCCTAGGCGTTTCAACGCCTCTACGCCAGAGCAATATCCAAGAAGCCCATAGGCGCTCGATACCGCGTGCACATGCACTGTTTTTCGATCGGTATCCCAAGCATCACCATACTCGAAATCAAAAAAAGCTCGGGCTTGGTCAGAGAATCGATAATTCTCCAGTCGCAGGGAATGCCACAACTTCGAATCACCAAATGGTTCACGACTGAACAGTTCTTTGAACCGCTGACCAATAACCTTCACAGCCTCCGGCGAGTCGCCATCAAGGACAAATATCGGGTTCAGGGCACGCAACCGAGGGTCATCGTAGAGTTCGGTTCTACGCAATTTATCGGTAGTTTGCGCAGGTGTCAGCGTGACAATACGTAATTGCTCGGGATGAACAAGTTTGGCTTTCAACGCACGTAGAACCGCATCACGCAATGCAATAGCCTTGTTACCGGAAGAAGGGGAAAACAACAAAATGCTTTCGCCAGTTTCCTGAATATGCCGGATAGCACGTGCAACGATCAGCGTGGAGGCAAAGGTCTTCGTTGTTTGCGTGTTTGCGTTTTGCCGCAGGTCGAACAGGCGTAGCGGTACACCTCGATAGTGACCTAACTCAAAAAACTGTGCAGTGGCAACAGAAAGAAAATCCTGCATACGGGAGTCCAGTGCAGGCAACCTCATTGAAGGCTCGAAAGAACCGTCGCTGCTGCTGACTTCGAAATCGGAAGCACCTTTGACGATAAGCTCGTAATAACGCTCGAGAACAGAAACCGGGGGCTTAGGTCCTTGTGTCGCCGTTGCACTTGAGTCGGTTTTCATCAGGTCCATTTGTCTTGCGCTCCTGCACGTGGAAAATCGCTACTTGCGAAATACCCAACGAACGCTAGACCTCAACGAGTGCCGTGTCCCGTGAAAAAAGCCAAGAGAACTTGAAACCGGAGCCGAGCTACAAAAATCGGAAAAAAACCCTACAGAAGCATCTTTCATCCTGATCGACTCGACCTATCAGTCATGTCTCTGTTTAACCGCTATCACAACATAATCATCGGTTTGTGCTCACCCTCCAACAGCCTGCGAAGTTCGATTTTGTGCAAGCAAGACGAACAATGGCGGATCGTTTTCCATCAAGGAACATTAGTTCACCCGAGATGAATTTCCCCCTTTTACAGGCAAACGTCAGTCATAAAAAAACCCCGGTGCTTGCGCAACGGGGCTTGGGTCTTACTGTTCAGCGCTTAGTGATGTTCACGCGTCGCACGGAATTTCACGTCCGGCCAGCGCTCTTCCATCAGTGCCAGGTTGACTCGGGTCGGGGCCAGGTAGGTCAAGTGACCGCCGCCATCGACCGCGAGGTTTTCCACGGCCTTGTTGGAGAATTCCTCAAGCTTCTTCTTGTCGCTGCAATCGATCCAGCGCGCGGAATAAACGGTGATCGGCTCGTAGGAGCACTCAACCTTGTATTCCTCTTTCAAGCGGCTGGCGACCACATCGAACTGCAGCACACCGACGGCGCCGAGGATGATGTCGTTGCTGCGCTCGGGGAAGAACACCTGGGTCGCGCCTTCTTCGGCCAGTTGCTGCAAACCCTGACGCAGTTGCTTGGATTTCAGCGGATCACGCAGACGCACGCGACGGAACAGTTCCGGAGCGAAGTGCGGGATACCGGTGAAGCCCAGGACTTCGCCTTCGGTGAAGGTGTCGCCGATCTGGATGGTGCCGTGGTTGTGCAAACCGATGATGTCGCCGGCGAAGGCTTCTTCCAGTTGCTCACGCTCGGAGGAGAAGAAGGTCAGCGCATCGCCGATCCGCACGTCCTTGCCGGTGCGCACGTGGCGCATCTTCATGCCTTTTTCGTACTTGCCGGAGCAGATACGCATAAAGGCAATACGGTCGCGGTGTTTCGGGTCCATGTTCGCCTGGATCTTGAAGATGAAGCCCGAGAACTTCTCTTCCACCGGCTCGACGGTGCGCTCGTTGGCCACACGGGCCAATGGCTTCGGCGCCCAGTCCACAACGGCGTCGAGCACATGGTCGACACCAAAGTTACCCAGTGCAGTACCGAAGAACACCGGCGTCAGTTGGCCGTCGAGGAACTCCTGCTGGTTGAACTCGTGGCAGGCGCCCTGCACCAGCTCAAGCTGCTCGACAAAGCGGTCGTACTCGTCACCCAAATGGGCGCGGGCTTCGTCGGAGTCGAGTTTCTCGATGATCTTGGTTTCGGTGCGCTCGTGGCCGTGGCCAGCGGTGTACACAATGATGTAGTCATCGGCGAGGTGGTACACGCCTTTGAAATCACGGTAGCAACCGATCGGCCAGGTGATCGGCGCGGCCTTGATCTTGAGGACCGCTTCGATTTCGTCGAGCAGTTCGATCGGGTCGCGGATGTCACGGTCGAGTTTGTTGATGAAGCTGACAATCGGCGTGTCACGCAGACGGCAAACGTCCATCAGCGCGATGGTCCGTGGCTCTACACCCTTACCGCCGTCGAGGACCATCAAGGCCGAGTCCACCGCGGTCAGGGTGCGGTAGGTGTCTTCGGAGAAGTCTTCGTGGCCCGGGGTGTCGAGCAGGTTGACCATATGGTCGCGATACGGGAACTGCATGACCGACGTGGTAATCGAGATACCACGCTGCTTTTCCATTTCCATCCAGTCGGAGGTGGCATGGCGGTCGGATTTTCGAGATTTCACCGTGCCCGCAATCGCAATCGCCTTGCCCATCAGCAAGAGCTTCTCGGTGATGGTGGTTTTACCGGCATCGGGGTGGGAAATAATGGCGAAAGTGCGGCGTTTCGCGACTTCGGCGGCCTGTTTGGTCATGGGAAATCGCCTGGCAGGTGATTCAAAAAAGGGCGGCGAGTATAGCTCAAAACATGACCTACGAACCACCGTTCGCCTGTAGCAGCTGCCGAGCCTGCGAGGCGGCGTCCGGCGGCGAAGCCGTCGTAAAACCAGGCGCCGCGGTGCCTCGGGCAGATAGCGATGGATGCCTTGACGACGACTTCGTCGCCGAACGCAGCCTCGCCGGCTCGGCAGCTGCTACAGGGGCAAAACGAGATGCGGGGTGGCTAAATGCTGTTAATTATGGAACCTTTTAAAAGGTGCAGACGTCCACTCCCCTGTTACGGCACTCGTACCAGGGGCTGAAAATTCAGCCAGTTAGCCTGACGAGGCTGCGCTTATGGCTCGATCTCATGCGGTTTCATCAGCATGAAGAGCTGCTTCTCGCGAACGTTGATAATCCCGGCAGCCAGGAATGGGATTGCCACTCGGGACTGCGTTCGCCGACAAAGAAAAAAGGAGTCCGCCTGTGGCTATCCACTATGGCAAAGGGCTGATAGGAGGCGCGCTGGTATTCGCCCTTCTGGCCCTGCTGATCCACTGGATCGGCATCAACACGATCGAACATTACCGCGACGATTTGTTGTTTTACCTGCAAGCTCATCTGGTTCTCGTCCTCGCCTCCATGCTGGCCGCCCTCGTTGTGGGCATCCCCGCCGGCATCTTCCTCAGCCGCCCGACCATGGTTGGCCGTGCTGAACGCTTCATGCAGCTCTTCAATATCGGCAACACCGTGCCGCCTCTCGCCGTACTGGCCATCGCCCTGGGGATCCTCGGCATCGGCAGCGGCCCCGCGATCTTCGCCCTGTTCCTCGCCTCGCTGTTGCCCATCGTGCGCAATACCTATGAAGGCCTGAAAAACGTCCAGGGCTCCCTCAAGGAAGCGGCCGTCGGCATCGGCATGACCCCGGCCCAAGTGTTGTGGCAGGTCGAATTGCCGAACGCCGTGCCGATCATCATCGGTGGTGTGCGCGTGGCGCTGGCGATCAACGTCGGGACGGCACCGCTGGCGTTCCTGATTGGTGCCAACAGCCTGGGCAGCCTGATTTTTCCCGGCATCGCCCTGAACAATCAGCCGCAATTGCTGCTCGGCGCGGCTTGCACCGCCCTGCTGGCGTTGCTGCTCGACGGCCTGGTGACACTCGCCAGCCGCCTCTGGCTCGAACGCGGCTTGCGCCCGTCTTAAGCCTCGGCAAAGGAATCAACATGAAAACCTCAAGCTTTTTACTAGGCTGCATCCTGCTGTTCGCAGGATTTGCCCACGCCGCTGAAAAACCGGTCATCCGCATTGGCGCCCGGGTCTTCACCGAACAAACCCTGCTGGCGGAAATCACTTCCCAATACCTGCGCAGCAAAGGTTATGACACTCAAGTCACCGGCGGTTTGGGCAGCAATCTGGCCCGCAGCGCCCATGAAAGTGGCCAACTGGACATGCTCTGGGAGTACACCGGTGTGTCGCTGGTGGCCTACAACCATGTGACGGAAAAACTCGACAGCGAACAGTCCTACGCCCGGGTGAAAGAACTCGACGCGAAAAAAGGCCTGGTCTGGCTGACGCCGTCGAAGTTCAGCAATACCTACGCCTTGGCGCTGCCAAAAAACGTCGCGGATGAATACCCGCAGATCAATACCATCAGTGAGCTGAACACGGCACTACGGGACGAGGCCAAAGCCAACCACCTGGTGGCGCTGGACACCGAGTTCGCCAACCGTTCCGACGGTCTGGGCGGCATGGTGCAGTTGTACGACATGAACCTGACCCGCAAAAACATCCGCCAGATGGACGCAGGGCTGGTCTACACCGCCTTGCGCAATGGCCAGGTGTTTGCCGGTCTGGTCTACACCACCGACGGCCGATTGAACGCCTTCAAGCTGAAACTGCTCGAAGACGACAAGCATTACTTCCCGGACTACACCGCCGCGCCGGTGGTGCGCCAAGCCTTCCTCGACGAACACCCGCAACTGGCTGAACAGCTCAAGCCACTGGCCCGACTGTTCGACGACGAAACCATGCGCCAGCTCAACGCGCGGGTCGATGTCGATCACCAAAGCCCTTCATCCGTTGCCGCAGATTTCCTGCGCCAGCACCCACTCAACTGAGGAGGAAAAGCCATGGAATTTCTGAACGCCTTTTCCCATCTCGACTGGCCGCTGGTCCTGCACCTGACCTGGCAACACATCACGCTGGTCGGCATCGCCGTGACGCTGGCGATTCTGGCAGGCGTGCCGCTGGGCATCCTGATGACACGCTTCCCGACACTCGCCGGCCCGTTGCAAGCCAGCGCCACGGTGCTGCTGACCGTGCCGTCCATTGCGCTGTTTGGGCTATTGCTGCCGTTTTACTCCAAGTTCGGCCAGGGCTTGGGCCCAATGCCTGCAATCACGGCGGTATTTCTGTACTCGCTGCTGCCGATCATGCGCAACACCTACCTCGCGCTGACCAGCGTCGAGCCGGGCATCCGCGAAGCCGCGCGCGGCATCGGCATGACCTTCGGCCAGCGCCTGCGCATGGTTGAACTGCCCATCGCAGTGCCGGTGATCCTCGCCGGCGTGCGCACCGCCGTGGTCATGAACATTGGCGTCATGACCATCGCCGCGACCATCGGCGCCGGTGGCCTCGGCGTCCTCATTCTCGCTTCCATCAGCCGCAGCGACATGTCGATGCTGATCGTCGGCGCCGTGCTGGTCAGCCTGCTGGCCATCTTCGCCGACCTGCTTCTGCAATGGCTGCAACGCTCGCTGACTCCAAAAGGACTCCTGAAATGATCGAACTTCAAAACCTCAGCAAGACCTTCCAAAGTAACGGCAAAGATGTGAAAGCCGTGGACTCGGTAAGCCTGACCGTCAATGAAGGCGAAATCTGCGTGTTCCTCGGGCCATCGGGTTGCGGCAAAAGCACCACGCTGAAAATGATCAACCGCCTGATCAAGCCGACCTCGGGCAAGATCCTGATCAACGGCGAAGACACCACCGACCTCGACGCGGTGACCCTGCGCTGCAACATCGGCTATGTGATCCAGCAGATCGGCCTGTTCCCCAACATGACCATCGAAGAGAACATAGTGGTGGTGCCCAAACTGCTCGGCTGGGCCAAGCAGAAATGCCACGACCGCGCCCGCGAATTGATGAGCATGATCAAGCTGGAACCCAAGCAATACCTGAATCGCTACCCGCGTGAGTTGTCCGGTGGGCAGCAGCAACGGATCGGCGTGATTCGTGCGTTGGCGGCGGATGCACCGCTGTTGCTGATGGATGAACCGTTCGGCGCCGTCGACCCGATCAACCGAGAAATGATCCAGAACGAGTTCTTCGAGATGCAGCGTGCTCTGAACAAGACCGTGATCATGGTCAGCCACGACATCGACGAGGCGATCAAGCTGGGCGACAAGATTGCGATCTTCCGCGCCGGCAAGCTGCTGCAGATCGATCACCCGGACACCCTGCTCGCCCATCCCGCAGACGACTTTGTCAGCAACTTCGTCGGCCAGGACAGCACCCTCAAGCGCTTGCTGCTGGTGAAAGCCGAAGACGCCGCAGACAACGCGCCGTCGGTCAGCCCGGACACCCCGGTGGCCGAGGCGCTGGAACTGATGGATGAACTGGACCGCCGCTATGTCGTGGTGACCTGTGCTGACAACAAGGCATTGGGATACGTCAGACGCCGCGACCTGCACCGTCAGAATGGTACTTGCGGCCAGTACCTGCGCGAGTTCAACGCGACCGCAGCGTATGACGAGCATTTACGCATCCTGCTGTCGCGCATGTACGAGTTCAATCGCTCGTGGCTGCCGGTGATGGATGCCGAGCGAGTGTTTTTGGGCGAGGTGACGCAGGAGTCGATTGCGGCTTACTTGAGCTCAGGTCGTTCGCGCGGCATGAAGACCAACATCGTGTCGCCTGCCGAGGCGGTGGTCGCCTGATAACTCCAATCACCCGGTAAAAATGCAAAACCCTGCAGGAGTGAGCCTGCTCGCGATAGCGCAATGTCAGTCAACGAAGATGTCGACTGTAAAAAACCATCGCGAGCAGGCTCGGTCCTACAAGGTCTGTGCAATTTTGGAGTGATCGACAGAGCGGAAAAAAATATCAACAGCGACACCTCCAAAACCTATCCAGAAATACCTTCTGAAAGAACCAAATCCCCCCTCAACTCAACTTTTGGTGGACAACGTCGCCGAAGTTGACGCTATCGTAGTTATCAGCCATCTGGCGCACAAAAGCGTCGAACGTGCAGGTATTTTTAACACTTCACAATTCCTCGGGAACATCCGACTGTCATCTGAGTCGGTTACAAAGAGTGATGCTCGTAACGCGCGTCAGAAGAGTGCAAAAACGCGACATTTTTTGTTGATCTCAAGCCCCTCACGCCCTAAAGTTCGCGCCGAACGTCCATGCTGGAAACGATCCATCCGGCTCAAGTACTGACGACGAGACAGCAAGGCCAAGGGAAAGCTGCACTTCCCATGGCCTTTTTGCTTTCGGCGACATGCCTTGGGAAGTAGGCGAACCAAAGTGGGGATACGGAGGACGTTCATTTGCACCCATTGATTACTAATGTTTGCCACTAGGAGTCCCAAGTATGTCGATCAATGTCGAAGACTATTTCGCGCGCGATACTTTCAACAAAATGAAGGCCTTCGCCGACAAACAGGAAACCCCGTTCGTGGTGATCGACACCGCGATGATTGCCCAGGCCTATGACGACCTGCGCGCCGGTTTCGAATTCGCCAAGGTCTACTACGCCGTCAAGGCCAACCCGGCCGTCGAAATCATCGACCTGCTCAAAGAGAAAGGTTCGAACTTCGACATCGCCTCGATCTACGAGCTCGATAAAGTGATGAACCAGGGCGTCGGCCCGGATCGCATCAGCTACGGCAACACCATCAAGAAATCCAAAGACATTCGCTACTTCTACGAGAAGGGCGTGCGTCTGTATGCCACCGACTCCGAAGCCGACCTGCGCAACATCGCCAAGGCAGCACCAGGTTCGAAAGTCTACGTGCGCATCCTCACCGAAGGCTCGACCACGGCTGACTGGCCTTTGTCGCGCAAATTCGGCTGCCAGACCGACATGGCCATGGACCTGCTGATCCTCGCTCGCGACCTGGGCCTGGTGCCGTACGGCATCTCGTTCCACGTCGGCTCGCAACAGCGCGACATCAGCGTCTGGGACGCGGCGATCGCCAAGGTCAAAGTGATCTTCGAACGCCTGAAGGAAGAAGACGGCATTCACCTCAAGCTGATCAACATGGGCGGTGGCTTCCCGGCCAACTACATCACCCGCACCAACAGCCTGGAAACCTACGCTGAAGAAATCATCCGTTTCCTCAAGGAAGACTTCGGTGACGACCTGCCGGAAATCATCCTCGAGCCGGGCCGTTCGTTGATCGCCAACGCCGGCATCCTGGTCAGCGAAGTGGTGCTGGTGGCACGTAAATCCCGCACCGCCGTCGAGCGTTGGGTGTACACGGATGTGGGCAAGTTCTCCGGCCTGATCGAAACCATGGACGAAGCCATCAAGTTCCCGATCTGGACCGAGAAGAAAGGCGAGATGGAAGAAGTGGTCATCGCCGGCCCAACCTGCGACAGCGCCGACATCATGTACGAAAACTACAAGTACGGCCTGCCGCTGAACCTGGCCATTGGTGATCGTTTGTACTGGTTGTCGACCGGTGCCTACACCACCAGTTACAGCGCTGTTGAATTCAATGGCTTCCCGCCGCTGAAATCGTTTTACGTTTAAGCGCTACGCGTAGAAATGAAAAAGCCCATGACGAGTCATGGGCTTTTTTGTGCCTGCGCTACAGAGGCGCCAGTTGTCGTTCAAGCTCGTCAATGCGTCGGATATACGCCGGTGCCAACTCGCGAAACTGTGGGTTCACGGCGCTCATCAATGCCTTGCTCGCCACTCGCAGGAAATTCAGATTGCCGCCGGCTAATGCCTTGTGCAACCAGGTCATTGCCTCTTCGACGCCCCCCTCCTCGGCCAGTACCGCGGCATAACTGAACTGCCCGCGAAAATCCCCGCCGACCGCCGAACGGCGATACCAGTCACGCGCCAATGCCGCGTCTGCCGGGCACACTTGTCCTTGCTCCAGATAACGCCCCAGCAGGTTCATCGATTTCGCGTGACCCAATTCAGCCGCTCGGCGATAGAAGCTGAACGCCTGCGCCTGGTCTTCGATTACACCTCGCCCGGTGGCCAGCAAATTGGCGTAGTTGTACATCGCCCAATCCAGCCCGGCCTGCGCCGCGACCCGGTAATGCCGAGCGGCAATCGAGGCATCCGCCACGCAGCCCCAACCGTGCTCATGACAACGACCCAGCATGTTGCGCGCCATCAAGTGCCCACCTTGAGCCGCAATCGCGAACCAGCGCGTGGCCAGCGGCTGGTCCTGTGCGATGCCATTGCCGTCCAGCAGGATTTGCCCGAGCAGTGCCTGAGCATCGAGTACGCCTTCTCGGGCGGCGATCAAAATGGCTTGAGCCGCACGTGCCGGACTTTCCTCAAGCATGGATTTGAGTCGGTCACCGTCGAGGACTTCCTCACGGCGCAGTTGATAACTCATACCTCGACCCAACGGCGCAGCAGGTTGTGATAAGTGCCAGTGAGCCGAATCAGCGACGGGTGATCCGGCATGTCCAGCGTCAATTGCTGGATCGCCCCATCCATCTCGAACAGCAAGGCGCGCTGACTGTCTTCACGCACCAGGCTTTGGGTCCAGAAAAACGACGCGTAACGCGTGCCGCGGGTGACGGCGTTGACCTTGTGCAGGCTGGTGCCGGGATACAAAACCATGTCGCCGGCAGGCAGCTTGACGCGCTGAGGGCCGAAGGTGTCCTGGATTTCCAGTTCACCACCGTCGTAGTCCTCAGGTTCACTGAAGAACAGCGTCGCCGAGAGATCGGTGCGCACCCGCTCGATGCTGCCCTTGGGCTGGCGCACGGCGTTATCAATATGAAAATCGAAACTGCCGCCGGCGGTGTAGCAGTTCACCAACGGCGGGAAGACCTTGTGCGGTAACGCGGCTGACATGAACTGCGGATTTTTCCACAGCCGTTCGAGCATCGCCGCGCCGACTTCCTTGGCCAGCGGATGACCTTCAGGCAGTTGCAGGTTGTGCTTGGCTTTAGCCGACTGATAGCCGGCAGTGATTTTGCCATCCGCCCAATCGGCCTGTTCCAGAGCCTCGCGGATACGCTGCACTTCTTCTTTCGAGAACAAGCCTGGAATGTGCAGCAGCATGGCAGGGACACCTGAAACCAAAGGGGTGCTAATGGTATTGATTCTTATTGTCCGTGTAAAACCCTCACGACGAACGAAACAGCAAAAAGCGTAAGGTTAAATTGTAAAGAATGTAAATTCCTCGCGAATAGTAACGTTTCGCAATTGATACAAATACGCGTCTACCCTATATTCCGCCGCCTCAAATCCTTGGGGAGGGGAATTCAAATGTCGCGTCAACAAACACAAGTACCGGTCAGTTCACCACGTTTGCTCGCATCGGCCATTGGCATGGCGATTACCGCCGGCTCGGCGGGGCACATGGTTTTCGCGGCGGAAAAGGCTGACGAAAAAGCACCGAGTAATGTGATTTCGCTGGGCGCTACCGCCATCACTGGCGAGGCTCAGGACGAGACTTCCTACAACGTCGAAAAAGCGTCCTCGCCCAAGTACACCGCACCACTGGTGGACACACCGCGTTCGATTACCGTCATCCCGCAACAAGTCCTGAAGGACACCGGCGCGATGAACATGCAAGACGCACTGCGCACCGTTCCGGGCATCACCTTTGGTGCCGGTGAAGGTGGCAACCCACAGGGTGACCGTCCATTCATTCGCGGCTTCGATGCCCAGGGCGACACTTACCTGGACGGCGTGCGCGACACCGGTTCGCAGAGCCGCGAGATCTTCGCCGTTGAATCGATTGAAGTCAGCAAAGGCCCGAACTCGGCCATTGGCGGCCGTGGCGCCGCTGGCGGCAGCATCAACCTGGTGAGCAAGAAAGCGCACCTGGGGGATTCGCTCGACGGTGGCTTTACCTGGGGCTCCGACCAGACCCAGCGCTACACCTTCGACGGCAACTATCAGTTCTCCGACACCGCCGCCGGCCGTCTGAACCTGCTGACCCACGAAAGCAACGTCGCCGGCCGCCAGAGCATCGATTACGATCGTTGGGGTATCGCACCGTCCCTGGCCTTCGGCCTGGGCACCGAGACCCGTGTCAACCTCGACTACTACCACCTCGAAAGCAACGACACGCCGGACTCGGGCATTCCGTACTCCATCCCGGTCGCTGGCTCGGCTGCGCGTACCAAGGCCAATCCTGACAAGCCTAATGACGGCGGCAACAGCAGCAACTGGTATGGTCTGAACGACCGCGATTTCCGCAAGACCCGTACCGACACCGCGACCTTCTCCATCGAGCACGATCTGAACGATGCGCTGACCGTCAAGAACACCCTGCGCCACGGCACCAGCATGCAGGATTACATCCTGACCCAGCCGGACGACAGCAAGGGCAACGTCAACAATGGCAGCCTCTGGCGTCGGGCGAATACCCGTGTCAGCAACACCGAGACCACCACTAACCAGACCGATCTGTTTGGTGACGTGTACATCGCCGGGTTCAAGAACAGCTTCGCCACGGGTGTCGAGTTCACTCACGAGGAAAACGAAAAATCCTCGTACAACGTCAACACCGATACCACCCCGCGTACCGCAGCGGTGACCACTAACTGCTCTCCGGCCTTGATCGGCAGGCCAAGCGGTTTCAACTGCACCTCGCTGTCCAACCCGAACCAGAACGATCCATGGAACGGTGCAATCTCGCGTAACTACGCCGGTACCGACACCAAGGCCAACACGTACGCGCTGTATGTGTTCGACACCCTGGAATTGTCTGAGCAGTGGCTGGTGAACATGGGTCTGCGTTATGACCATTTCGACACCGACTACAAGACTTTCAACAGTTCCAGCGTGACCACGTCCAAGGGCGATGACACCAGCGAATTCGTCACCGGTCAGTTCGGCGTGGTGTACAAACCTGCTGAAAACGGCAGCATCTATGCGTCCTACGCGACGTCCGCCACGCCACCGGGCAACACCCTGGGCGAAGGTTCGGAAGGCAACCCATTGGGTGGCACACCTGATCGCAACGGCAACCTGCTGAAAAGCGATATGGAACCGGAAACCACCAAGAACTACGAAATCGGCACCAAGTGGGACCTGATGAACGATCGTCTGTCCTTGACCGCCGATATCTTCCGCACCGAGAAAGAAAACGCTCGTGTGCAAACCAACACCACGACATACGAAAACGTCGGCAAGACTCGCGTTCAAGGTGTCGAACTGTCGGCCACCGGCAAGCTCACCGATAAATGGCAGGTCTTCGCCGGTTACGCCTACATGGACAGTGAGCAAGTCGATGGTGGCCCACTGGGTGCGGCCAACGACGGTAACGAGCTGCCTAACACGCCGAAAAACAGCGCCAGCCTGTGGACGACTTATCAAGTCACGCCGAAGCTGACCATCGGTGGCGGTGCGTTCTACGTCGACGATGTGTTTGGCAGCGCTGCCAACACCACCATGGTTGATTCCTACGTTCGTTACGACGCAATGGCGGCCTACAAGCTGAGCAAAAACGTCGACCTGCAACTGAACGTGCAGAACCTGACCGACGAAACGTACTACGACAAAGCGTTCTCGACTCACTTCGCCAACCAGGCGGCCGGTCGTACTGCCTTGCTGAGCACCAACTTCCACTTCTAATAAAAGTGTGAGGAAAAAAGCCCTGCTCATTCGTGAGTAGGGCTTTTGTGTGTAAAAAAGAATGTTTCTCGACAACCCACGGCATAATGCGCGCCGTGAAGACTATTTTTGAACGAACAAGGCGAGTGACGTGTTGAAGAAAACCCTGTTCCAGTTGCACTGGTTTTTCGGCATCAGTGCCGGACTGGTCCTGGCCCTGATGGGCATCACCGGGGCCATGGTGTCGTTTCAGGATGAAATCCTGAGCGTACTGAACCCTTCTGTGTTGCAGGTCCAGAAGCAGGTCGCTGGCGTCCTGCCGCCCGCTGAATTGGTCGAACGCATCGAAGCCGCGTCCGGCAAAAAGGTCTCGATGCTCAACGTCGAAACCGACAGCGGCCGTGCCGCCAAAGTGTTCTTCACCCCGCCGCCGGGTGAACGCCGTGGCGAAATGCGTTACTTCGACCCGTACACCGCCGACTTCATGGGCGATGCCACCGGCCAGGACTTCTTCGGCTTCATGTTGCAACTGCACCGCTTCCTCGCCATGGGCGATACCGGGCGGCAGATTACCGGGGCCTGTACGCTGATCCTGGTGTTCTTCTGCCTGTCCGGTCTTTACCTGCGCTGGCCGCGCCAGTGGAAAAGCTGGCGTGCCTGGCTGACCCTGGACTGGAAGAAAAAGGGTCGTAGCTTCAACTGGGACTTGCACTCCGTGGCCGGCACCTGGTGCCTGGTGTTTTATCTCCTGGCAGCACTGACCGGGTTGTCCTGGTCGTATGAGTGGTACAACAAGGGCCTGACCCGATTGCTGTCCGACGCGCCACAAAACGAGCGCGTGCGCAATCGCGGCCCGGCCCCCAGTGGTCCGGCGCCGACTGCCGATTACTCGGCCATCTGGAGCAGCGTCTACAGCGCCGCCGGCCCGGCACTCAGCGCTTACAACATCCGAATGCCACCCGTGGCCGGCCAGCCGGCGACCGTGTATTACCTGCTGAAAACCTCACCCCACGACCGCGCCCAGAACCAGATCACCCTCGATCCGGCGACCGGCATCGTCAAGCAGCACGACCGTTACAGCGACAAGAGCCTCAAGGCGCAACTGCTGACCAGCATTTACGCGCTGCACGTTGGCAGCTACTTCGGCATTGTCGGGCGGATCATCCTGACGATTGCCTCGCTGACGATGCCGTTGTTTTTCGTCACGGGCTGGTTGCTGTACCTCGATCGTCGGCGCAAGAAAAAGCAGATCAAGGACGCGCGCAAAAGTCTCGATCATCCCGACAGCGATGCGCCGGCCTGGCTGATCGGTTTCGCCAGCCAGAGCGGTTTCGCCGAGCAATTGGCGTGGCAAACGGCCGGGCAGCTGCAAGCCGCCGGGTTGCCGGTTAAGGTGCGGCCACTGGCCAGTGTCAGTGAACAGGATTTGCTCGACTCCACTAATGCGTTGTTCGTGGTCAGCACGTTCGGCGACGGCGAAGCGCCGGACAGCGCGCGCGGCTTCGAACGCAAGATGCTGGGCCGGGCGTCAAGCCTGCAGAGCCTGAACTATGCGGTACTTGGACTCGGTGATCGCCAGTATCAACACTTCTGCGGTTTCGCCCGACGCTTGCACACCTGGCTGGGCGAGCATGGCGGCAAGACCCTGTTCGCGCCGGTGGAAGTCGACAGCGGTGACCCGTACGCCTTGCGTCACTGGCAGCAACAACTGGGCCTGCTGACCGGGCAAACACCGGTCGACACCTGGCAAGCGCCGAGCTACGACAACTGGCCACTGACCCACCGCGAATTGATGAACCCGGACAGCAGCGGCTCGCCGGTGTACTTGCTGGGCCTCACCGCCCCGTCCACCAGCAGTTGGCTGGCGGGAGATCTGGTGGAGGTGTTGCCGCGTAACTGCCCGTGGGCGATCGAGCACTTCCTCGACGGCCTGGGCATCGACGGGCGCGCCGCGGTGGTGTTCGATGGTTTGTCACAACCTTTGGAGCAAGCGCTCGCCACGCGCCAGCTACCTGAAAACAGAGCCCATCTGGTCGGCCTGCACGCTCAGGCATTGGCTGATGCGCTGGTGCCGTTGGCCATGCGCGAATACTCCATTGCCTCGATTGCTGCTGATGGATTGCTGGAGTTGATCGTGCGCCAGGAACAGCATCCCGACGGCAGCCTGGGCATTGGCTCCGGCTGGCTGACCGAACACGTGCCAGTGGGTGGCAACGTCAGCCTGCGGGTGCGACGCAACAGCGGGTTCCATCTGCCGGCCGAGCCGGTGCCGATGATTCTGCTGGGTAACGGCACCGGCCTTGCCGGGTTGCGCAGTTTGCTCAAGGCGCGCATTGCCGACGGCCAGCAACGCCATTGGCTGCTGTTTGGCGAGCGTCATCGGGAACACGATTACCTGTGTCGCAATGAACTGGAAGAGTGGCTGATCTCAGGCGACCTGGAGCGGCTCGACCTGGCATTCTCGCGGGATCAGGCCGAGAAGGTCTACGTGCAGGATCGCCTGCGGGAGTCGGCGGATGAGCTGAAGAAATGGCTCGCCGACGGCGCCGTGATTTACATCTGCGGCAGCTTGCAGGGGATGGCATCAGGGGTCGATCACGTACTCAACGAAGTGCTCGGGATTGCAGAGGTCGATCGCCTGATCGAACAAGGCCGCTACCGCCGCGACGTTTACTGACACACCCCACTCCGTGTAGGAGCTGAGCTTGCTCGCGATGACGGTTTAACAGTCAACAATGAGGGTGACTGACAGGCCGCCATCGCGAGCAAGCTCAGCTCCTACAGGGGGGGCAGGTGTACAAACATTAGACCGGCGTCACCTTCTGCTCAAACACACTCACCCCATCCAGATCCCGCAACACCACACTCATCTCCCCCGTCTGCCCATCAATATTCACCTCGCCAAAAAACTGAAAACCGGCAAACGGTGACGCGTTCTGCACGGGCGGCGCCTTTTCGAACACCACTTCAGGGCCAAAGGTTTTATCCAACTGATCAGGCCCGAAACTCCCCGCGTTCAAAGGCCCGGCGACAAACTCCCAAAACGGTTCAAAATCCTGAAACGCGGCACGATCCGGGTGGTAGTGATGCGCCGCGCAGTAGTGCACGTCCGCCGTCAAAAACACGAAATTACGCACCTGCTGTGCTCGCAGGAAACCCAGCAACTCAGCGATTTCCAGCTCACGCCCCTGAGCCGGCCCCGGGTCACCATTGGCCACCGCTTCCCAGCGCGTCACACCGGGGCTGATCTCGCCGTCGGGCGCGCCAAGGCCTAACGACATGTCGGCGGCTATGACTTTCCACTGGGCGGTCGAGCCTTTCAATTCGCGCTTGAGCCAGTCCAGCTGCTCGCGCCCGAGAAAGGGTTTTGCGGCGCCGAGGTTGTCATCATTGGCACCGCGATAACTGCGCATGTCGAGTACAAATACATCGAGCATCGGCCCATAGCCGAGCTTGCGATAAATCCGCCCACCATTGTCGGCGTCCTGCCAACGCATGGGTGCATATTCGAGCCAGGCCTGCCGCCCGTGGCTCACCAGGCTGTGGATATCTTTCTCCTGATAACGCGCGTCGAGTTGCTTGCCCGGCGACCAGTTGTTCACCACTTCGTGGTCGTCCCATTGCCAGATCTGCGGCACCTCGGCATTGAAGCGACGGATGTTTTCGTCCATCAGGTTGTAGCGGTAATTGCCCCGAAAATCGTCGAGATTTTGTGCGACCTTGCTCTTGGCTTCGCTGGTGATGTTGCGCCACACCCGACCGTTTTCGGTGGTCAGTTGCACAGGGATGGGGTTGTCGGCGTAGATCGTGTCGCCGCTGTGGATAAAGAAGTCCGGCAAGCGCAAACGCATGGCTTCATAAATGCGCATACCGCCGATGTCCGGGTTGATACCGAAGCCTTGGCCGGCGGTGTCGCCACTCCAGATAAAACGAATGTCGCGGCGGGTTTGCGGCACGCTGCGCAAATGGCCGAACCAGGGTTCGCTGGCGACACCGCTTTGAGCGTCCTCGAAGGTCACGCGATAGAAAATCGCCTGATCGGCGGGCAACCCGGTGAGCTCGACACGCGCGGTGAAATCGGTGCGGGCATCGGCCAGCGGCGAGACAAATCGGCGCGGGTTGCTGAACAGGCTGCGCGTGTCCCATTCCACGACCATACGGGCCGGGCGATCGCTGCGACTCCAGACCATCGCCCGGTCACCCAGCACATCACCGGACTGCACGCCGTCGCTGAGTTGCGGACGATCCTTGACCGAAGCGATCACCGCCGGCGCCAGGCTTGGTAACAACAGCCCGGCCCCCACCGCTTGGATGACACGACGACGACCGAGGTCGAATTCGCTCATGGTGTTCTCCCTGAAACGGAAAAACATAATGGACTGTGACACACCCCTGTAGGAGCAGAGCTTGCTCGCGATGTCGGTTTAACATTCAACGAAAATGCTGGCTGTTACACCGTCATCGCGAGCAAGCTCGGCGCCTACAAAAAAGGGCGTCAGGCGTTGGCGGGTTCCAGTGCCAACTCGACCGTTTCAGGCCTTTTGACCAGCGCATACGCCACCGCCGTCAACAAACTCCCGGCCACAATCGCCAGCAAGTAAAGCAGCGCATGGTTGATTGCATTCGGGATCGCCAGCACAAACAAGCCACCGTGCGGCGCCATCAGTTTGCAGCCGAAATACATCGACAACGCCCCGGTCAGCGCACCACCGGCAATGCTCGCCGGGATCACCCGCAACGGGTCTTTCGCGGCAAACGGAATCGCCCCTTCCGAGATGAAGCATAGCCCCAGCACCAACGCCGCTTTACCGGCCTCGCGCTCGGTCTGGGCAAATTTGCGCCGGGCAATAAACGTGGCGATGCCCAGGCCAATCGGCGGCACCATGCCGGCGGCCATGGTCGCGGCCATCGGCGCATAGCTTTGCGAGGCCAGCAGCCCCACCGAGAACGCGTAAGCCGCTTTGTTGATCGGCCCGCCCAAGTCGACGCACATCATGCCGCCCAGCAGTACACCGAGCAGAATCGCGTTGGTGGTGCCCATGCTGTCGAGGAAATGCGTCAGCCCTTCGAGCATCCCGGCCACGGGTTTGCCCACCACGTAAATCATCACCAGTCCGGTGAACAGGCTCGCCAGCAACGGGATGATCAGGATCGGTTTCAGCGCCTCAAGGCTCTGCGGCAAACGCGCATAACGGTTGATCGCCTGCGCCGCGTAACCGGCGATGAAACCGGCAATGATCCCGCCAATAAAACCGGCACCCAAAGTGCTGGCCAACAGACCACCGATCATCCCTGGCGCCAGGCCCGGCCGGTCGGCAATCGAGTAGGCGATGTAACCCGCCAGCAGCGGCACCATCAGTTTGAACGCGGTGTCGCCGCCGATCTGCATCAAGGCTGCCGCCAACGTGCCGGGTTCCTTGAACGCGGTGATGCCGAACACGAAGGACAGCGCGATCATCAAGCCGCCCGCCACCACCATCGGCAGCATGAACGACACACCGGTCAGCAAGTGTTTATAGACGCCGGTTTTCTCTTGCCTGGCCGGGCCTTTGGAGCCGCTGGCGGCGCTTTCCTGCTGACCTTCGGCCAACGCTTTGTTCAGCGTCGCTTCGGCTTGCTTGAGGGCAATGCCGGTGCCACAACGGTAAATCTTCTTGCCGGCGAAACGCTCGGTGGCGACTTCAATATCACAGGCCAGCAGCACCACATCGGCCTCGGCAATCGCGGCGGCGCTCAATGGATTGCGCGCGCCGACCGAGCCCTGGGTTTCTATTTGCAAGTCATAACCCAGTCGCTTGGCCGCTTGCTGCAAGGCTTCGGCGGCCATGAACGTATGGGCGACCCCGGTCGGGCATGCGGTGATCGCAACCAGTCGTGGCGCGTTTTTAGGGGTCGCGACAGGCTCGACAACCGTTTCGGGAGCAACGTAAACCTGAGCTTCTTCAGCGCCGCGCCGCAGCACCGCTTCAACATCCTGCAGGGCTTGCGCCGGGGTGCTCTGGAACACGCGTTTGCCGACAAACCGCGCCATATCCACCGGCGCGCTGGTCACCAGCAGGACCCACTCTGCGGCGTCGAGAGTGGCCGCCGACAATTGCCGCTCCGGATGCGTGGCATCCACCACTTCAACGCAGGTCATCCAGCCCTGACGCTGGGCCGCTGCATCGAGCAAACGGGCGCACAGCACACTGGTGACCATGCCGTTCGGGCAGGCCGTAACAATGGCTAACTTCATGACAAACCCTCTTATTGTTCTGTCAGGGGACGCACGCGTACACCCTGTTCGAGCTGCGCCAATTGCGCGGTATCGCCGATGCCGAAACCGATTTGAGTGACCGCCATCGCGGCAATCGCCGTGGCGGTGCGCAGGGTCTGCTCTGGCGTATCGGGCTTTAGCAAACCATGGAGCATGCCGGCCAACAACGAATCGCCCGCGCCCACGGTGCTGGCAACGCTGACCTTGGGGGGTGTGGCATGCAGCGCCGAGCCGACACTGAACCAGTTCACGCCCTCGGCACCGTGGGAAATCACCACGTGCTCGATGCCTTGCGCGTGCAAGCGGCTCGCGGCGTCGGCTTGTGCCGCGACCGACACAACCTCGCAGCCCAGCGCGTCCGCCAACTCTTCTGTGTTGGGTTTGATCAGCCACGGACCGGCCTTGAGCGCCGCGCGCAATGCCTCGCCGCTGGTGTCGAGGGCGACGTTCAAACCGAGTTTTTTCAAGCGTACAATCAACGCCTGCAACCACTGCGCGCTGACGCCCTGCGGCAAACTTCCGGCGACGACGACCACATCATGGCCGGGCGCAATCTGATCGAGACGATCCAGCAATGCCTGCTGCGCCGCTTCACTCACTCGCGGCCCTGGACCGTTGACGTCGGTGATGCGCCCGTCGCTTTCCGCCAGCTTGATGTTGCTGCGAATCTCACCGGGAACGCGGATAAACGCGTCGACAAAACCGCGTTTGGCAAACAGGGTTTCGAACGCCTGCAGATTGTCTTCCCCGAGAAACCCGCTGACGGTCAACTGATGCCCAAGGTCGGCCAGCACCTGCGCCACGTTTATGCCTTTGCCAGCGGCGTGGGTGTGCATGGCGTCGCTGCGGTTGACCTGGCCGGGTTCAAGGCGCGGCAACTGGACGGTCAGGTCCAGCGCCGGGTTGAGGGTCAGGGTTAAAATCCGGGCCATTACAGAGCCTCCACTAATGCGCGCACTTCATTGGCGCTGCCCACGGCCAGGGCCTGTCGGGCGAGAATTTGCGTCTGGGCGAGGCTGAGTTCGCGAATCCGCGCCTTGACCTCGGCAATGCTGCGACCCGACACACTGAGTTCGTCCACACCCAGGCCGACCAATACCGGCACCGCCAGCGGGTCCGCCGCCAACTCGCCGCACACCCCGACCCATTTGCCATGGGCATGCGCCGCGCGCACGGTGATGTCGATCAATTGCAGCACCGCCGGGTGCAAGCCGTCGGCCTGAGCGGACAAGGTCGGATGACCACGGTCGATGGCCAGTGTGTACTGGGTCAGGTCGTTGGTGCCGACGCTGAAGAAGTCGACTTCCCTGGCCAACACCGGCGCCAGCAAGGCGGCCGACGGCACCTCGATCATGATCCCCAGTTGCAAGTCGGCGACCGGGATTTCCAGACGCAAGCGTTCGGTCATGTCCCGTGCCTGACGCCATTCATCGACGCTGCCCACCATCGGAAACATGATCCGCAGCGGACGGTTATCGGCGGCCCGTAGCAAGGCGCGCAACTGCGCTTCCATGATCTTCGGGCGTTGCAGCGTCAGGCGAATACCGCGCACGCCGAGGAACGGGTTTTCTTCTTTGGCGATGGGCCAATACGGCAGCGGTTTGTCGCCACCGACATCGAGGGTGCGCACCACCAGCGGCCGACCGGCCAGGCCGTCGAGCACGCGACGGTATTCAACTTCCTGGGTGGCCTCGTCCGGCGCCTGCGGGTGGGCCATGAAAATCAGTTCGGTGCGCAACAGGCCAATGCCTTCGGCACCCTGCTCCACCGCGCTGGTGACACCGGCGCTTTCACCAATGTTGGCGAACACTTCGACCGCGTGACCATCGGTGGTCAGCGCCGGTTGATGACGTTGTTCAGCGGCCACTTTCAGGCGCTGTTCGCGGGTGTCGCGTTCTTCGGTGGCGCGTTGCAAGGTCAACGCATCAGCGTCTACGTGCAGGCGACCGCGCTGGCCATCGATCAGCAACGGCGTGCCCGGCGCCAGCAGCAACACCGCCGCACCGGCACCGACCAGCGCCGGAATACCCAAGGCTCGGGCCACGATGGCGCTGTGCGCCGTGGCGCCACCCCGCGCCGTGAGAATGCCGGCGACACGCGCCGGATCGAGACGTGCGACGTCGGACGGACCGACTTCGTCCATCACCAGAATGTAAGGTTGGTCAGGCTCTTTCGGCGTTTCAACGCCGCTCAGTTGCGCCAACACGCGCCGACCGATGTCACGCAAGTCCGCCGCACGCTCGGCGAGCAAGGCGTCCTGCAACGACTCCTGTTGCCGGGCCGCCGCTTCGATCACCGCCATCCACGCCGCTTCAGCGCTTTCACCTTGCTTGAGGCGGGTGTCGACTTCATCGCTCAGTTCCGGGTCGTCGAGCATTTCCTGGTGAGTGATGAAAATTTCGCGGATGGCCTTGGACGTGCTGCGTTCAATCAAGCCTTCGATGTCTTGGCGCACCTGCGCCAGTGCCTGTTTGAGGCGCTCGCGTTCAGTTGCGGCGGACTCACCGCGCAGCGGGTAATCGATGGTTTGCAGCACTTGAATATGGGCCGGGCCAATGGCAATTCCGGGCGCCGCGGCGATGGCTTGTATCAGGCTGCCGGACGCCGGGGCGAGCAGTACTTCGGCGACATCGGTGAGTTCTTCGCGCTGCTGACTCACGGCCGGCAACGGCTCGACTTCTTCACCGAGGCCTTCTTCGATGGCCGCCAGCAAGGCGGGCAAGGCATCGGCGGCAATGCTCGGTTCGGCAATGAACTCCAGCACCTGACCGCGACGGGCGCCGAGGCTGAGCAGTTTGCTCAAACTCTTCACCGACACCGCGCTGTCCTGGCTGTCGACGATACGTACGCGTATTTCACCTACAAAATTTTTCGCCAGTTGCGCGAGGATCTTCGCCGGGCGCGCGTGCAAGCCGTGGGCGTTGGCCAATGCGATGCGGGCGCTCGGCCAGTCCGCCGGCAATTCGCCGCCGAGGACTTCAAGCACTTTACGGCTGCTGGTGGCGCGGCCCAATTCGTGGCCGCGACCTTCAATCAGCAAGGCGCACAGGCGTTCGAGCAAGGCTTGATGAGCTTCACCCAGGCTGGCCAGGCAGAACAGACCGCTGAGCGGCTGGCCCAGATAGCGCATTGGTTTGTCCGGGGTGACGAAGGCCAGGCCCGGGCGCTTGACCGTTTGTTCGCTGTGCAACCACCACAGGCCATCGCCCAGCGGCAGTGCTTCGACCTGTTGCAACACAGCGGAAAAACCGTTGCTCACGCAATCGGCCTGGCGCAGCAAACGCGCACCGCGCCAGACCAGTTCTTCGAAGTCGTCGGCGGATACACCAAGACCGATCATCTGTGCATCCAGCGCCAATTCCTGCGGCGCGCCTTGCAGCAGTTTCAACAAGGCCTCGGCGGAACTCGCACGGCGCAAGGCCTGGCCCAGATCGGTTTCGCCGAGGGCGCGGGTCAACAGTTGCAACAAACGCAAATGCTCATCGGACTTGGCCGCGATACCGATCGCCAGGTACACGATCTGACCGTCGCCCCAGTCAACGCCTTCGGGAAACTGCATCAGCCGCACGCCGGTGGAAAACACCT
Source organism: Pseudomonas sp. OV226 (assembly GCF_003148705.1). Lineage (NCBI taxonomy): Bacteria > Pseudomonadati > Pseudomonadota > Gammaproteobacteria > Pseudomonadales > Pseudomonadaceae > Pseudomonas > Pseudomonas sp. OV226. The sequence continues at coordinate 82,729 of NZ_QGGS01000024.1, read as the reverse complement.
GGTCGCGGGTTTGTGGCGTACCGTGGGGGATGGCAATGCCTTGGCCGAGAAAGGTCGAGCCCTGAGCTTCCCGTGCTTGCAGACCGGCCAGGTAACCCTCGGCAACCAGTCCATCGGCAACCAGATGCCTGGCCAACGACGCCAATGCTTCAGACTTATCCACAGCCGACTGGCCCATGGAAATCTGCTCTAGGGTGAGCTCGAGCATGCTTTCTCCTTTTTGGCGTCTGATGGCGCCAGGTATTGTTTTGAATGAATCAGCTTAGGCGCTTAGCCTTCACTTTTGGCGGTATCACGGCAGAACCTGCCAAAGGTGTTTATAACGCTGAAAATACGCCTGCTGAAACGTTTAATCTAGAATACTTGGCACGTTACTCGATAATGTCCCATCCTTGAAGCCCAACTTGTCGGATGTGGTTGGACAATAGTCGTCTGCCTGATTCGGGTAGGATTGGCGAAAATGTCGGGGCAAGCTCGAAAAAACAAGGAAATCCCGAGTTGAAACTCAGTGATATCGCACAGTTGGCCGGTGTGTCCGTAACCACCGCCAGTTATGTCATCAATGGCAAGGCTGAACAGCAACGCATCAGCAGTGCTACCGTCGAACGCGTGCGCGCGGTCGTCGAACAACATGGCTTTACGCCCAATCCTCAAGCGGCCGGTCTGCGCAGTCGGCACACCCGCACCCTGGGTTTTATTCTGCCGGACCTGGAAAACCCCAGTTACGCACGAATCGCCAAATTGCTGGAACAAGGCGCCCGGGCACGCGGCTATCAATTACTGATCGCCAGTTCCGACGATGCGCCAGACAGCGAACGACAATTGCTGCAACTGTTCCGTGCCCGGCGCTGCGATGCACTGATCGTTGCCAGTTGCCTGCCGGCCGGTGACGACAGCTACCGCCAGTTGCAGGCCAAAGGCATCCCGATCATCGCCATCGACCGGGTCATGGAGCCCGAGCATTTCTGTTCGGTGATCAGTGATGACCGCGAGGCCAGCCTGCAATTGACCCGCAGTCTACTGGACCCGCAGCCCAAGCAGATCGCCTTGATCGGCGCGCGCCCCGAGTTGAGTATCAGCCAGGAGCGCTCGGCCGGCTTCAAAGAGGCACTCGAGGGGTTCAAAGGCCAAGTATTGATCGAGCATGGCGAGTCGTTCAGCCGCGAATGCGGCAAGCAGTTGATGGAAGAAATGTTGCAGCGCCTGGGGCATCTGCCCGATGCGCTGGTCACCACTTCCTACGTGCTGCTCCAGGGCGTGTTCGACGCCTTGCACGACTTCCCGTTGAAAACCCGTCCGTTGCGTCTCGGTACGTTTGGCGACACGCAGTTGCTGGACTTCCTGCCGCTGCCAGTCAACGCCATGGCCCAACAACATCAACTGATTGCCGATAAAGCCCTGGCACTGGCACTGGCCGCCATCGAGCAGTCCGATTACCAACCTGGCGTGCAAGCCATCGCACGGACCTTCAAGCAGCGCATTCACCGGGACTGAACCGTGGAGCTGATCGACAGCCACACTCATCTGGATTTTTCCGATTTCGACGAGGATCGTCAGGCGCTGCTTGCCGAAAGCCGCGCATTGGGCGTGCGACGGATGGTCGTGCTGGGGGTGTATCAGGCCAATTGGCAGCGGGTCTGGGACCTCGTGCAAAACGATCCCGACCTGCATGCAGCATTCGGTTTGCACCCGGTGTACCTCGAAGATCACCGGCCTGAAGATCTGCGTGAACTGGCTGACTGGCTGACGCGTCTGGCCGGCCATCGACAGGTGTGCGCCGTGGGCGAGATCGGTCTGGATTACTTCATCGAAACCCTGGATCGCGAGCGCCAGCAGGCGCTGTTCGAGGCGCAACTGCAACTGGCGGCGGACTTCCATCTTCCGGCACTGATCCACGTTCGACGCAGCCATGCGGCGGTGATTGCCACGCTTAAGCGCTTTCGGTTGAAACGTGCCGGGATCATCCATGCCTTTGCGGGCAGCAAGGAAGAAGCTCGCGAATACATCAAGCTCGGGTTCAAACTGGGTCTGGGCGGTGCCGCGACCTGGCCGCAGGCGCTGCGCATGCACCGTGTGCTCGCCGAGTTGCCACTTGACTGCGTGGTGCTGGAAACCGACTCACCGGACATGGCCCCGGTCATGTTTCCCGGTCAACGCAACAGCCCGGCGCACCTGCCCGCAATCTGTGGCGCATTGGCGCAAATCATGGCAATCAGCCCCGAGCAGTTGGCCACCGTCAGCACGGCCAATGCCTGCGAGCTGTTCAACTGGTAATCAATCGGCGTGGGCTTTGGCGGCTTCCAGAATTAACGTGATGTGTTGCCGGCGCCGGGCAAATTGAATGACCAGAAAGTAAGCCAGAATCGCGATCAGTGAAAAATTCAGCTGTTCGACCACGCTGAGCATCCCGATCCATTCCATGACCAATGCCACCAGAATCGCCGAACACACCATCACCCGCGTGCTTGCCCGCAGCATGGAAAGTGAGTCCAGCGACTTGAAGCGCTTGATCTGTTTCGGATCACGCAACTGCAAGGCTTTATGGCAGTGAGTACAGGTAAACGATTCGTTGATAGCAATAGCGTTGAGTTGCCAGGCCTCGAGCACACGCGTGCTCCCGCAATGGGCGCAATGCCCCTGGACTCCAATTGTTGCGGCCGACATAACCGGGCCTCCTCAGGGCAGGTCAGAGTGATTGATCTTCCTCCATTGAAGACGAAAAATCTGAACACGCAGGAAATCAGGACCTTACCTACTCACAAAGGTAAAAGTTACTACAGATTATGCGCAAAAACTGTGGGAGCGAGCGTGCTCGCTCCCACAACTTTTACTCAAACCCTGAACGCGCTGATCAGGTGTTTGAGCTCCACCACCTGAGCGGACAACGCGCGGCTGGCATCTTCGGTCTGGTGCGCGCCTTCGGCGGTCCGTTCCCCGGCCCGGTTGATCTCGACGATGTTCTGATCAATGTCGTGGGCCACGGCAGTCTGCTGCTCGACAGCGGCGGCGATCTGCTGGTTCTGGTCAACGATCATGCCGACAGCGCCGAGGATGTTTTCCAGCGCCTGCTGGACCTTCTCCGACTGCCCGACCGTGCCATCGGCCACCTGATGGCTGATGCCCATGGCTTTCACCGCCGCGCCGACGCCGCTGTGAAGCTTGCTGATCATCTGCTCGATTTCTTCGGTCGATTGCTGGGTGCGCTTGGCCAGCGTGCGGACCTCATCGGCCACCACCGCAAAACCACGCCCCTGTTCCCCGGCCCGAGCGGCTTCGATGGCGGCGTTAAGGGCCAACAGATTGGTCTGCTCGGCGATGCTTTTGATCACTTCCAGTACGCGGCTGATGGACTGGCTGTCGCTGGCCAGTTGATTGATCACCAGCACCGACTGATCGATCTCGCTGGCCAATTGCGCGATGCTGCCCTGCTGGGACGCCACCAGCCCGCGACCGCTGATGGTCTCGTCGTTGACACTGTGGGCACTGCTGACTGCAGCGGCGGCACTGCGCGCCACCTCAAGGGAGGTCGCCGACATTTGGTTCATGGCAGTGGCGACCTGTTCGATCTGACTACGTTGCCCGGCCACCGCCTGGTTGCTCTGGGTAGAAACGCTTTGAACCTGCCCGGCCTGGCGCTCGACCTCGTTGACGGTCTGCCCGACGCGTTCGATCAGGTCATGGATTTTCTTCACGGTGCCGTTGAACACCTCGCCCAGCTCACCGAGTTCATCACGACTTTCGGCGCGGAAGGTCACCGTCATGTCGCCCGCAGCGACCGTGTCCATCATGGCGCCAAGTCGTTTGAGGGTGGTGCGGGTGGACGCGTAGAAGCCGCCGTAAAGGTAAAAAATCAATACAAACACCACTGACAACGCCACGGCCTGCAAGACCATGTGAGTGCGGTTCTGCTCCAGTCGCTGCTGCAACTGGGAACCCAGGAACTTCAGCGTGGCTTCGTTGAGTTGGTAGGTCTGGTCCATCAGGGCAGTGACTTGATCGTAAAAACCCTGCCAGGGTGCATCGAGGGTGTCTGCCATCACCACTTTTTCTTCGAACAGCTCACTGGCTTTTTTCAGGGAGGCTTTGCTGCTATCGGCTTGAGCGGCCAGGGTTTCATGCGCCGCTTTGCTGGAGCCCAGTGCATCCTGCAATTTCAGGCTGTATTCGCCCTGGAGTTTTTCGATCTGCGCCAACAACTCATCGAACCGAGTGCTGGATGCCGAGTTGAGAAAGCCCTGCCCCAGGGAATAGGACCCCATCGCCCGGCCATCGCCCAACAGTTGGGTCACAGGCGGGGTGACGTTGGTGATCAGTTCGCTCAGTTGACGCATGTCGCTTTGGCTGTCACGGCTGAGGCCAGCCTGAGTGGCGATGATCTGGCTGAAAATCTGCGCATTACCAAGCAGCTTGCCGATCATTCCGCTTTTGCTTTGCAGGGAGGTTTCCGCTTGCTGGGCCTTGAACGCCGCGATCATTTCATCGCGTTTGCCGTTGAAAACGCTGATCTGCTCCGGATCTGTGGTCATCGCCGTCAGTCCTTGCAGACGCGCCAGGATACTTTGCCCTAGCGTGCCGATCTGCGACTCGATATTGCCGGCCTTGCCAGACTGCCCGAGTGTGACGTTGATCTGCACCAGATTGTTCAGGGTTTCCAGGTCTCGCCGCAGCGTCAGGCCGCTGCCCAGCAGGTCGAGGCTCTGCAGTTCAACTTGTGTGCCCTGAAACTCACGATAGGAATCGCGCACCAGATAGAAGTTGGTGACTAGCATCGGCACCAAAAACAGCACACTGATCAGGCTGAACTTCATGCCGAAGCTCAGTCGATTCATCAGCGCGACGGCGGGATAGAGCAAGCTCTTCACTGGAAGTCTCCCTTTGCATTCTTATTTTTATTTGGCAGGCGCAGCTCAGCGGCAGATAGCCACTATTCAGCGCTATCCCTGTATATCTTAAATCGGCAGGTGGTTTTGTAACTTAAGGTTAACGGGAGGAGGCACAGGCCCGCAGCAGCCTGCATGCGGCTGCGAAGCATGCACCGTGGTTTGGCAGGGTGAACGCGTCGTTTGGATACATGGCGGCTGTGCAGCCGGACGCAGGCAGCGCCAGCTGCTACAGGCATCGATGGGTTACGGCAGGACGGTCCACAGCGCGAAACCGGCGTACCAGAGCACTGCCGCGCGCAATAGCAACTCCCAGATCCGGTCCAGATTGTTGATGCCATCCGGCCCGACGACCGGTGCAGGAATTTCACCGGCCACCAGCCCAACCTTCTCGATCAACTGGGCGGCGCTGATGTTCCAGTTCAGCAACTCATGCAACATCACCCGACTAACGGCGACAAAATTGCCGACCAGCGAAAAACTCGCCGCCAGCAACCGCACCGGTACCCAATCAAAGGCATGACGCAATTGTGCCGCGCGTTCGACCACGCCCGGGTTCTGCCCATGCTCTTCGGCCAGCGCCAACAGGCGATAACTCAGGGCCGCGACCGGTCCGAGCAGGAAGTACCAGAAAATCACCGCAAAGAAACTCTGGTAGGCCTCCCACAGCAAGTGCGCTTCGACCCGCTCCAGCAATTGCTCGCCGCTGTCGGCGCAAATATCCAGGTCCCGTTTGGCCACATGCGCGGCAGCTTGCAGGTCTTCGCGGCGCCAGGCATCGCGAAACGGACCGAGACCGGCCAGCAAGTCACCGCGTCCCAGGCTGTAAATCACCACCAGCAAATGCACCGGTAACGCCAGCAGACCGTAAGCCACCGGATCCAGCACCACCAGCAGCAAGCCCAGCAGCGCGACCGGCAACAACACCAGGATGACCAATATCAACCATGGCCGGTCGATCAGACGTGGCGTGACCTCAAGCTTGTTCAGCTCGCGCACCCAACCGCCATCACGCTGGACCCGATGACGCAGGGCCGAGAATTTCTCGATCCATACCGCCAACAGCAACACCAGAAAACTCATTGTCCTTCCTCTTTTGCCAGGGCTGCGCGATAGCGTGCCCAGTCGAACGCGGGTCCTGGATCGGTCTTGCGCCCCGGTGCAATGTCGCTATGTCCGCAAATACGCTGCGCGGTGATGCCGGGATAAGCACTTTGCAGTTGGCGGGTCAAAGCTGTCAGCGCGTGATATTGAGCATCAGTGAACGGCAGATCATCCGTGCCTTCGAGCTCGATGCCCACGGAAAAATCGTTACAGGTTTCCCGGCCCTCGAAACTTGAAACACCAGCATGCCAAGCCCGATCAAGACAAGAGACAAACTGAGTGACAGTACCGTCACGCTCAATCAGAAAGTGGGCCGACACCCGCAAGTCAGCAATGCCTTCAAAATAAGGATGCTCCGTGACATCCAGACGATTCTGGAAGAATTCCTGCACTTTGCCAGTGGCGAACTGCGCAGGCGGCAAGCTGATGTTGTGGATCACCAGCAGGGAAATTTCGCCCGAGGGGCGCGCATTGTGGTTGGGTGAGAGGCATACATGCACGTCCTGACACCAACCGCTCGCGAGGTCCAACTGCATACAGGTTCCTTCAACGAAGTCTGTGTTGGCGCTCAGTATGCCGCGATAGCCCCTCGGGACGCGATCACTTGCCGCCATTGAGTCGGCGCTTCGCACTGAAATAGACGCTGCAGGCGGGCATCGACTTAGCCAGCGAATCGACCAATTGCAGCCCTCAGCGTCAACGGAACACCTCGGACACCTTGGGTTGATTCGTGCCATGGCCCTATAATCGGGGCACTTTGTTTGTGGAGTCCGTTATGCCGAATCTACGCCTCGCCGATTTGACTGCCGAAATCGAAGCCAACGTACGCCGTGCGTTGCGTGAAGACATCGGCAGCGGCGATATCACCGCACAGTTGATCCCGGCCGAGCGCCTGGCAAAAGCCACCATCATCACCCGTGATGCCGCCGTCATTGCCGGCACGGCGTGGGTCGATGCTGTGTTCCGGCAACTGGACCCGCGGGTTGCGGTGCATTGGCAGGTCAAGGATGGCGAGCGGGTAATACCCAATCAGATTCTGTTCCACCTGGAAGGTCCGGCGCGCTCACTGCTCACCGGCGAACGCAGCGCGCTGAACTTCCTGCAAATGCTGTCGGGCGTGGCCACGCGTGCGCAATACCTGGCGGACTTTGTCGCCAATACTCAAGTGAAGCTGCTCGACACCCGAAAAACCCTGCCTGGCTTGCGTCTGGCGCAAAAGTACGCCGTCACCTGCGGCGGTTGCCATAACCATCGTATCGGCCTTTACGACGCCTTCCTGATCAAGGAAAACCATATCGCTGCCAGCGGTGGCATCCCGGAAGCCATTAACGCCGCCCACAAGATTGCACCGGGTAAACCGGTGGAGATCGAAGTGGAAAGCCTGGATGAGCTCAAAGAAGCGCTGGCGGCGGGTGCCGACATCATCATGCTCGATGAATTGAGCCTGGATGACATGCGCGAAGCCGTGCGTCTGAACGCAGGCAAGGCAAAACTGGAAGCCAGTGGCGGGATCAACGAAAGCACGCTGCTGCCCATCGCCGAAACCGGGGTGGATTACATCTCGATTGGCGCGATGACCAAGGACGTGAAGGCTGTCGATCTGTCGATGCGGTTAAGCCTCTGATCGAGCCTTGTAGAACGAAAAACGCCAGCCTTGTTCAGGCTGGCGTTTTTGTCAGACCACCAGATTGTTCATCTCGCAGTACTCTTCCCACTCAACGCCCAACACCTCGGCCGCCTCCTTGTGCAGTGCCAGGCGTGCAGCCTCGTACTCTTCCGGGGTCGAAGTGTACTTGAGCGTCAATTCCCACGGCTGCAAGCCCTGGGCCTCGGCCTCGTCCTCGAACGCCCACTGGATCTGGTCTTTCTGATCATCGGCGGGCAGGTCTTTGATTTCGTCCATCAATTCAGGCGCGTCCAGCACGTACTTCTTCAGCGCTTCTGCGTGCCTGGCTTCCTGGGTCAATTCTTTAACGGTCATGTCGTTCTCGCTGATCTGGGGAATGGAAGATGGATCTGGATCATCAAGGATCTCTCTGACGCAAAAAACCGGTTGAAGCCCGGTTTATCTGGCCTTCAGAACCATTCGGGGATCATCTGAAAACTGCAAAGCGGTGCTTGTGCAAGCTTCGAATATAGGACGTTTGCTTGCCGATTTATATGGACTTTTACATCAAATCTACAAAAAAAGACTGGAGGAACCTTTCTGAAAATTTTGTCTCGCGTCGCAGGAACAACACGTAAAAGGTAAAGTCATAGCGATGTGCCATATAAGCACTTCACAAGGAACCCTAGTGATGTCCGGTCTTACCAAATGTTCGTCTGCCCTTCTCTCTGCTGGCACGGCTGCCCTTCTTCTTGGCAGCCTGGCGCTGTCAAATACCGCTCAAGCCTTGGAGTACAACACCGACAGCGCTTCGACTTCCGATAAATTTCTCGCTTTCCACAACTATTACGGCAAAGACGTGATGGTCAGATCCAGCGTCAGTACCGAGGATGTGGAGAAATTACAAAGAACCATAAAAACCAATACGGCTGATCTGGAAGAGCTGAAGAAAACCGTCAGTGAACAAGCGCGCCTCATCGAAGAGCTCAAGCGTAACAACGGCTCCAGTTCCAGCTCCAACGCCAGCGAAGTGACCAACCTCAAGCGTACCCTCGGCGAACACGAAACCGGCCTGAAAAATCTCGCCAAGGCAATGGACGAACTCAAACGCAACAGCGGTTCGAGCTCCAGCACCAACACCAGCGAAATGACGGACCTCAAGCGTACCGTCAGCGAACAGCAAAACGGCCTGGTCGCCATGGCCAAGCAGTTGGACGAGCTCAAGCGCAACAGTGGCCAGAGTTCCAGCTCTAGCTCCAGCGAAGTTTCTGATCTCAAACGCAACGTCAGCGAGCAGGATAACAACCTGAAAAAGCTCGCCAGTCAGATGGACGACCTCAAACGCAGCAGCAGTTCGAGCTCCAGCTCCAGTTCCAGTTCCAGCGAAGTGGCCAGTCTCAAGCGCTCAGTCGACGAACAGGATAATGACCTCAAAAGACTCGCCAGCCAGGTCGAAGACCTCAAGCGCAGTGCTGGATCGAGTTCCAGCTCAAGCTCCAGCGACCTGTCCAGCCTGAAGCGGGAAGTCAGCGATCAAGACAATCAACTGAATCAGCTCAAACGCGAGGTGGATGATCTGAGCAGAAAGGTGAAATAAACGGGGGAATGGTGCCCGAGACAGGAATCGCATACGACCAATAACATGCCGTATTTACTGGCGACCCACTGCATAGCAACCGATAGATGTACTATTAAATGTACTATTTAAGTGAAGCTGAGCCAACCCGAGGGGTGAGGTTCGCTTCACTCACGATGGAATACTGAGACACACATGGCATGGCTACGCGCTCGTAGACGTGGCGTAGGGGCTACCCTCGCAAAGCTTGTGAAATGGCACTCACTCACGACGAGCGCGACCAAACAGAAGGCGCTTACTCTCGCACTGATTTTTTAGATAAACGACGCGCCCTGATGAGCGAATGGGCTCACTACTTGACCCCCAATCAACCACTGCAAACTCTCACTGATGACCAGCGGTAGAAACAGCATAGGGCTGGAAGCGCTCTAGCAATGCGCTACCACTACTTGGATTGGATAGATGTCGATAGTCGCCCTTACGAAAACATGCCTGAAGCACGCGCACTGAAACGCACCGCAATCTGAGCATCGCTGCTACCCTGTCGCTTCAATATCCAGGATAGGGATGTGCCCGTGTCATTCCGCAATTACAGCCAGACTAGCCCAGAAAGACCGAACGTAGGCACGCTGGCAATGCTGCTCACTCAAGCTGGAAATGTCGTAGAGAGCGTGTTCAATCAGCTAGGCACCCCTCCCCCCGCACGAAATCAACAATTGCAGTCGCTGTATGAAAGGATGAGAAGTTTTGAGATACAACCTCGCCAGGATAAACAGGTCGACCTGACTATCCGGCAGGGCCAAGTCGCGATTGAAGAACAGTTGGTCGAACATGCCGAGACGGCCCTGCGTCAAGCAGTCTATGTGCAGTTTATCCACGACAAACAGATGCCACCACAGAGTACGCCGGCCCCAACCGCCGCCTATGAGCATTACTTGCAGGATATGATCACGGCCTTGATGCTGGCCAATCGGCACCTGGCGATGCTAGAAGTACTCAAGAACCTAGAGGGCAAACACTATGGTGTACGCGCGGCCCAAGGAGGTCACGCCAAAAACAAGCAACCCTCCAGCAAGATGACTTCCCAGCTTATTCGCACCATGGTCAAAGGCATGCTCTACAACAAACCTGTCCTCGCGAATAGTAATAAGACTGAAGTCGCCGATACGATGGCTACGCGCATTTACAAAGCGAACCGCGAATTCGAAATGCTTGATATCACGAATATCGACGATTTGAAGCATGAGGTCCGCGAACTTCTGTTCGACTTTGCCAACATCGGTAAACGCAGCAACCGACGGCAGACAGACCGCGAAAGACTCGGGCATATCCTGCGTCATTCATTTCCCTCGCGAGACACGGAAGAGTCGCGCCAGATGGATGTCGACGCAGCACGTACCACAGGCCGGATTGAGGGTGTGAGAACAGCGTTAGCTTTGCAACTTAAACAGCGCTTTGGAGCGCTGCCGAGGTCAGCAATTGAAACGCTGGAGACCACTGGCGATATGGATCAACTGCAAATCTACCTAGAGCGGCTAACAGAGGCCCGGTCTGTAAATGACGTCATTCAAAACGCCCAATGAGCGATATTAATCTAAATGAAAACGCCACCGTGACGGTGACGTTCTCAATTCACAAGTAGCAACAGGCATACGATCGCCCAGTAATGGCTGACGATTGCGGATTATTTCCTCATGGCTGAGCGCGCTAACATAGCTTAGCGCTACACGGCACCATCAGGCCCTCTGCATACCACACCCCTAAATTGAAGTCTTCAAAGGGGAAAGAACACATCTAGTATTCATGTTGCTCATGGAGCGTTCAGGAAAAAGATCAAGGTATGTGACATTTTCAAATTTACACATCAACACCTTCCCCTGAGCTACGAGTACCTCAATAGCAGGATCTAGACGCTTCACTTTTCGCAAATGACCAGGTCCCTTTTGCAGAACTAAGTTTTTTGCCACATACCGCTCACCGGACTCACGCTTTAATTGCAACCAATCATCCAATTCCAGAGCATCGGCTTCGTCTTGAGGTGGCAATGAAAACATCCGTAAAAACTCATCGGAGTACCAAAAGCAAACATCGATAGCTGCCTCCAAGGTTTCCACAGCTATGTCTCCATCTTTTTTCTCGAAGAAATGAAATATAGCAGCAACCCTGGCGATATTATCTGCCAACTTGGAAGCATGATCCCCCATACCAAAATATCGCCCTCCCGGCTTAATCTGCGCCTCCACGCCATTAAAAATACTGACCCACCGGTGAATCGCCGCCTGAGAAAACCTAACCACCAACTTCGGCTTCTTGGGGTCAGCTAGAAACTCAACACTGCTTTTAAGGATCTCGCCGACGCGCTCAGAAAACCTGTCACAACAATCCCAGCGCGCGGCGCCTTCCGTAATAAACCGAGTCCCCTGAGTAGACTCTGGACTGCAAACCAAAAACCTAGCCCACAAGCCAGACCCACGTGATTTTTCACCGTTTTTCTCCATATAGCTAAAAAAGGAACTTTCTTGAACCATTAACGATACCGTCAACCGTCCTCTGACCTCATAACTTTCAGCCGACACACGATCAACCGTTATGGTATCCCCGCTCCATAGCGCATTCTGTTTTGAGAGGTCATTGAATGCCTTACCCGTCAGCACGCCACCACCCTCACTGGAGATAAGTCCAGCTACTGGAATGTTCTGGTGCAAACCAAGAAACAACGCCTCTGAGGTAGCATCTTCGTACAGCAACTTGAAGCGTCTAGGCTTGATCGGCGCACAGGCTTGATGCTCCATGAGTTGTTTATTCGGATCACCCCCCTCCGACTGATCCAATAGTAGAGTTTCTTTCAAGATAGCCTTTCGACGAGCGTCCCAGATCGACTGTTTCGCACGCCAATCAGAGAGCTCTGATTGATAAATCACATCCATCTCATCCTGAAAGCGCCGAACGCCTCCCATAAATACATTCTCTGCGGTCGACTTTCGCTCCCCAGAGTTGGCCACCGTGAGCACCATTATTGATACCGGACCGATTTGGCCATTTGGTTTACAGACATCAATTAAACCTTGAACCGCATTCGCCATGGCTGGTAATGCAGCTGAATAAATAAGTGCTCGCGGGGCCATTATATTGCGCTCAGCTTCATCTACTGCGCCCCCGATAATCGGCAAAGCCATAGACCTTGGAAATGCTCCTCCTGGAACAGGAAGCCAACTTGACACACCATTAGAAAAACTCATAAACCACTCCTCTCAAGAATTCACGCTGTAAACATTTCGGCTTTCTGCAATTCGGGACTCAATCCACCGACAAACATCTTCCTCAATCCAACCTACAGCTGACGCCCCCAACTTAATCGGCCGGGGAAAACTGCAGTCGTACCTGGGCGACATTGGATTTAAGCGATCGTAGATGGTCGACGTACTCAGCCCGAGACGCTCTCGCAACTGCCGCATACGCAAAATTCTTAACATTAGTTTATTACTGTTTTCTTTGATCATTTCTACACCCTCTTCGACTACGGATTCGATGAAAAGGACTTTAAACCCCCTGCCACCCCAAGTCGTCGAAGGTGCTAAACGCCACATCCCCCTAAGCAGATCTATAGACATCGCCGTGCATTTTGTGCTTGGCGATTTCACCCCATCGAATCTGCCAGGGTCCACTGCGGCTGCTATTTTTGCTATTAGTAGCAAAAATAGCAGCCGCACTCCCCCCTACATCCGCTCAAGCCCCCCTTTCGGCTGCACCCTTCGCTTGAATAATTCAGCAGCCATGAGCCGCCTGCTGGTCAACCCATTGCAGTAGTAAGGCCCTACCAGGTCCGCTTGGCTGTCGGCGCCCCTGCTCCCAGTCCTGCAGCGTGCGAGAGCTGATCCCCAACTGTTTGGCTAGGTCCTGCTGGGTTAGCTTCAGTCGTTGACGTAAACAACATACTTGCCTGAGGATGTCTGAAGATATCGAGCGGTCCTGCGTGGGAATATGTTGTCTCCTGGGCCCTTGCTGAGGAAGTTGATTCGAGAATTCAGAGTTAGCCGTTGTAAAAGTAGATAAGGGAAATACGAAACTTACAGGCGCAGGCGGCTGCACTGCCTCTTGCGAACTTACCTGTGACTGACTTTCATACTCAGGGTGCCGAGTGAGAAACTCACGGCGCCAATGCTCGCTGTAGCTCATGCGAAAGACTCCTTTTCTGGTGAGGAACAGTGCGGCATTGCCGCACCATACAATAGGCACATTGAACACCTATCTGACCGCACTCAGATTCGGCTGGTGGTAAACACTGCAAAGCCCTGCCTCAGCTCCTGTGACTTGCTGTACTCCTTACACAAATAGCTCATGGCGTAGACCACTTGTTTGAGTGAATCAGGAAAGCGCCGCTCCAGACATTGATAAACCTGGCCACTGAGTTTGTCCTGGCAGGCATGCACCAACCCTGACATGTCGTGTGCAGCACACCCAATTGCCCACGCCCAAGCGCGCACGACGCGATGAAACAAGTTATCCCTGCTGTAAGTGCCGTCTGCGCTAGGCCCGTAGTTACCTAAGCCTCCAATGGCGTCGTAGTTGAGCAATAGCATGAGGTGATAATGGGGTGCCTCGCTGCTGTTGCGCTCCCGACACCAGATATAGCGAATTTCAGTCGAGTATTTGGTATCTGCCCAGGCCAACTCCTTATTTAACTGGTAGAAGAAGCGAGTCATCACCTCGTTACTGATGAGCGCATCGGAAGGCATCAACCCAACGGGATAACGTAAATCCACCCGACAGACTAAGGTACGGGACTGTACCGAGAGACAGTGCAGCAAAGTTTCCAAGCCACGCTCTAGGTAGTTCTCAATCAACGGACCATGGGCCAACTGCTGCTGCACGGCAAACCCACGGTATTTATTATCGTAATGTAACTTCAGACTAGTATTGCTGGGATGACGTTTGGGTTGATGCTGAAACATGATCGATTTCCTGTAGGCAGTGCATTAAGGATCCACCGGGAGGAACACAACACCAGGTGCAATTCGGCACCTTGCTTCGGCTTATACGCTGATAACAACTTTCAAAGGGCTTTGACTTGTAGTCACGCCATACGTTATTGCTGCTTATGGCGAGCTAGGCTTGTAGGTATCTATCAGCACACACCCATCAGGTGAGTGCTATGGAAGACTCAACACTCAATGACAACTATGCTGATTATTAGTCATAATTACAGAGCGTGCTAGATACATACTACTTTAACCGTAACAACAGCAATGCCGTACCTGCAAAAAATCCCGAGAAATAGGCTCAGTGAAAATTCAATCCCCAGAACTACAATAAGAATATCCACTTATTCAACTCTAAAAAGATTCCATTTTTCATTCAGAATAAAGCGTATGAGTCGATTGCTGTGTGCCATCAGCGCTTTTAGTTATTTAGACATCCCATACCGCTGACCTGTAAAAACTTACAGCACTGCCGTATTCATGTCGTTGAGGGTTCCAAAAGGCTGGTTTTTCACGGCTTTGCCGTAGCGCAGTCAACCGATATGAGTTCAATCAAAATAATCTCAGACCTATATCACTCCGATGAACGCCCCACGGTATCTAATGCTGTCGGGGATACGCCTGCTTTTGGGCAAACAAGCTCATCACTTTAGAGGATCTGAATATGTATACCCCGTGCCCCAGCTGTAACTCTGGACGTGTCGTTACGAAAAATATTGGCAAACAAGCAGGAGGGTTGATTGGTGCTGCGGGCGGCGCGGCCAGTGGTGCCGCCGGAGCCCTGTCGGGCGCAGAAGTTGGTGCGGTGTTGGGTGTGGTCGGCGGGCCAGTAGGGATCGCCATTGGCAGTATTGCTGGTGCACTTCTCGGGGGACTGTTTGGCGGCGTGGCTGGCGGGATAGCCGGGTCCACGCTGGGCGCACAGATGGATGACAAGGTGCTGAACAACTACCAGTGCCTGCAGTGTGGTTACAGCTTCAGCGTCCACCGTTAAGCCGTTGTGAACAGGCGTCGCTTGTTGATGAAACGACGCTCTTTTCCCTTCATTCGCAAGGAATCATTCCCATGGCTCACCTCATCGAACAAATGGCTTACGTTGGCGCAACGCCCTGGCATGGCCTGGGCAGTTGCCTGTCGCCCCAACAACCGCTCGAAGTCTGGCAGCGTGAAGCAGGCATGGACTGGAAGATTCAAGAATCGCCCGTGCGTTTCATGGCAGATGCTGTCGGTCATCTCGGCACCATCCACTCGTTCCCGGAACAAAAAGTGCTGTATCGCTCCGACACCAAAGCTGCGCTGTCTGTGGTCTCCAACCGCTACCAAATCGTACAACCGCGTGAAGTCCTAGAGTTCTATCGGGATCTGACCGAGGTCTCCGGCTACGAGCTGGAAACCGCCGGAGTATTGAAAGGTGGTCGTAAGTTCTGGGCCTTGGCCCGTACTGGCCAATCCACTGCTTTGAAGGGCAACGATCAGGTCAATGGTTACCTGCTGCTGGCCACTTCCTGTGACGGCACCTTGGCCACCACCGCAACCCCCACCACGGTGCGAGTGGTCTGCAACAACACGTTGACCATCGCTCTTGATGGAACGACCCGGGCAATCAAAGTGCCGCACAACACCCGCTTTGATCCGCAAGTGGTGAAGAAGCAGTTAGGTATAGCCGTCTCCCAGTGGGACGACTTCATGCACCGCATGCGAATCCTGTCTGAACGCAAGGTTCAATGGCACGAGGCCTTGGGGTTTTTCATGAACGTATTGTGTGATGCCAGCCCCAATAGTCCGTTACCCGCAGTACTTCCTAACGAGCGGGCGCTGCGCAAGGTGCAGAGCCTGTATGAAGGTCAGGGACGTGGCGCCACACTGGTATCGGCTCAAGGAACCGCCTGGGGTTTGCTCAATGCGGTGACCGAATACGTTGATCACGAGCGGCGTGCCCGAAGTACCGAATACCGCATGGACTCGGCCTGGTTTGGCCAAGGGGCTGTCATCAAACAACGCGCCCTGCAGGCTGCATTGCAACTCGCCGCCTAGCTCCACTCACTTACTTAATCATTAAAGCGCCTGGTCAGCTTCTGCTGGCCGGGCGTTTTTTATGCCGCACAGGAAAACATCATGGGCACACAAACTCTGCAACAACCCAGCAGCAAACCCCGTCCTGCCTTACGTCTGGTGGGGACTAAACAACTGCCGCGCGAGGACTGGTTGGCCGTACGTAAACAGGGCATCGGCAGCTCGGACGCCGCCGCTGCGGTGGGCCTGAACCCTTACAAGTCCCAGCTGGAACTGTGGCTGGAGAAAACCGGCCGCGATACCGCACTGCCCAAGCTCGATCCGCAAGATGAGGAGAGCCCGGCTTACTGGGGCAACATTTTGGAGCCTATCGTGGCAGCGCATTACACCCGGCGCAGTGGTCACCGGGTGCGGCGGGTCAATGCGGTGCTGCAGCATCCTGATCCCAAACTTCCCTGGATGCTGGCCAACATCGACCGTGAGGTGATCGGTGCCTCAGACGTGCAGATTCTCGAATGCAAAACCGCCGGCATAAACGGCGCACGCCTCTGGAAAGAAGGTGTGCCCGAGTATGTGCAATTGCAAGTCATGCACCAGCTCGCCGTCACCGGTAAGCAGGCCGCTGATGTGGCGGTACTACTCGGTGGTCAGCACCTGGAAACCCATCGTATCGAACGCGACGACTCACTGATTGCTCGGCTGGTCGACTTGGAGCGGCTGTTCTGGGATTACGTCGTCAGTGATACCCCGCCGCCGGCAGACGGATCTGCCTCAGCGGAGCAGGCGTTGCGCTGCCTCTATCCACAGGACAGTGGCCAGAGCGTGGACTTCAGCCAGGACATGCAGCTCTGTACGACCTTTACCGCATTGCAGAGCGTACGTGAGTCGATTGCTCGGCAGGAGAAGCAGGAAGCCCAGCTCAAGCAAACATTGCAACAGGCCATGGGCGAGGCCAGCCGGGCGACCTTCGCCACCGGCTGTATTACCTGGAAGAAAGCCAAAGACAGCATGGCCCTGGATATCCCACGCCTACTGAAAGAAAAACCCTATCTGCAAGTGCGCTACGCAACCACAAAAACCGGCAGTCGGCGTTTTCTGCTGGCCTGAACGTTTGCTCGCTTCTCCCTTATTCCCATGCCCTTTCTCTCCGACTCCACCCTGGCAGTTTACGCGGTCTCGGTGGCGTTTTTATTTCAGATGCAGGAGAACTCCCATGCTCAAAGGTCTGGCTATCACCCCGCCCGTGCTCGGGCGCATTTCCATCGGCAAGGTCGTCGAGAAAAACGGCAAACGTCTGCCGGAGAAAGATGATCAGTTCACCATTACCTCGCAGGTACAAAACCGCGACGGCTGGTTGCTGCATCCCCTTAACGAAGAACTTCGCAATGGCCAGGACGGCAAGCTGCGCAGCATTCCGATTCGGCTGCTGTTCAACGAGCCGGATCTTAACTTTCGCGCTGACTACAGCTTGTTCGACCGAAACACTGGCAGGCCTTTGTGCGTAGGCAATGGTGAGACCTGCAAGCGTCTGACCAAGGACGGCATGCAATCGTTGCCCTGTCCTTCACCCGATGGCTGTTCACTGGCTCAAGGCAATGCCTGCAAACCTTACGGACGGCTGAACGTGGTGATTGGTGACGATGACCCGCTGGGTAGCTTTGTCTTTCGGACCACGGGCTTTAACAGCATCCGCACCCTGGCGGCACGTCTGCACTACCTACAAGCCATCTCCGGCGATCGCCTGGCTTGTCTGCCGCTGGAGCTGCGTCTACGTGGCAAATCCACCCGCCAGAGCCATGGCACGCCGATCTTCTACGTGGACATCACAGTGCGCAGCGGGCTGAGCCTAGAAGACGCCTTGCTGGAAGCCAAGCAATTGGACGAAGCCCGGCAAGCCTCCGGCTTTGACCAGAGCGCCTTGGATCACGCGGCCCAGCAGGGCTTTAACAATGGGGCCTTCGAGGACAGCGAGGAGGACACCGGTGCCGTCGTCGAGGAGTTTTTCCCCGTCCTGGAAGATCAGCCCGGCACTGTACAGCACCTAACCCAACTGGCAGCGCCTGCGAAATCCTCGCTCGCCCAAAAGCTGGAGTCGCAAGCCACGCGGCAACACAGCAGGCCTTCGGCCCAGTGATGCCCTTCTCAACCTTCCTTGCGCGCTCCCTCATTCGAACAGGAATACCAGCATGAAATATCACAAACTCCAAGCAGGTGAAACGACCAACACCTACGTAATGGAATCCCCTGTCAGCGAAGCTGACATCCTGCGTATGGCGCAACAACTGGCAATGAGTCGCCTGTCTAAAGGCCGGGCACTGACAGAGCCGAAGGAGGTCTTCAGCCACCTGCAAACACTGCTGCAGTACCATGAGTACGAAGTCTTTGCTCTGTTACTACTCGATACCAAACACAGGGTTATCGGGTTTCGGGAGCTGTTCAGAGGCACGCTGGATGGTGCCAGCGTGTACCCTCTGGAGGTGGTCAAAATCGCCCTGGATCACAACGCCGCGGCAGTGATTCTGGTTCACAACGATCCCTCCGGCGACCCAGAGCCCAGCCAAGCCGATCGCATACTGACCACCACCCTCAAGAACGCCCTCAACATGATCGGCACCCGAATATTGGATCATGTAGTGGTGGGCCATGAAGGTTGCGTGTCGTTGGCCGAACAAGGTTACCTGTAACGCCTAGGCTCACATCGTCGAATAGACTGCCCTTGGCTGATGCTAGGGCGGTCATCGGCACAATCCCCATCACTTATTTTTTTAGCCATCGATCAGCAGCCTATACGTGGCTATTTCAGCCTGAGTGCCTGCGTCCACGCCGGCGCCTACCACTTTGAGGAAAATTTACGAACTGGGCATCCTGCGAGTCAGCAACGATAATCCCTACCCGGAGTCGCTGTTTAGAGCACTGAAATGTTGTCGCTGACGCCGAATTGACCCATATGCTGACGCAAGACAGCCCCTCCTCCAAATCGGCACAAATCCAGCAAAGGCGATGGATCGCGAGGAATCAGACTGGGTCAGATAGATCTCGGTAACTGGGTCAGTTCGGCGTCGGCGCCAACAGGTCGAGTCTAGCCAGTCATGGCGCTCATGTGCACTGGTCAAGTCGAATGCAAATGGGTGGTCAAGTCCATGCAATTACTCACCCTCCCTGGCGTGGTCTTTTTACTCAATCACTCTTGCATACACCGATTGATCTACATTCCCGCCGGATAGAATCACCCCAACCCTTCTTCCCAGCATCGTTTCACGTTCCTGCATCAGCGCTGCCAAGGCCGCCGCACCGGCCCCTTCCGCGAGGTTGTGGGTGTCGGTGTAATACACACGCATGGCCTCGGCAATCTGCTCCTCGCTGACGGATATGATGCGTGCGGCAGCCGTCCCGTAGATGGCAAAGGCGTCGGGAATCGGTTTACGCACGGCCAAGCCGTCAGCGAAGGTATTCGCCGTAGCGGTTTCAAGGATTTCTCCCGCTTCAAACGACAACTTGGCTGCCGCTGCCTCACTGGACACCACGCCCACCACTTGGGTTTTCAGACCCAACGCATCGCGGGCGGCGATCACCCCACAAATCCCGGATCCACAGCCAATCGGTACGTAGACGGTATCCAGATTCGGCGCGGCCTTGAACAGTTCCAGCGCATAAGTGGCCACGCCTTTGACCAACTCGGCATGGAACGGCGGAACCAAATAGAGGCCATGCACTTGCGCCAGGCGCGCGGCCTCTTCACGGGCTTCATCAAAATCGCGCCCACGCTCGACCACTTCGCCGCCTAAGCCGCGCATGGCATTGTTCTTTTCTACCGAATTACCTTCCGGCACTACAATCATCGCTCTCAAACCCAGCGCGCCCGCTGCCAGCGCCAGGCTCTGACCGTGGTTGCCGCGGGTAGCGGCGACAATACCCTTGGCGTCCGGGTGCGCGCGTTTGAGCCAGTGCATGAAGGTAATGCCCCCACGCACTTTAAAAGCACCGGTAGGTGTATGGTTTTCGTGTTTGACCCACACAGTGCAACCCAACCGCTCGGCCAGCAGAGGCCAGGCGTACTGGGGAGTCGCAGGCATTACCTGATAAACATGGCAAGCCGCTTGTTCGATATCGTCGCGGGTCAGTCTGTACATGAGTTGTCTCCCGTGGATTTTGCCCAGTCTAGGCACGGGCGCCTCACGCCGGCTTTCAGAAAACTGACCTGACTTTTGCGTGCCCTCTTTATTACTATGGTGTTCATGAGCCATCGAAACCGCCTCCTGCCCCCGCTCCTTCCTGAACCGGTCCGTCGTGCCGAGGCCGGACCATGGTTGATCGAGTTGCTACCCGGCGCTGCTTACGCGGCCCGATATGTAGCAACCCAGGCTACGATCGGCTTTGCTTTCGATAGCCAGCGAGGCCTGCACGCCATCGGCAGCGACCGAGTGTATCCCTTCGACGCCACGCCCAATGGTTTGGCATTCGTCCCCGCAGGTTGTGACGTGTTGTCCGAATCCCCCAAGGGCGGTGAATACCTGCGGGTCATGCGCACCGACGGTGTTGCATTGGCAGGAGACCGTGCATTCAACAATCGCATTGATCCACAGGCCATTACCCTGGCGCTGCGCATGCGCGCCGCGCTGTTACAAGCCTCTGTGGAGGACGATTGGGAGGTCTGGGCACTCGCATTGGCTGAACAGGCGCAGGACAACGAAACATGGTCGGCGCCCCCTCAAGGTTCGATAACCGGTAGCCGGATGCGTCTACTCGACGAGTTCATCGATGCAGGCCTCGACGGCCAGTTGGGAATACAGGCGATGGCGGGGTTACTGGGATTATCCGAAGGCTATTTCATTCGAGCCTTCAAGAACGCAACGGGCAAAAGTCCGCACAGTTACCTGATCGACCGACGCCTTGCCAAGGCCCGTGCACTGATGCGCGACTCGACAGCCAGACTGGCGGAGATCGCCCACACCTGCGGCTTTAACTCCCAGGCGCATATGGCGACCACGTTCAGGCAACGCCTTGGAGTAAGTCCGGCACAGCTGCGTAGATAGTTGAGGTTCTGTTGGAGCGGGTATTTGATCTGTTTTTAGTGCTTAGTAGACTTTCGGACTGGCTGAGTTGCAGGTTGTACAGCGGGTTGGATTTGCGCAATCTGCGGAGCTGGAGCTGGAGCTGGAGCTGGAGCTATTGCTCGCGGCGGAGCTGCATCCGCCAAGGCCTCTTGGGCAAGGATGATCTTCAACTCTCCCATCTGGGTGAGACGCATTGTGCGGCCCACGCCCGCAGGGTCAACGGGCATATTCCGAAGGTATGACCACTGTCACCAGCAAGCCGACCACAGTCAGCAGTACTATGTCTCGTGCT
Organism: Pseudomonas sp. OV226; assembly: GCF_003148705.1. NCBI lineage: Bacteria > Pseudomonadati > Pseudomonadota > Gammaproteobacteria > Pseudomonadales > Pseudomonadaceae > Pseudomonas > Pseudomonas sp. OV226. The sequence goes on along the minus strand of NZ_QGGS01000024.1, from coordinate 61,225 downwards.
GGTGGACAGGTCGACGTATCAAACACCTCCAGCGAACCCAGTATTTCGGGGGATTGATATCTACCATTTGCTGTTCAGACTCAGTCCCCCGTCAGCCTATTTTTTCAGCTTCTCATTGTTTTCCTCAGATGCTCAGCAATGACGCAGAGCATTATCCAGATCAGCGATCAGGTCTTCCTCGTGCTCGAGGCCAATCGAGATCCGGATCAACCCCTCGGACACCCCTGCTTTACTGCGCAGAGCCTGCGGCACACCCGATTGTGTGGTCGAAGCTGGATGACAAACCAGGGACTCAGTGCCTCCGAGACTGACAGCCGACTTGAAAAGATGCAGGGCGTTGATAAAGCGGAAGGCCCGTTCGCGACCGCCGTCCAGTACGAACGAGAAGGTTGAGCCAGGGCCCGTGCATTGCCGGCGGTAGACCTCCTGATAGCTGCCATCCTCAATAAGCTCTGGATGCAGAACGACGACTTTCTGGTGGGGGTTGCTGGCCAACCAGCGAGCGATCACGGTGCCGGTTCTTGCGGCCTCTTTCATGCGCAGGACGAGCGTTTCCATCGAGCGGGAGATCATCCATGAGGAATGCGGATCGAGTTGCGAACCGAACGAGCTGCGAACGCTGCGTATTTTGCTGATCAGCTCTTTGGTGCCCGTGATGCCTCCGGCAACAAGGTCACTGTGTCCACCCACATACTTGGTCAGCGAATATACGCATAGGTCAACACCGTGTTTAATTGGCTTCTGGAAGATAGGCCCGAGCAGGGTGTTATCGCAGACAATGATTGGCCGGTAGCTATGGCGCGTTTCGAAAGCGTCTATTTCCTTGCGCAACCCTTCCAGGTCGATCAGTGAGTTGGTCGGGTTAGCCGGAGTCTCGATATAGCAAATCCTTACTGGCCCCTTGCAGGCAGCAGTTTCCAGTGCATTTGCAATGGATTGCATGGACAGGCCGTCGTCAAAACCATGAGAACCGATGCCCCAAACCGAGAGAATCTTGCTAATCAGAGTCTCAGTACCACCGTACAGCGGCGCCGATTGTATCAGTTGATCCCCTGGGCGCAGGAACGCAAACAAAACAGCACTGATGGCGGACATTCCACTGGATGTAATTGCGGCGGCTTCTGAGCCATCCAGCAGCGCGAGGCGATCTTCGACGATTTCGAGGTTGGGATGATTGAAACGGCTGTAGACCAGGCCGGCTGATGAGTCCTGCGGAGTCGGTTTACGACCTGACACGACATCGAAGAATTCTGCACCTTCCTCGGCCGAGCGAAATGCAAAGGTGGAGGTCAGGAAAACCGGTGGTTTGACTGCGCCTTCCGAGAGGAACGGATCGTAACCATAAGACATCATCAGTGTCTCAGGGTGCAACGCATGGCTTCCGATAGTTTTTTTGTGATAGTTGGAATAAGACATAAGCCACCCCTTTCTGCGTTTGCTATCAAGACTCATCGCTCATAAACGTACCAACCTCGCCGGCATCGTTTCTGAGCCTGTTTGTAATGGAAAGAGTGTATTCAGAAAGGGGAGTATGAATTTTTCAATTTTTGTCAGGTTTTTCGTGAAATGGGAAATATCATTCTCCAAAACGGTCGATTTCGTTAAATCCCTATATGCGAAAGCGTATTTGGTTGGAGTGGCGATCTGAAGGTACTTAGAATTCCTCTGGGCGATGGCCGTCCAACAATAGAACGTTGTTTTGGAAGGTGTATCGCTTTCGGTAATCGACCCGTTCCCTGAGCGGTAGCAGCAGAATGGGGGGCAGGGCACGGGCCTGTAACGGGTACATTGCAATCCTACCAAAGATCGCTTTGTGGCTGATGCATCTGCCACGTAGAGCAGATTATCGAGGCAAAGGCAGCGCCGTCGTGTACTTGATCTGCTCCATGGCGAAGCTTGATGTGATGTTGGAAAGCCCGTCGATGCTCGTGATCAGCTTCTTGTAGAACGTGTCATAGGCGGCAATGTCACTGACCACAACGCGCAACATATAGTCCCAGTCCCCCGACATCCGATAGAACGCCATCACTTCTTCGAACTGCGACACCGTCTTGGCGAATGTATCCAGCCAGACCTTGTCATGACGCTGCGTCTTGACCTGCACCAGCACCGATAACCCAAGACCCAGCAGGACGGGGTCCAGCAGGGCTACTTTGGCCCTGATATAGCCCTCTTTCTCGAGTTTCTTGATCCGTTTCCAGCAGGGGGTCGTTGAAAGGTTGACGGCTTCAGCCAGATCTTTGATAGGCATGTCGGCATCGCGTTGCAGGAGGGAGAGGATATGGCGATCAAAGCTATCCATTTTTTCTTCTTATCTTTGAGTTCGTAGAATATTTTTCTAAAAAATAGCCTAAGAACTGAAGAAATGGAAATTAAATTTCGAGTGGGCGGCAGTAGGATTTACACCATAAAACCGCGCTTGGAGCCACTCAAAAATGAAGAAGATCATCGCCACACTCGCCACGCCTCAGGCGATGGTCCTTATGCCGTTGACGCCTGCCGGGGCGAGGGAAACTCTGTGAACGATTGGATCCATACAGCCATCAGTCGTATCTCCTGCGATCTGCTGCGCTCCGCCGATACCCACATCCACAAGCTGGAAATTCCAGGGTTGAAGGGCATCGACATTTACGTCAAGGACGAGAGCACACATCCAACGGGCAGTCTCAAACATCGGCTGGCGCGCTCGCTTTTTCTACATGCCATTTGCAGTGGCAAGATCCGAGAAGGCACCCATGTGGTCGAGGCATCCTCGGGCAGCACCGCTGTGTCCGAAGCCTACTTTGCCAAAATGCTTGGCCTGCGTTTCACCGCCGTCATGCCGCGCAACACCGCGAGCAAAAAAATAGAGCAGGTCGAACTGCTCGGCGGGCACTGTTACTTCGTTGATCATTCGTCAGAGGTCTATGCCCAGGCGCAGCGCCTGGCGCGCGAAAGCGACGGGCACTACATGGATCAGTTTACCTACGCCGAGCGGGCAACGGATTGGCGCGGCAACAACAATATTGCCGACAGCATCTTCCAGCAGATGACCGGCGAGGCGCACCCCATTCCCCGCGCGGTTGTCATGAGCGCAGGGACTGGTGGCACCACCGCCACCATCGGCCGTTACATCCGCTACAAGGGTCATGACACTCAACTGATCGTGGTGGACCCCGAGAACTCGGTTTTCTATGACAGCTATCGAACAGGCGACTCAAGTCTTACCGGCAGCCAAGGCAGTCGTATCGAAGGCATCGGTCGTCCCCAGGTCGAGCCGTCCTTCCTGCCAGAAGTGATCGACGACATGCTCAAAATCCCTGACGCAGCCAGCATCGCCACCCTTTATTGGCTGGAAAGGGTGCTCGGCAGGAAGGCAGGAGGGTCCACCGGTACCAACATGTGGGGCGCACTGAAAGTCGCATCGAGGATGCAGGAGCAAGGCCTGCAGGGTTCAATCGTGACCCTGATGTGCGATGGCGGCGAACGCTATCTGGACACCTATTACGACCGCGACTGGGTCGCTCGCCACATCGGCGACATCACACCCTATGCGAAACAACTCGATTGCTACCTTTAATACACGTGAGTCACGACTGACTATGAACCAGAACAAGAGCAACTTTTCGACCCAAGTGATTCACGCTGGCGAACAGTCGACCTATGCCGACAACACAATCTTCCCGGCGATCGTCACCTCCAGTTCGTTCATCAAGCGCAGCCTCGACGACAACCCAGACTACGCTTACGGGCGAGTAGGCAACCCAACCCGACATTCTTATGAGAGCTGCATTGCGCAGTTGGAACACGGGTTCGGTGCCGTGGCCTGCGCTTCGGGTCTGGCTGCTACCGCCACCGTGCTTGAGCTACTGCCCAAGGACTCCCATGTAATCGTGATGGCGGGCGTCTATGGAGGCACCTTCCGCCTGATGGAAGACTACCGAAGCAAGACGTCCGGGCTCACCACCACTTACGTCGACCTCAATGACCTTGAGGCACTGGCCGCTAGCCGCCGCGACAATACCCGGCTGATCTGGATCGAGACACCGACCAACCCTCTGCTGCAACTGGTGGACATCCCGTGTGTGACAGAGTTTGCCCGTGCACACGGCATCCTGACCTGCGTCGACAACACCTTCTGCTCACCCTGGAACCAGCGTCCAGTCGAGTACGGCGTCGACCTGGTGATGCACTCGGCGAGTAAATACATTGGTGGGCACTCCGATCTGATCGGGGGTGTCGTGGTGGCCGCCGATGAGCAACTGTTCACCCGCCTGCGCGGCATCAGTATGGCCATTGGAGCAGTCCAGGGGCCGTTCGACTGCTACCTCGCCCTGCGTGGGCTCAAGACCCTCGACGTACGCATGGAGCGCCAGTGCAGCAATGCGCTAACGATCGCCCGCTTTCTCAGCCAGCACCCGCAGGTCGAGGCCGTGTATTACCCGGGGCTGGAAAGCCATCCGCAGCACGAACTGTGCAAACGCCAAATGCGTTCTGGTGGCGCGGTGGTTTCACTGAAACTCAAGGCCGACCGCAAGGCGATGGCACCGTTCATTGAGCAGCTGTCGATCTTTGTGCTGGCCGATTCCCTGGGCGGGGTGGAGAGCATGATCAACCACTCCTACAGCATGTCGCACAACTCGTTGAGCCATGAACAGAAAATCAGCCTGGGCATCAGCGAGAACCTGATCCGACTCTCCATCGGCCTGGAACATGTCGACGATCTAATCGCCGACTTGAATGCCGGCTTTGTGCGGCTACCCATGACCAACGTTGAATAACAGAAATTCCCACTCCAACCACAAGAGGCTTTCGAAGTCCCCTGCACCGACGATTCATGAAAACTGGCGTTCCGTTTATCAAACAATAAGGTCTATAAAATGCAAACGAACCGCATGCTCAAAAAACACTGGAAAACCGCAGTACTGGCACTGACGCTGGCAACCAGCTTCTCTGCTGCAGCTGATCAACTCAGCGATATCAAAGCCAAGGGTGAATTAGTCTGTGGGGTGCTCGGCACCGACGAGCCGTTCAGCTACATCAAGGACCCCGCGTCGCGCGAGATCGTCGGATACGACGTCGACATGTGCAATGCCATTGCCGCGAACATCGGGGTCAAACCGGTACTCAAGCAATTGACCGTCGCTGCACGTATTCCTGAATTACAACAAGGCCGTGTCGATCTTCTGGCGGCGTCCCTGACCCATAACAAAGAACGGGAAGCATTGATCAACTTCTCTCTTTCGACCTTTATTACAGGTCAGAAAGTCATGGTCAAGGCCGACAGTGGTATCACTCAACTCGACCAACTGGCCGGCAAGAAAATCTTGACGATCAAAGGCTCCACCATGGAGCAGAGCATCCGCGCGAAGATCGCTGACGCCCAGATCGTATCGTTCGACAGCAACCCTCAAGCCCTGCTCGCCTTGCAACAAGGCAAAGGCCTGGGTTACGCCAATGACGAGACCTCATTGGCCGGCAACTTCGCCAAGCTGGGTGATGCGGCAAAAGATTTTCGGATTCTCCCAACACCCCTGTCCGCCGAGCACATTGCGCTGGGCCTGAGAAAAGAAGAACCCGCCTTCCAGGAACAGGTGAACAAGACGCTGCGCGATCTGGAGTCGTCCGGCAAGGCTGACAAGCTCTTCACCAAGTGGTTTGGTCCTGAGACTAACATGAAGTTCGCCAGTCGCTCCTTCAAGATCGACACCGACCAAATCAACTAACTTCATTGAGGGCCCGACCTCAGGGTCGGGCCACGGGCCTAGTTATGAATACGTTTGATTTATCGGTTGTGCTCTCGGGGCAGTATCACGACTGGCTCATCAGTGGCTTCCTGCTATCCATCCAACTCGCTTTGATCTCGCTGGCCATTGCCCTACCGCTGGCAATCGTCATCGCTGTATTGCGAATGGCCCCTTACGCTGCACTGCGGGCAATCGCGATCACGTATGTGGAAGCCATACGCAACGTCCCGCTGCTGGCACACATGCTGTTCTGGTATTTCGGGGCACCGGAGCTGCTGCCAACCCCGATCAAGAGCTGGATCTACGACCACAATATCGAAGCGGTCAGCGCGGTTATCGCCCTGGTGCTGTACACCGCGGCGTATATGTCCGAGGACATCCGTAGCGGCTTGCGTTCCATTCCCAGGGAACAAATGGAAGCTGGCCGGACCCTGGGCTTTGGCTTCCTCAGCACCATGCGCCTGGTCATCCTCCCGCAGTCACTGCGGGTGACAGTGCCGCCGCTGATTAGCCAGACACTTAACCTGTGGAAGAACACCAGCATCGCCATGGTGATCGGCGTCGCTGAAATGATGTATCAGGCCCAGCAGGTGGAAAGCTCCACATTTCGGGGTTTTGAATCGTACGCCGTTACCACGGTAGGTTATGTCGGCGTCTCGATCATCATCACGCTGCTGTCCAGTTGGTACCAGCAACGCTATCCCGTCCGGAGTGCCTGACGATGCTCGATATCATCCACAACTACGGGCTTTTCTACCTGATTGGCCAATACCCGAACGGCCCCTTGGGCGGTTTGTTAATGACGCTGATCCTGGCAGCGATGGCCTTGGTATTGGCCTTCCCTGTTGGGGTACTGCTTGCGCTCTGCCGCATCAGCCCTTACCGGTTGTTGCGTCTGCCGGTCACGGGGCTTGTGTACGTACTGCGCGGAACGCCATTGCTGATGGTGATTTTCTGGGCCTATTTCCTGCTACCGACCTTGACCGGTCAACGCACTGACCAATTTGGCACCATGCTGGCTGCCCTGGTGATTTTTGATGGGGTCTACCTCGCCGAAATCATTCGCGCCGGGATTCTCGGACTGCCTCGCGGGCAAATGGAAAGCTCCCGTTCACTCGGCTTTTCGTACCTGGCTACGATGCGCCTGGTGATCATGCCCCAGGCCTTTCGCAACATGCTGCCCTCGCTGGTGAATCAGTTCGTCTCCACCATCAAGGAGACCTCGCTGGGTTACATCATCAGCCTCTCGGAAGTGTCATTCGTTGCCTCACAGATCAGCGCTCAACTGCTCACCAAGCCGGTCCAGGTCTATGCCGTACTCGGCCTCACTTACTTCGTCATGTGCTTCAGCCTGTCTCGCTTCGCCTTCTGGCTGGAACGACGTCTCGCTGTGCGAACTGCAAAGGTTTAACACCATGATCAAACTGAAAAACGTTAACAAGTGGTACGGCAGTTACCATGCCCTGGCTGACATCAACGAAACCGTCGCCAAGGGTGAAGTGGTCGTGGTCTGCGGTCCGTCCGGCTCCGGCAAGTCAACGATGATTCGCACGCTCAATCGGCTGGAAGCTATCCAGAGTGGGAATATCTTTATCGATGGCGTGGATATCTATGATCGCTCCGTCAGCGTGAACGCCTTGCGCAGCGGTATTGGCTTCGTGTTCCAGCAGTTCAATCTGTTTCCCCACCTCACCGTTCTTGAGAACTGCACGCTGGCACCGCGTCGCCTGCGCAAGCTGGGCGCCAAGGAAGCGGACGATCTGGCCATGAGTTTGCTGGACCGCGTGGGGCTGGCTCACAAGGCATGCGCTTTCCCATCCGAGTTATCGGGTGGCCAGCAGCAGCGCGTGGCCATCGCCAGGGCATTGGCAATGAACCCTCCGGTGATGCTGTTCGATGAACCCACTTCCGCGTTGGACCCAGAGATGGTCGGCGAAGTGCTCCAGGCAATGAAAAGCCTGGCCAAAGAAGGCATGACCATGGTGTGCGTTACCCACGAGATGGGTTTCGCACGCGAAGTGGCCGATCGAGTGATCTTCATGGATCAAGGCAAGGTGCTCGAACGAGCGACACCCGAGTCTTTCTTCCTGCGTCCTGAGCATCCTCGCGCCCAGCGATTCCTGTCCGATATCCGCTCGCCCTGGGCCGAGAGTGGCATGCCACAAGCTTGCTGAATGGAGTACAGGGGGCAGGCTCGATAGCTGCCTCCCTTGAAAATGGAGGCAATGACCGTGCAATTTCATATCGAGCCTTACTTCGACGCCCAGAGTTGTACTTACAGTTATCTGGTCAGCGACCCAGTGACCCGGCATTGCGCGATCATCGATCCGGTGCTCGATTACGATGCCGCCGCCGCGCGTATCACGTATTCAAGTGCTGGACGCCTTATTGAGTATGTAAGGGCCAACGCGCTGACGCTGGAGTGGATTCTGGAAACCCACGTGCATGCTGACCACCTCTCGGCTGCACGCTACCTCAAGCGGCAACTGGGCGGACAGATCGGCATTGGCGATCGCATTCCTCAGGTACAGAAGACCTTTGTCGCCCTGTTCGACGCCGACGATGATTTGTCCCCGGACGGCAGTCAGTTCGACCACTTGTTCGCCGACAACGAGACTTTCCATATCGGCGCCCTGACCGTCCGCGTGTTGCACACGCCTGGCCATACGCCGGCCTGCGTGACGTACCTGATTGAAGATTGCGCATTCGTCGGTGACACGTTGTTCATGCCCGATAGTGGCACTGCCCGCTGCGATTTTCCCGGTGGTGATGCACACCAGCTATACCGCTCGATTGGCCGGCTGCTCGAGCTGCCGGGCAACACTCGGCTATTCATGTGCCACGACTACAAGGCGCCCGGTCGTAACGCCTACTGTCACCAGACCACAGTGGACAAGGAGCGCGCGCACAACATCCATATCGGCAAGGGCATCGCCGAGGCTGATTTCGTTGCTCTGCGCACGGCACGCGACAAGACCCTGGACCAGCCCAGGCTGCTGCTGCCCTCAGTGCAGATCAACATGCGAGCCGGTGAGACACCTACGGCCAGGGCCAACGGCATCAGCTATTTGAAGATACCGCTCAATATGCTCTGAGGACCTTGATTGAGTTCAGGCAGAGCGAAATGGATAACCTCTTTACGAGTTTAAATGGCATGCAAATCACCACCCACAACAAAAACTTTGCAACAACCGGTCAATTGACCCCAGGAGATTTGAACGAAGCCGCCAAACTGGGGTTTCGCTCAATCATCTGTAACCGACCGGATTGTGAAGGCGGCGCGGATCAACCTGCCAGCGCAGCCATACACGCCGAAGCCAAACGGCTAGACCTTGAGTTTGCTTATTTCCCGGTTCAACCCGACACCATCAGCGACAACGATGTACAGCACTTTGCCCACCTGCTGGACAGCCTGCCGGCACCGGTATTGGCTTTCTGTCGCACCGGTAATCGCTCTACCAAGCTCTACCAAAAAGCGTCGGCGTGTGCCGCACGTAGCGAAGTTGCCGCTAGCTGCCTCGACATCACAGCCGACATCGTCGTCATTGGTGGCGGGTCGGCCGGCATTGGTGTCGTGGCGAGCCTGCTCAAGCGTGCGCCCGATCTGCAGATCACGCTCATTGAACCCAATGACCACCACTATTATCAGCCGGCCTGGACGCTGGTCGGTGGAGGGGCTTATGACGTGCGCAAGACTGTCAGACCCATGTTGCAGGTCATCCCCCGTGGCGTAACCTGGATCAAGGCGGCAGTGGTCAAGGCCCTGCCCGAAGGAAAACGTCTAGAGCTGAGTAACGGCAAAAGCGTCGCTTATCAAAATCTTATCGTCTGTCCCGGGCTTAGGCTTGCCTGGGAGAAAATCGAAGGGTTGGAGCAAACCCTGGGCAAGAACGGGGTGACATCCAACTACCGCTATGACCTTTGCGCTTACACCTGGCAACTGGTGCAGGGATTACGCAAAGGCAAGGCCCTCTTCTCCCAACCCGGCATGCCGATCAAATGTGCCGGTGCTCCGCAAAAGGCCCTGTACCTTTCCTGCGATCACTGGCAAAAGTCAGGCGTTCTGCAGAACATGCAGGTCGAGTTCAATCTCGCTGGCGCAGTGCTGTTCGGCGTACCGGCTTTCGTCCCCCCCCTGATGAAATACATCGAGAAGTATCAAGCACAGTTGGTATTCGGCTCGAACCTGGTCAAAGTTGACGGCCCCAGCCGGACAGCCTGGTTTGAAAGCAAGGACGAACACGGCACAGTCATTCGCCTGGCCAAGACCTTCGACATGCTCCATGTCGTCCCCGCACAGGTCTCCCCCGACTTCATCCGCACAAGCCCTCTGGCGGACGATGCCGGTTGGTGTGAGGTGGATCCGGGGACTCTACAACACAGCCGCTATCCGGACGTATTTGCGCTCGGTGATGTGTGCTCCACCAGTAACGCCAAGACCGCTGCCGCTGCACGCAAGCAAATCGTCGTCGTCGCCGAGAACCTCATGGCAGTACGCGGCAACCAGCCCATTCCGCTGCGCTACGACGGTTATGGTTCATGTCCGTTGACCGTCGAAAAAGGCAAAGTCGTGCTGGCGGAGTTTGGCTACGGCGGGAAACTGCTGCCGACATTTCCCCTGGACGCAACGGTCGCCCGACAAAGTGCATGGTTCCTTAAAGCCCGGTTCCTGCCTTGGTTCTATTGGAACGGCATGCTCAAAGGTCGTGAGTGGTTGACCAGCCTCTCCAAGGTTGAGTGAGGTGCGAGCATGCTACTGAGTGGAATATTCGGGATTGCCATCGGCATCATTCTCGGCCTGACAGGTGCAGGGGGTGGAATTCTGGCTGTACCGGCGCTAGTGATCGGCCTGGGATGGTCAATGACGGAATCGGCCCCCGTTGCGTTGTTTGCCGTCAGCGCGGCGGCCGCTGTCGGGGCCATGGATGGTCTGAGGAAAGGCCTGGTACGTTATCGGGCTGCCCTGTTGATGGCATTGTTGGGGGCGGTGTTCTCGCGTTTGGGCGTGCATTTTGCCCATCTGCTGCCCAACACCGTACTGACCTCGCTGTTCAGCCTGATCATGGTCATTGTGGCGATTCGCATGATTCGACAGGCGAGCGGCATCTCGGCCAAGGCCGCCGACAATCAGCAGTGCTGGCAACAAAAAAATTGCATGATCAACCCTCAGACCGGCCGACTGCGCTGGACACCAAAATGCTCAGCGAGCCTTGCGGTAGTCGGCTCACTGTCCGGCTTTCTCACCGGGATGCTGGGCGTGGGGGGCGGGTTCTTGATCGTGCCTGCCTTTCAACAACTTTCAGATATTCGCATGCATGGCATCGTCGCGACTTCACTCATGACCATCGCCCTGATCTCGGCTATTGCGGTGGCAGGCGCCGTTCATGCAGGAGCCCACATAACGGTCACTGGCGGGGTTTTTATCGCTGCGAGTGTGAGCGGAATGCTATTGGGAAGAGTCCTCTCACCCAGGATTCCCGCCAAATCTATACAACTGGGTTTTTCCGCCGTATGCCTGGTGGTTGCGGGCTACCTGATGCTCAAAACCTGGATATAAAAAACCTGGGACTGAGCATAGGTACGTCGACCTAACTGGCCCCCGCCATTCTCTTGTCCAGGGCACTGGCAAGACTCAACGCCTCAACACCCAATGCCTTGTAAAAGGCGTCAACGAAAACTGAGGAGGGTCGAAAATCAGGCCTTATCAGCATGACTCGGTAGGGAATGGACACGTTGATTGGTCGAATGATCAATCCTCTGCCTGACTCTTGCACGGCGCTCAATGGGTTGATGATCGCCACACCCAATTGTTGCCTGACCATGGCACAGACCGACGCAGCATTGGTGGTTTCGATCACGGTATGCCGATCCACACCGGCGTGAAGAAAGTGCTGATCGAGCTTCTGACGGTAAATGTCCAGGCCCGACAGGTTGATGAAATTGACACCGCGAAAGTCCTCAATTACCAGCAGCGACCTGGACAGCAAAGGATGCCCCTCTGGCAGTATGCAGACCATATCGGCACAAAAGAGCAATTCCCCTCGGGTGCCTCTTGGCACCTGTTCACTTTCGGTCAAGCCAAGGTCGTGACGCTGTGCGCTGAGAGACTCCTCGAGCAAGGGCGATTCCTGCGCGGTGATACTCAAGCCTATGCCCGAATGCTGTTGATGAAACTGCTTGCAAACGTTGGGCAATAACGTCTGAGAAAACAGCGGCAGGCAGGTGATGCTGAGTTGCCCATGTTCGAAACGACGGATCGATTGCGCAACGCTATTGATTCGTTCCAACCCGATATAGGAGCGTTCGACCTCTTCAAACAACATTATTGCCTGAGCCGTCGGTACCAACCTGCCGCCCTCCCGATCAAACAAACGCAAACTCGAAAGGCTTTCAAGCCGGGCCAGTTCCCGGCTGAGCGTCGGTTGGGAGGTCAACAATAAGCGCGCCGCTCCCGTGACGCTGCCTGCTTGCATGATCGCTCGGAAAACTTCGATATGCCGCATCGAGACTTTCATACCCAACCTTCATTGATCGCTTGAAGCCCATATCAGAACTGAATTGATAACTAAAAAGAAGATATTTTATTGAATGTTCTGCAATCGGCATGATGGTCTCCACTCTCAAGATCAGATCGACTATCTCTATGCCCAACCAGCCCGACTTCCAGCAGTTAGCCGCTATTGCCACAGAACATGGCACCCCATTCTGGTGTTATGACGCACAGACCATCAAGGCACGCGTCGATCAACTGGCGTGCTTCGAGACCGTTCGATTCGCACAAAAAGCCTGTTCCAACCTGCACATCCTGCGCTTGATACGAGAGCAAGGCGTTCGGGTCGATGCCGTCTCGCTGGGTGAAATCGAGCGGGCACTATTGGCAGGTTTCAGCCCGGCCGGCACACCAGCAGGCATCGTGTTTACCTGTGATCTGTTCGACGAGGCTACTTTGCGCCGCGTGGTCGAGCTGAATATCGAGGTCAATACCGGGTCGATCGACATGCTCCGCCAGCTGGGCGAACGCTCCAGGGGCCATCGCGTCTGGTTACGGATCAACCCGGGGTTCGGCCATGGTCACAGCCGCAAGACCAATACCGGTGGTGAAAACAGCAAGCATGGCATCTGGCATGACCAGGTTCACGAAGCGCTCGACGTCATTCGGCAGTTCGGGCTGAAGCTGGTGGGATTACACATGCATATCGGCTCGGGCGTGGATTATGCGCATCTGGAGCAAGTGGGCAATGCAATGGCCTCGGCGGTGAAAATGCTCGACCACGACATCGAAGCCTTTTCCATCGGTGGCGGGCTGTCTACGCCCTACCGCGAAGGCGATGAGCCGGTAGACATCCAGCGTTATGCCAACGCATGGCGTCAGGCCAGGCAGGACATCGAAGCGTTTCTTGGTCATCCGGTACGGATGGAGATCGAACCCGGGCGGTTTCTGGTGGCCGAATCAGGTCGTCTGGTGACCGAAGTCCGCGCAGTCAAAAAAGTCGGGAGCCGACACTTCATTTTGGTGAACGCAGGCTTCAATGACCTGATGCGCCCTGCCCTCTATGGCGCCTATCACCACATGACCTTGCTGGATGCCGAGGGGGCGCCCATCCATCGCCCTGAACACGACTACGTGGTGGGCGGCCCCCTGTGTGAATCGGGCGATATCTTTACGCAGGATGAACACGGTGTGACACCTCGCCTGCTACCCGAGGCGCAGGTTGGCGACTTGCTGATCATGCATGACACAGGTGCGTACGGCGCCTCCATGTCATCCAATTACAACAGCCGCCCCCTGTTGCCGGAAGTATTGATCGAGCAAGGACAAGCCAGATTGATTAGACGACCACAGCCATTATCGGACTTGCTGGCCTTAGAGTTGGGCCTTTAAGGGCCAGATGGCCTGCGTCAAAACCAAGTGATGAAACGGTTCTACAATTTCCTAAATCGTCAATGAGGACAACTTGCTATGCAATCGAAAGCGCATTGGGAGCAGGTATATTCGAGTAAGCCTGCAGATGCTGTCAGCTGGTTCCAGGAGCACGCCACCAACTCGTTGCGACTAATTCAAAAAACGGGCGCCTCCTTTTCGGCATCGATCATTGACGTTGGTGGCGGGGCGTCGACACTGATTGATGACCTGATAGAAAACGGCTTTACCCAGCTGGCTGTTCTTGACCTCTCTGCTTCGGCGCTTGCCACAGCAAAACACCGCTTGGGCAGTAAGGCAGAAAAAGTCATCTGGATTGAAGGGGATGTCACTCGAGTATCGCTTGCACCTCAGACTTATGATGTCTGGCACGACCGGGCCGTGTTCCACTTTCTCACCGGTGCAGATGAGCGACAGGCGTATCTCGAAAAAGTACTGACATCTGTAAAGCCCGGTGGATACGTAATTGTTGCCACTTTTGCAGAAGATGGGCCTACCCAGTGCAGCGGTTTACCTGTGAGGCGTTATAGCGCGGACGAATTGCACTCTGAGTTTGGTGCACCTTTCGAATTGCTCGGGCATGAAAAGGAAGAACATCACACTCCGTTCGGAACCGTCCAGAAATTTGTGTACTGCTACTGCCGAAAACTTCGCTGAGATCGAATCATCGACATCACATTAAGCGCCGTCAATTCACCAATCGAGAGCCACATTAGAAAGCTGCCAACAATTGCTGACGAAAATGTTGCGAAAAACTGACTTGATAGGACGGTATCGCTGCAATTCCGCCCTGCGATAAAGCGTGTCTAACGCCGGCACTGCCAGCACAGGTGCATACAGCGCCACGATTTTCAAGCTCTCCATCTTGCCTACCGAAAGCACTATAATCGGCTGACGAACATAAATCCGTCTCACGCGCATGAACATAGCTTAAAACTGCCATATCTTCTGGCAAGTCATCGGCAATACGCTGGGAAAAGTATTTGAGTTTTTGCTCCGCTAATACAAACAACCACGCTTGGTCGTCAGTCTCACCCGTGCTCCGAAGAACTCGTCCCTACACCTGTCGGAAGTGCAGTTCTGTCCGTATACGACTAAGGTAGCAGCAGACCTGTAGACGAGGTATATCAGTCCCCTCGCTGATCATACCTACAGCGACTACCCACCGGCAGTCGCTACTCTTGAATTCATTGATCGCTTTTTGAGCATCAGGGGTTCTGTTAGTCACGACCCGAAAACTTTCTCCCTTGGCCTCTAGTGCCAAAGCTATCTGGTGGGCATGGGCAATATTGGTAGCCACGACTAGGCCAGCTGCATCTGTTCAGTGGGAATGCAATTGGGTGTTCAAGTCGAATGCAATCGAGTGTGCAAGTCCGTGCAATTACGCAGCTACGAGCATCTTGCCGCGTGGTGTAGATTTTTCGCTTGATACGTTCCCGTTTTAGAAGCTGGAAAAAGCTCTCGGCAACGGCATTGTCGTGACAGTTGCCTCGGCGACTCATACTGGCAACCAAATTGTTCGCCTTCAAAAAACTGCGCCAATCGGAGCTGCTGTACTGGCTGCCTTGGTCGGAGTGAACCATCACCTCCTGCTTCGGTTTTCGCCTCCAAACCGCCATCTTAATAATGCATCAATGGCCAAATCACTGGTCATCTGCGACTTCATTGTCCAGCCAACGATCTGACGAGAAAACAGATCCAGCACCACAGCCAAATACAGCCAATCGCGTCAGTACATCTTTCAGGTACGCATACGGATCATGCCCGTAGGGGAGCTCCACCCTGAACGATGGGCACGCGGCTGAAAATGTCCTTTGAATTGAACACCAGGTCGTGCCCACCAGCTTGCAGTGTCAACCTCATGCCGAGGATGGCAGGGAGCTCTGTAGCCGCTCAGAGCTATTGTGCAACCCACCCCAAACTGTCACCTCTAGTTCGCGACCTAAAAATCAGCACGAAAACTCAAGATTATCTAAATAGTCAGCCCACTCCTGCATCATCGCTCGCCGCTGCTCTACGTACTCCGCATGATTATAGGTCTTCCGAACCTTGCTTGAACCAGCATGCGAAAGCTGCGCCTCAATCCAATCCTCGCTGTAACCCATCTCGTTTAAGGCCGTTGATATAGTGGCGCGTATTCCGTGCCCGGTCAGCCTCCCTTCATATCCCATGCGCTTTAATGCAGAGTTGACGGTGCCATCACTAATTGGCTTGCTCGGATCATTGCGACCCGCGATCAGCAGCTTGTAGCCGCCAGTCAACCGATGCACTTTGTGCACCTCTTCAACCGCCTGCCGCGACAGCGGCACTAGATAAGGTGGAACCTCACCACCCTCCTTCGTTCGAATCACCTTCCTCAATTGCTTGACACCCTCAGGCGGAATCGTCCACAACGCGGCATCCAAATCAAACTGGGTTGCCGTCGCGTGGCGCAGCTCGCCCGTTCGAACACCGGTTAACAGTAAAATCCGAATGGCGCTCTTCGTATATCCCGCACAGTCAAAGCCCCTAAGCGTGTGAAGGAATGCTTTCAGGTCGCGCTGCCTCAGCATGGGGTTGTGCTTTACAGGTGGTTCTTTGGCGGCGACGATATCTAGATCAGCAGCCGGATTTATATCTAAATAGCCCGAAGCGATGGCGAATCGAAAAATCTCGTTTAGCCAAGCCCGGCACTTGCGGGCCGAATTCAACGCCGCACGCTTTTCAACCCTGCGCACTGCGTCCAGGACATCGGTGCGCGTTACCACGGCTACTGGCAACTTTCCCAGCACAGGGATCAAATCCTTGTCCAAGTAAAATCTCGACTGGTATGCGGCGCCTTTTCTGGTCACCACCAGCCGTGGGACTTTGAAAGCGTGCCACTCATTGGCCACGACTTCGAAGGTCTTCACAGCGCCAGACGCGGCGGCGCGCTTATCCTCTCTGCGCTGCATCCGTGGGTCTATGCCTTTTGCTACGAGAGTGCGCGCCTGATCACGCAGTTCTCGGGCGTTTTTGAGGCCTATTTCCGGATAGGTACCCAGCGACATACGCGGCTGTTTACCGAGCCAGGAAAATCTAAAGTGCCACGACTTGGCGCCACTGGGCGCTACGAACAGAGATAGACCGTTCGCATCTGTGAGTGTGAAGCTTTTTTCGGCCGGTCTAGCCTGGCGCACAGCAGTGTCTGTGAGGGGCATCAGTACATCACCAAGTCACTCGAATTAAGAAGTGCTGAATGATGTACTAATTTTGCTTGGAATGCATCGGAAGCGATCGCAATCAATCGGAAGAAAAAACCGCGAGCGCTCCGTTTTTATTTAGGCCAGTAGAACGCATAGGAGCCGACTGGAATCAGATATGGTGCCCGAGACAGGAATCGAACCTGCGACCTTCGCGTTACGAGTGCGCTGCTCTACCGGCTGAGCTACACGGGCGGTGGGCTAAACCTAGCACCGGTCGCAAGGTCCGGCAACTTGAGGCTCGCCACAGTCATTTCAACAGACAAAAAAATGCCCCGCCGTTTGCACGGCGGGGCATTTTATTGCACTAAGGAGTTGGGCTGATTAAACGCCCGAAGCCTTGGCTGCTGCTACGTCTTTGATGGACAGCTTGATACGGCCGCGGTTGTCCACGTCCAGTACCAGTACTTCCACTTCCTGGCCTTCTTTCAGGATGTCGGTCACTTTCTCAACGCGAGCGTCGCTCAGCATCGAGATGTGAACCAGACCGTCCTTGCCTGGCAGGATGTTGACGAATGCGCCGAAGTCGACGATGCGCTCAACCTTACCGACGTAGATCTTGCCGATTTCAGCTTCAGCGGTGATGCCCAGAACGCGCTGGCGTGCCGCCTCAGCCGCTTCCTTGGTTTCGCCGAAGATCTTGATCGAGCCGTCGTCTTCGATGTCGATCGAAGCCTTGGTCTCTTCACAGATCGCACGAATGGTCGCGCCGCCTTTACCGATGACATCACGGATTTTGTCGGTGTCGATTTTCATCGCGATCATGGTCGGAGCGTTTTCCGACAGTTCGGTACGCGACTGGCCAATGATCTGGTTCATCTGACCGAGGATGTTCAGGCGCGCTTCCAGGGCTTGGCCCAGAGCGATCTCCATGATTTCTTCGGTGATGCCTTTGATCTTGATGTCCATCTGCAGCGCGGTAACACCCTTGGCGGTACCGGCTACTTTGAAGTCCATGTCGCCGAGGTGGTCTTCGTCACCCAGGATGTCGGTCAGGATGGCGAATTTCTCGCCTTCTTTAACCAGACCCATCGCGATACCGGCAACCGGTGCCTTCATCGGAACGCCAGCGTCCATCAGGGCCAGGGAAGCGCCGCAAACGGAAGCCATCGAGCTCGAACCGTTGGACTCGGTGATTTCCGACACAACACGAATGGTGTACGGGAACACGTCAGCGGCAGGCAGCATGGCTGCAATCGAACGACGGGCCAGACGGCCGTGACCGATTTCGCGACGACCAGCGCCACCCATGCGACCACACTCACCTACCGAGAATGGAGGGAAGTTGTAGTGCAGCATGAACGGGTCTTTTTTCTCGCCTTCCAAGGTATCCAGCAGTTGTGCGTCACGGGCGGTGCCCAGTGTTGCAACAACCAGAGCCTGGGTTTCGCCACGGGTAAACAAAGCCGAACCGTGGGTCTTAGGCAGAACACCGACTTCGATGTTCAACGGACGTACGGTCTTGGTGTCGCGGCCGTCGATACGTGGCTTGCCGTTAACGATGTTTTCGCGAACGGTGCGGTATTCGATTTCGCCGAAAGCCGCTTTGACTTCGCTGGACGAAGGTTGGCCTTCTTCACCGGACAGCTTGGCAACAACCTGGTCTTTCAGCTCACCCAGGCGAGCGTAACGGTCGGCCTTGATGGTGATGGTGTAAGCCTGGGAGATCGCGTCGCCGAACTCGGCACGGATAGCGCCCAGCAGAGCAGTGGCTTCTGGCTGTGGAGCCCAGGTCCAGGTCGGCTTGGCAGCTTCGGCAGCCAGTTCTTTAACGGCGTTGATCACAACCTGGAACTCGTCGTGAGCAAACAGTACCGCGCCCAGCATCTGGTCTTCGGTCAGCTCTTTGGCTTCCGATTCAACCATCAACACGGCTTCCGAAGTACCGGCAACGACCATGTCCAGGCTCGAAGCTTTCTGTTGTTCGTAAGTCGGGTTCAGCAGGTAGCCGGTGCTTTCGTGGAACGCAACGCGGGCAGCGCCGATCGGGCCATCGAAAGGAATGCCGGAGATGGCCAGGGCAGCCGAGGTACCGATCATCGCAGCGATGTCCGGATCGGTCTTCTTGCTGGTGGAAACGACGGTGCAGACAACCTGCACTTCGTTCATGAAGCCTTCTGGGAACAGAGGACGGATCGGACGGTCGATCAGTCGGGAAGTCAGGGTTTCTTTCTCGGAAGGACGGCCTTCGCGCTTGAAGAAACCGCCAGGGATCTTACCGGCAGCGTAAGTTTTTTCCTGGTAGTGAACGGACAGAGGGAAGAAGCCCTTGCCTGGATCGGCTTGCTTGGCACCGACTACGGTCACCAATACGCTGACGTCGTCGTCAACGGTGACCAATACTGCGCCGGAGGCCTGACGGGCGATACGGCCAGTCTCGAGGGTAACGGTCGACTGACCGAACTGGAATTTTTTGATTACCGGGTTCACGGTGTCCTACCTTCTTTTGTGGCTCTTGGGGAACTTGTCTTCTTGCGAAATTCTTGGGCAACGCCGGGAATCGGCCCGACAGTGATTGTCCAGGGTAAAGCAGGTATCCAGATAAAACTTGAGGCTGGGAGCCTGCCATGCGCCAGCAGGAAACCCACTGACGAACGACAGACAACCAACCTCTAGCGCAATCGCTTATTAGCGACGCAGACCCAGGCGACCGATCAGAGTCTGATAGCGACCCAGATCCTTGCCTTTCAGGTAGTCCAGCAGCTTACGACGCTGGTTTACCATGCGGATCAGACCACGACGGGAGTGGTGATCTTTACCGTTGGCCTTGAAGTGACCTTGCAGCTTGTTGATGTTGTGGGTCAGCAGTGCAACTTGCACTTCTGGCGAACCAGTGTCACCAACAGCTTGCTGGTAGTCAGCTACGATTTGAGCTTTTTCTTGAACGTCGAGAGCCATGAGGCAATCCTTTTATCAGGAAACTGTTTCAGAAAAACAGTTTCAACAGGCCAGGGACAAATCCCTGTATCTAAAAATGAGTAGTGACCGTGCCTGTTAACAGCCACCCTCGTCCGGTCATTCTGACCGAATCAGTCGACGCGGCGCGATGCGCCCGTCTTCGCTCACTTCACCGATACCGATGAAACGACCGTTGTGATCCTGTACCCGCACCATGCCGAACTTCGGTGCATCCGGGGCTCGTACCGGTTGGCCGTTAAGCCAGTAGAACGAGCTGTGCTCCGAGAACTGCAACAGCGGCCAATCCAGCAAGCCACTGTCCGATGGCATCAGGAAGCGATCAACCGCTTCATTGCCGCCTTCGGCATGTACTGCTTCCAACTCTTCGAGCGTGACCGTCTGCGCCAGCGTGAAAGGCCCGGCCTGGGTACGTCGCAATTCAGCAACGTAAGCGCCACAACCGAGTTTCTCACCGATATCCTCCACCAGGGTGCGGATATAGGTGCCTTTGCTGCAATCCACCGCAAGCCGCGCAGTATCACCCTCAAAGGCCAGCAATTCCAAGCGCGCAATAGTAACAGAACGCGGTTCGCGCTCCACTACTTCGCCTGCACGGGCCAGCTTGTACAGCGGCTGCCCATCACGCTTGAGCGCCGAGTACATCGGCGGTATCTGACTGATTTGCCCACGAAAACCGGGTAAAACAGCTTCGACATCGGCGCGACCAACGGTCACCGGACGCTCCTGCAAAACTTCACCCTCGGCATCGGCCGTGGTGGTGGTCTTGCCTAATTGCGCCAGGGTTTCGTAACCCTTGTCGGAATCGAGCAGGTACTGCGAGAACTTGGTCGCCTCACCAAAGCACAACGGCAAAACGCCGGTGGCCAGCGGATCGAGACTGCCGGTGTGCCCGGCCTTCTCGGCATTGAGCAACCAGCGAACCTTTTGCAGCGCCGCGTTGGAGGTGAACCCCAGCGGTTTGTCGAGCAGAATAATACCGCTGACGTTACGACGGATACGTTTGACCTGAGCCACCGATTACTCCTTGGTGTCTTCGGCTTCAGCCGCTTCCGGGTGCTGATTGTCTTCAGCGACCGCACGCTCGATCAGGGCCGACAGATGCGCGCCACGCACGACGCTTTCGTCGTAGTGGAAGTGCAACTGCGGAACGCTGCGCAACTTCATTTCGCGAGCCAACTGCATGCGCAGGAAACCGGCAGCAGAGTTGAGCACCTTGATGCTTTGCGCGATGTCTTCGGCGTTGTCCTGGCCCATCACGGTGATGAAGATCTTGGCGTGACCGACGTCACGGCTGACTTCAACAGCGGTAATGGTGACCAGACCGACGCGCGGGTCTTTGACTTCACGACGGATCAGTTGTGCCAGCTCACGCTGCATCTGATCGCCGATACGTTGGGTACGGCTGTATTCTTTTGCCATGTCTTGTTACCTGTTACTGCCCCACGGTGAAACCCGAGGGGTCTGAAAGCGGCAAACGCCCGGCCTGACAAAAGCCAGACCGGGCGTTGCGTTTAGAGTCCTGACGCTGCGCCGCGCATCTGCATGCGGCGGCTCGACGTGGCCCTTGAAGTGCGCGAGTTAGAGGCTGCGAGCAACCTGAACCTTCTCGAAGACTTCGATCTTGTCACCGACTTTGACGTCGTTGTAGCTCTTCACGCCGATACCGCATTCCATGCCGGCACGTACTTCGGAAGCGTCATCCTTGAAGCGGCGCAGGGATTCCAGCTCGCCTTCGAAGATAACGATGTCTTCACGCAGTACACGGATTGGACGGTTACGGTGAACAACACCTTCGATAACCATGCAACCGGCGATCGCGCCAAACTTCGGCGAACGGAACACGTCACGCACTTCAGCAGTACCCAGGATGTTCTCGCGAACATCGCTGCCCAGCATACCGGTCAGGGCTTTCTTGACGTCTTCGATGATGTCGTAGATCACGTTGTAGTAACGCATATCCAGACCTTCCTGCTCGACGATCTTGCGAGCGCCAGCATCGGCACGCACGTTGAAGCCGAACAGTACAGCGTTGGAGGCCAGTGCCAGGTTAGCGTCGGACTCGGTGATACCACCCACGCCGCCACCAACAACACGCACCTGCACTTCGTCGTTACCCAGGCCGTTCAAGGCACCGTTCAACGCTTCCAGCGAACCACGGACGTCGGATTTGAGGACGATGTTGAGCGTCTTCTTCTCTGCCTGACCCATGTTTTCGAAGATGTTTTCAAGCTTGCCGGCGTGAGCACGGGCCAGCTTGACTTCGCGGAACTTGCCTTGACGGAACAGAGCCACTTCACGGGCTTTCTTCTCGTCCGACAGCACGCTCATCTCATCGCCAGCGTCCGGGGTACCGTCCAGGCCGAGGATCTCGACAGGGATGGAAGGACCGGCTTCTTTGATCGGCTTGCCGTTCTCGTCGAGCATGGCACGTACACGGCCGTAGTTCGAACCGACCAGCACCATGTCGCCTTGGCGCAGGGTACCGTCTTGAACCAGAACGGTTGCAACCGGGCCACGACCTTTGTCGAGACGCGATTCAACCACGACGCCACGGCCAGGAGCCGATGGAGTCGCTTTCAGTTCCAGAACTTCGGCTTGCAGCAGAACAGCTTCGAGCAACTCGTCCACACCAGTACCGACTTTCGCCGAAACCGATACGAACGGGGTGTCGCCGCCCCACTCTTCCGAGGTCACGCCGTGAACCGACAGCTCGCTACGGATGCGATCGAGATCAGCGCCCGGCTTGTCGATTTTGTTCACTGCAACAACCAGTGGAACACCGGCAGCCTTGGCGTGCTGAACGGCTTCAATGGTCTGCGGCATCACGCCGTCGTCCGCTGCAACCACCAGGATCACGATGTCGGTCGCCTTGGCACCACGGGCACGCATTGCGGTAAACGCGGCGTGACCCGGGGTGTCGAGGAAAGTGACCATGCCGCGATCAGTTTCAACGTGGTACGCACCGATGTGCTGGGTGATACCGCCGGCTTCGCCAGCAGCTACCTTCGCACGACGGATGTAGTCGAGCAGCGAGGTTTTACCGTGGTCAACGTGGCCCATGACGGTCACAACCGGTGCACGGGAGAACGTCTCACCTTCAAACTTCAGGGACTCGGCCAGGGAATCTTCCAGGGCGGTGTCGCTGACCAGGGTCACTTTGTGGCCCAGTTCTTCGGCTACCAGCTGAGCAGTTTCCTGATCAAGCACCTGGTTGATGGTCGCTGGAGTACCCAGTTTGAACATGAACTTGATGATTTCAGCAGCCTTGACCGACATCTGATTGGCGAGATCGCCAACAGTGATGGTCTCGCCAATCTGCACATCACGCACGACAGGGCCGGTTGGGCTCTGGAAACCGTGGGCGTTGCGTTTCTTCAGCTTGGCCTTGCCGCGACCACCACGACGGAAGCCATCGCTTTCTTCGTCGGTAGTACGTGGCGCAACACGTGGCGCAGGCGCTTTCTCTTTGACCGAAGCACGATGCGGAGCGTTTTTGCGCTCGCCATCACCACCGCCGCTGCGACGATTGTTATCGTCGGCACGTGGTTTGTCCGGACGGCGCTGTTCGTTCTGCTTGTTGCGAACGTCAGCAGACGGTGCTGGTGCAGCCGCTACAACCGGCGCGCTTTCACGCACAGGTTCAGCAACTGCAGCAGGCGCTGCAACAGCGTCAGTCGAACCGTTTTGCGCAGCAGCAGGCTGGCGACGCGCTTCTTCTTCGGCGCGACGCTTGGCTTCTTCTTCAGCCTTCTGACGGGCAGCATTTTCTACTGCGCGACGTTCATCCAGTTCGCGTTTGCGCTCGGCTTCGATTTCTTCCGGGCTGCGCTGTACGAAAACTTTCTTTTTGCGGACTTCAACGCTGATGCTTTTGCTGCCAGCAACACGCAGGGTGCTGGTGGTTTTACGCTGCAGCGTGATCTTGCGTGGTTCTTCCACTTTCGCCTTGTGGCTGCTTTTCAAGTGAGTCAGCAACGATTGCTTCTCACTGTCAGTCACACTTTCTTCGGCGGCGGTGTGCGGCAGACCTGCCTCACGCATCTGCTGCAACAGGCGCTCTACCGGTGTTTTGACCTCATCGGCCAGTTGTTTCACCGTGACTTGCGTCATGCACTTCTCTCCTCAGGCCGCGCCTAATTACTCGAACCAGTGGGCTCGGGCGGCCATGATCAACTTGCCGGCACGATCATCGTCAATGCCGTCGATGTCGAGCAGGTCGTCAATAGACTGCTCGGCCAGGTCTTCGCGGGTAATTACGCCGCGCACCGCCAGTTCCATCGCCAAATCCTTGTCCATACCCTCAAGCGAGAGCAGGTCTTCGGCCGGATGGGCGTCTGCCAGCTTTTCCTCAGTAGCGATGGCTTTGGTCAACAAACGATCCTTGGCACGAGCGCGAAGCTCGTTGACGGTTTCTTCGTCAAAGCCGTCGATGTTGAGCATTTCTTCCAACGGTACGTAGGCAATCTCTTCCAGGCTGGTGAAGCCTTCATCTACCAGCACCTGCGCCAGGTCTTCGTCGACTTCCAGCTCGTCGATGAAGTTGCGCAGGATGTCGCCGGTTTCTGCTTGCTGCTTAGCCTGGATGTCCGATTCGGTCATCACGTTCAGGGTCCAGCCAGTCAATTGGCTAGCCAGACGCACGTTCTGACCACCACGACCGATGGCCTGAGCCAGATTGTCTGCGCCAACGGCGATGTCCATTGCATGGGCATCTTCGTCAACGATAATTGCCGCAACTTCAGCCGGGGACATGGCGTTGATTACGAACTGAGCCGGGTTGTCGTCCCACAGGACGATGTCCACACGCTCACCGCCCAACTCACCCGACACTGCCTGGACGCGCGAACCGCGCATACCGATGCAAGCGCCCTGCGGGTCGATGCGTTTGTCCTTGGAGCGGACCGCGATCTTGGCGCGCGAACCCGGATCACGGGATGCAGCCATTACTTCGATCAGGCCTTCAGCAATTTCCGGCACTTCGATGCGGAACAACTCGATCAGCATTTCCGGCGCGGTGCGCGACAGGATCAACTGCGGGCCGCGGTTCTCGGTGCGGATTTCCTTGAGCAGCGCACGCAGACGTACGCCAACACGGAAAGTTTCGCGAGAAATGATGTCTTCACGAGCCAGCAGCGCTTCAGCGTTGTTACCCAGGTCGACAATCACATTGTCGCGGGTCACTTTCTTCACGGTGCCGGAGATGATTTCCCCCAGGCGCTCGCGATAGGCATCAACGACTTGAGCACGCTCGGCTTCGCGAACTTTCTGCACAATGACTTGCTTGGCAGTCTGTGCAGCGATGCGGCCGAACTCGATGGACTCGATCTTTTCTTCGACTACATCACCAACCTTGGCACCAGGATGCGTTTCCGCAACCTTGCTCGGCCAGGTTTCGATGGCCGGATCGTCCAGATCTGCTTCTTCGACGACCGTCCAACGACGGAATGTCTCATAAGCACCGGTGTGGCGATTGATTTCCACACGCAGATCGACTTCGTCCTCGAAACGCTTTTTGGTAGCAGTGGCCAGGGCCAGCTCCAGCGCTTCAAAAATTACGTTTGCCGGTACGCCCTTTTCATTGGATACCGACTCAACAACCAGCAGTACTTCTTTGCTCATCGTACGCCTCGCCTTTCGCAAGCCATTGGATCCGCGGGATCCGCGTCTCAGTCAAAACTGGGAATAATGTTGGCCTTGTCGATCATATCGATCGGCAACAGGAACTCATGGTCTTCCACCTGCACCACGACGTCCTGTTCTTCTACACCGCGCAGAAGGCCCTGAAAGTTGCGTCGTCCTTCAAAAGGCGAGCGCAGCTTGATCTTCACTTGTTCACCGGCAAATTTTGCAAACTGCTCAATAGTGAACAGAGGGCGTTCCATGCCAGGCGAGGAAACTTCAAGGGTGTATTCCACGGCGATTGGATCTTCAACATCCAGGACACCGCTGATCTGACGGCTGACAATGGCGCAATCGTCCACCAGCACGCCGCCCTCTTTATCAATATAAACGCGCAACATCGAGTGACGACCCTGAGCCGAAAACTCGATACCCCAGCATTCATAGCCCAGGGCCACGACCACCGGGGCCAACAAGGCCTGCAACTCTTCTAGCTTGCTCGACACCTGAACCCCCTCGTGCATGTATGTGCATGCTATGCAAAATAAAAAAATGGGCGAAACGCCCATCCTTGAAACGCCGTCGAACAGCGGCGTTGAAAGTGTCCAGCTAACAAAAAGCCCCTTAAAAGGGGCTCCTTAAACTGGTTGCGGGGGCCGGATTTGAACCGACGACCTTCGGGTTATGAGCCCGACGAGCTACCAGACTGCTCCACCCCGCGACAAAGCTGGGGCGGAAGTATACGACCGATCCCCTACAGGGTCAATGTAACCTTCCACCTGCAAGAAAGCCCGCAACAGCGGGCTCTCCTGACTAATTGGTACCGAGAAGGGGACTCGAACCCCTACACCCTATGGGCACAACCACCTCAAGGTTGCGTGTCTACCAATTCCACCACCTCGGCAATACTACGTTTGAAACCCTTCTTACTTCTGCTCTTGAGCTGGAGGCACGTCAGTCGCTGGATTAGCCGACTTTTGCTCTTGAAGCACCGGGACATCATCAGAAGCCGGTTGTTGCTTTGGAACTTCCAACACCGCTGGGTTTGGCAAACCTACTTGAGTCAGCTGGTGAGCTTTCTCTTTAGCAAAGTAACCTAACCCTAAGCTGGTTATGAAGAAACCTGCGGCAAGTATAGCAGTAAACTTACTAAGAAAGGTAGAGGAACCTTGGCTTCCGAACACAGTATTTGAAGCACCTGCTCCGAAAGACGCACCAGCATCTGCACCTTTACCCTGCTGTAGCAATACCAGAGCAACTACGCCCAATGCACCCAGCAGATGAAAAACGACTACGACTGTTTCCAGCATTTTTTCAGTTTCCCGCGGCGCGACAGATCGCACCGAACTCATCTGCATTCAGGGAAGCCCCACCAATGAGACCCCCATCGATATCCGGCATGCCGAACAGTTCGACCGCATTGGCCGCCTTCACGCTGCCGCCGTATAGAAGCCGCACACCTTGTGCGATTTCAGAATTCTTTTCCGCCAACTGCGCCCGAATGGCTGCATGCACATCCTGCGCCTGTTGCGGCGAAGCCGTCAGCCCGGTGCCAATGGCCCAGACCGGCTCGTAAGCGATCACAGCCTTTGCAAACACACCAACACCCAGCTCGTCGATAATGCTGTCCAGCTGAGCTGAGACAACTTCGATCGTTTTCCCAGCTTCACGCTGCTCAAGGGTCTCCCCTATGCACAACACCGGAATCAAGCCAGATGCCTGTGCCGCTGCGAACTTGCGAATCAGCACTGCATCCTGCTCGCCCATTATCTGGCGGCGCTCGGAGTGCCCGACAAGCACCAGGGAACAACCTGCATCCACCAACTGACTCGGTGCAACCTCACCGGTCAACGCACCTTGCTCGGATTCCACCGCAGAGTCCTGCGCGCCGACCGAGATCGACTTTCCTTGCAAGCCATCAATCACTTGATTGATATGCAGGCAAGACGGGAATACCGCTACATCAACACCGCTCGGCAAGGCCAAGTCACGAAGGCCGTTGATCAGCTCAGCGACGCTGGCGCGGGTACCGTGCATCTTCCAGTTACCAGCTACCATAGGGCGACGCATGCTGTACCTCGTCGGTCAAAGTGGGCGCAGATGTTACCCAACACAATCAAGGCTGGCAAGCCGAATTCAGGCAGAAACTTCAGTAACCAGTTTTGCCAGCTCTTCTGCGTAACCACGAACCTGCGTTTCGTCTTCGCCTTCGACCATGACACGTACCAATGGCTCTGTACCGGACTTGCGCAAGAGCACACGACCACGACCCGCCATAGCCTTGGTGACACGGTCGCTGGCTTCCTTAACCGCCGGATGATCGAGCGGGCTGGCACCACCGCCAAACCGGACATTGATCAACACCTGAGGGCACTTGCGAAGCGCTTGACGAGCCTGAGCCAGGCCCTCGGAGCGCCTTTTAAGCGCCATCAGCACCTGCAAGGCAGCAATGATCGCATCGCCTGTAGTGGTGTGATTGAAGCAGACGATATGACCCGAGTTTTCACCACCCACCAGCCAGTTACGCTCCAGCAAGTCCGCGATGACATAACGGTCACCAACATTGGCGCGAACAAAAGGAATCGACAAGTCCGCCAAGGCCAATTCCAGCCCGAGGTTACTCATCAGCGTACCAACCACGCCACCTTGCAGCTTGTCGCGCCCATGCAAATCGCGGGCAATGATGTACAGCAGCTCGTCACCATCAACAATGGCACCGGTGTGATCGACCATCAGGACACGATCACCATCACCATCAAAGGCGATACCCAGATCGGCATGCTCGGCCAATACCGCTGCCTGCAGTTGCCCCATATGAGTTGAGCCACAGTTGTCATTGATGTTCAGGCCATTGGGCTGGGCGGAAAGCACAACGACTTCAGCACCAAGCTCACGGAATACACTAGGTGCAACCTTGTAGGTCGCGCCATGGGCACAGTCGATCACGATCTTCAGCCCAGTGAAGCTGGTGCCGGTCGGAACGCTGCTCTTGCAAAATTCGATGTAGCGACCCGATGCGTCGTTGATTCGCGAGACTTTACCGATTTTGCTCGACTCAACCACGGTCATCGGAGTATCTAGCAACTCTTCGATCATCAGCTCGATATCGTCCGGAAGCTTGGTACCTTTCCCGGAGAAAAACTTGATGCCGTTGTCGTCGTGAGGGTTGTGCGAGGCACTGATCACGATACCGGCTTCAGCATGAAATGTGCGCGTCAGGTACGCGATCGCCGGAGTTGGCATCGGCCCCAGGAGCATCACATCAGCACCTGCCGACGTCAGACCGGCCTCAAGCGCGGACTCAAACATGTAACCCGAGATCCGGGTGTCCTTGCCAACCAACACCTTGCAGGCGCCCATTTTGCGGAACGCCATACCAGCAGCCCAGCCCAGCTTGAGCATGAAGTCAGGAGTAATCGGGTATTCACCGACACGGCCACGAATACCGTCAGTACCAAAGTATTTTTTGCTCATAAGTGCTCCATCATTCTTATTCGGCTGATTCCACCGCGGCGATCATCCGCACCACGTCCACTGTTTCGGCTACATCATGGACGCGCAATATACGCGCCCCCCTGGCCGAAGCCAGCGCCGCAAGAGCCAAACCACCGTACAAGCGCTCTCCAACCGGACGATTCAAGGCCTGACCAATCATGCTCTTTCGCGAAACCCCGACCAACAGGGGCCGCCCCAAGGCATGCAGGGCTTGCATATGCTTAAACAAGCTTAGATTGTGCTGCAAGGTCTTCGCGAAGCCAAAACCCGGATCCAGAATAATCCGCTCTGGCGGGATACCCACCGATGCACACAGCACCATGCGCTCGGCGAGAAACTCGCCTACCTCCCTGGTTACGTCCTGATAGTGCGGATCATTCTGCATGTCGCCCGGCTCGCCGAGCATGTGCATCAGACACACCGGCAGCCCGGTAGCCGCCGCAGCGTCCAGGGCACCGTCCCGACGCAGCGAACGCACATCATTGATCAACCCCGCACCCAACCGCGCAGTCTCACGCATGACCGCTGGCGTGGAGGTATCGACAGAAATAATCACATCGAGCTCGCGATTGATTCGCTCAACGATAGGCGCTACGCGCTCCAGCTCCTCAAGCGGTGAAACCGCACGGGCACCAGGGCGGGTCGATTCGCCACCGACATCAATCAGCGTCGCACCCGCCGCCACCATCGACTCGGCATGACGCAGCGCAGCATCGAACTGACTGTATCGGCCACCATCAGAAAAGGAATCGGGTGTGACATTGAGGATACCCATGACATGCGTCTGGGCCAAATCAAGAACCCGGTTGCCGCAAGGCAACCGGGTCGAAGACGGAACAAAAGTCATTTCAAACCTTATACGTCAGCAGCCGGACCGCCGATCGGTGTTTCCGGACGCTCATCCTGCACCACCGGAGGTGTACCGGAAGTACCGGTGCCACCCGACCAGTCACGAGGCTCGCGAGGCGCACGACCCGCCATGATGTCATCGATCTGATCGGCATCGATCGTCTCGTACTTCATCAAGGCATCGGCCATGGCATCAAGCTTGTCACGGTTGTCCGTGAGAATCTGTTTGGCCGTACCGTAGCACTGGTCAATGATGCTGCGCACTTCGGAGTCGATCAGCTTGGCTGTCTCACCAGAGAAACTTGCACTCTGGCCGCCACCGCCGCGACCGAGGAATACTTCACCCTCTTCTTCGGCATACATCAATGGACCGAGTTTTTCCGACAGGCCCCACTTGGTGACCATGTTCCGCGCGATCTGGCTGGCACGCATGATGTCGTTGGACGCACCTGTGGTGACACCATCGAAACCCAAGGTCATTTCTTCAGCGATACGACCACCGTACAGCGAGCAGATCTGGCTGATCAGCGCGCGCTTGGACAGGCTGTAACGGTCTTCTTCAGGCAGGAACATGGTCACACCCAGCGCACGACCGCGCGGGATGATCGAGACCTTATAGACCGGATCATGCTCAGGCACGACACGACCAACAATTGCGTGGCCAGCTTCGTGATAAGCGGTGTTCTGCTTTTCCTTCTCGGACATGACCATGGATTTGCGCTCGGCACCCATCATGATCTTGTCTTTCGCCAGCTCGAACTCTTTCATTTCAACAATGCGCTTGCCGGCACGTGCAGCGAACAACGAAGCTTCGTTCACCAGGTTAGCCAAGTCAGCACCGGAGAAACCTGGTGTACCACGCGCGATCACCGCTGGAGCAACATCGTCACCCATCGGCACTTTACGCATGTGCACCTTGAGAATCTGTTCGCGACCACGAATATCCGGCAGACCGACCACAACCTGACGGTCGAAGCGGCCTGGACGCAGCAACGCAGGGTCCAGTACGTCCGGACGGTTGGTTGCCGCAATAACGATGATGCCGTCATTCATTTCAAAGCCGTCCATCTCCACCAGCAACTGGTTGAGAGTCTGCTCGCGCTCATCGTGACCGCCGCCCATGCCGGCGCCACGATGGCGACCGACGGCGTCGATTTCGTCGATGAAAATGATGCATGGCGCATGTTTCTTGGCCTGCTCGAACATATCGCGAACACGGCTGGCACCGACACCAACAAACATTTCAACGAAGTCGGAACCGGAAATGGTGAAGAACGGTACTTTCGCTTCGCCGGCAATCGCCTTTGCCAGCAAGGTTTTACCGGTACCCGGAGGGCCGACCATCAGCACACCACGAGGAATACGGCCGCCCAGGCGCTGGAATTTGCCCGGATCACGGAGAAACTCGACCAATTCGCCGACTTCTTCCTTCGCTTCGTCGCAACCGGCAACGTCAGCCAGAGTGGTTTTCACCTGATCTTCAGAGAGCAGGCGCGCCTTGCTCTTGCCGAAGCTCATCGGCCCACCCTTGCCACCGGCTCCGCCCTGCATCTGCCGCATGAAGAACATGAACACGGCGATGATCACCAGGATCGGGAAGCTTGCGACCAGGAGTTGAGTCCAGATGCTTTGCTGTTCAGGCTGCTTGCCCTCGACCACGACGTGGTTGTCCACGAGGTCGCCGATCAGACCGTTGTCCTGGATTGCCGGACGAATGGTCTTGAAGCTGTCGCCATCGGTGCGTTTACCGGTAATCACGTAGCCGTCAACCGCTACGCGCTCGACCTTGCCATCCTTGACCTGCTGGATGAAGTCGGAATAGTTGAGGGTCTGCGGCTCGTTAGGGCTGGAGAAGTTGTTCATCACTGTCACCAGGACAGCCGCGATGATCAACCACAGGATCAGATTCTTTGCCATATCGTTCAATTAACTACCCTCTGAAGCAAGCTCCGCTAATGGCGCGCGCTTCGCATGATATTCACCGGCCTAACTTACTACATTACCTACGGCTCTGGCAGGCGCCGTCTGTAACCCTTTGTGAAACACTTTCTACACAATATTCGCTAATGCTCACGGGGCGAAATACGAAAAACCTATCGCCCCGCCAAAAAAACCTCGTTTTACTCACTACGCCCGCGGTAACCCCAAGCCAACATGTATTGCTCGCGGGAACTGCCACGAGAAGAGTCTGGCTTGATCATCTGAATCTTGTCGAATTTCCGACGAGCATCCTTCAGGTAAACATCAAACCCTTCGCCCTGAAAAATCTTGATCACGAAATTACCACCTGGCTTGAGTATCCGTTCCGCCAAATCAAGCGCCAGCTCGCAAAGAAACATGGCTTTTGGCATGTCCACTTCAGGCGTACCACTCATATTGGGGGCCATATCGGAAATCACAAGGTCCACCTGCGAATTACCCACGGCTTCAAGGATCCGCGCGAGCACTCCGTCCTCGGTGAAGTCACCCTGGATGAAAGTCACGTCCGGAATGCTGTCCATTTCCAGAATGTCCGAGGCGATCAGGCGCCCCTGACCACCGATCAGACGGCTAGTCACCTGCGACCAACCCCCGGGCGCCGCACCCAGGTCGACAACGCTCATGCCGGGACGGATCAGATTGTATTTCTCCTGGACCTCCAGAAGTTTGTAACTCGCACGCGAGCGGTAGCCATCCTTCTGCGCCTGCTTCACATAGGGATCGTTGACATGTCTTTTCAGCCAACCAAGGCTTGTCTTGGAACGCGCCATTGGGCACCTCGATGATAAGGGTCGTGATTAATTGGGCGGATCCACGAGCCCTCGGGTAAAATGGCCGCCATTTTACAGAATCCAGACGAAAGGGTCAGATTATGCCGCTCACTCAAGAGCAGAAGAAACAGTACAAATCCATTGGCCACCATCTGAAACCAGTTTTGATTGTGGCTGACAACGGTTTGACTGAAGGTGTGTTAGCCGAATTTGAACGCGCTTTGGCGGATCACGAGCTGATCAAAATCAAGCTCAACATCCTCGATCGCGAATCGCGCCTGGCGACCATTGCAGAACTCTGCAAGGTTGGCAAAGGGGATCTGGTTCAAGTCATCGGCAAGATGGCACTGATTTACCGCAAGAACTTCAGCGTCAACAAGCAGCTGTCGAACGTCCATCGCTTCAAGTGATGACAAGGGTCAAGGGTGTGCCTCGCGCACCCTGCCACTCCCTCCTGGCACCGGTTGTAACACCAGCAGCAGCCCGGAAAACCCCAACACCAGATAGCTGAACACCTGCCAACGCACCGCATCCGGCCAAGCAAAGCGCACCGCGAAAAACATCGCACACGCATACAGCGCCACCAGCAGCAGTTGCCCGCGAATATCGCGCCATAGACTGGCAAGGCCCTCGGTCTGAACCAGCACCAAAGCCTGAAAAATCACACACGCTGCGGCAAATCCCACCATCAGCGCATTCAGCATGCCTGCAATTTCGTCGATCAGCAGCGGCGCGAGGCCTATTTGACCCAGCGCCGGCGCCAGACCGATGTGTAACAGCCACAGGCCGCCAACCCACAACATCTGAGTCAGCTGCCAACCCATCGCGCCCGCACGTAGCGGGCGCAGGTCTTTAGATGTGGCGAACTTCGACAATCTCGTACTCGATGACGCCGCTTGGCGTTTTCACCGCCACCACATCACCCTCTTCCTTGGCAATCAAGGCGCGGGCCAGTGGCGATCCAACCGAAATCTTGCCCAGTTTGAAATCAGCCTCGTCTTCACCAACGATGTGGTAAGTCACGCGCTCATCCGTCTCAACGTTGGCAATCTCAACGGTGGTACCGAAAATCACTTTGCCTGTGTGAGGAATGCTCGTAACGTCGATGATGACCTGATTCTGAATCCGGCCTTCGATGTCACGAATACGCGCCTCGACCATACCCTGCTGCTCACGAGCAGCGTGGTATTCGGCGTTTTCCTTCAAGTCACCCAACTCGCGGGCCGTACCGATGTCCTGGCTGAGCTTCGGACGGACGACCTTGGTCAGGTGAGTATGTTCTTCTTCCAGGGCGCGAGCGCCCTGAACAGTCATTGGGTACTTGGTTATGCTCATGCCTTCAATCCTGCGTGTAGATCCTGCAAGCGGCGCACGGTCTTCTCGGGACCGAACTTCAGCGCTTCGCAGATAGCTTCGCCAGCAGCAATAGTCGTGGTGCAGTAGATCTTGTGCTGCAAGGCATTACGACGAATGGAGTACGAATCAGCGATCGACTGACGGCCTTCGGTGGTGTTGATGATCAGGGTGACTTCGTCATTCTTGATCATGTCGACCACGTGCGGACGACCCTCGGTCACCTTGTTCACACGACGCACTTTCAGGCCTGCGGCTTCGATCAGCTTGGCAGTACCGGCGGTGGCAACCACTTCGAAGCCCAAGTTGATCAGATCACGAGCCACGCCTGCAACCAGTGGCTTGTCGTCATCACGCACGCTGATGAATGCGGTACCGCCGGTCGGCAGCACTTCGCTGGCGCCCATCTGGGCCTTGGCGAATGCTTCGCCGAAGGTATCGCCCACGCCCATCACTTCACCGGTGGACTTCATCTCTGGGCCCAGGATCGGGTCCACGCCAGGGAATTTGGCGAATGGGAACACCGCCTCTTTCACGCTGTAGAAGTTCGGAATGATTTCTTTGGTGAAACCGATTTCTTTCAGGGTTTTACCAGCCATCACGCGAGCGGCGATCATGGCCAGGGAAACACCGATGCACTTGGACACGAACGGTACGGTACGGGAAGCGCGCGGGTTGACTTCGATGACGTAGATGTCTTCGCCTTGCAGCGCCAACTGAACGTTCATCAGACCGACAACGCCGAGTTCCAGGGCCATTTTCTTGACCTGTTCGCGCATCTCGTCCTGGATGTGAGCAGGCAGCGAGTACGGCGGCAGGGAGCACGCGGAGTCACCGGAGTGAACGCCAGCCTGCTCAATGTGCTGCATGATCGCTCCGATCACCACGTCGGTGCCGTCGCAAACCGCATCCACGTCCATTTCGATGGCGCAGTTGAGGAAGTGGTCGAGCAGCACAGGGCTGTCGTTCGACACTTTCACCGCATCACGCAGGTAGCGCTTGAGCTCTTCTTCTTCGTAGACGATTTCCATCGCGCGACCGCCCAGTACGTAGGACGGACGAACCACTAGCGGGTAACCGATCTTGGTGGCAGCACGAATCGCTTCGTCTTCGCTGCGCACGGTGGCGTTTGGCGGCTGACGCAGGTTCAGACGCTCGACCATTTGCTGGAAGCGCTCACGGTCTTCGGCGCGGTCGATGGCATCAGGGCTGGTACCGATGATTGGTACGCCGGCTTCTTCCAGGGCACGCGCCAGTTTCAGCGGGGTTTGGCCGCCATACTGGACGATCACGCCTTTGGGCTTCTCGACGCGAACGATTTCCAGCACGTCTTCCAGGGTAACCGGTTCGAAGTACAGGCGATCGGAAGTGTCGTAGTCGGTGGAAACGGTTTCCGGGTTGCAGTTGACCATGATGGTCTCGTAACCGTCTTCACGCAGAGCCAGTGCCGCGTGTACGCAGCAGTAGTCGAACTCGATACCCTGGCCGATACGGTTTGGACCGCCGCCCAGGATCATGATCTTGTCGCGGCCCGACGGCGCGGCTTCGCACTCTTCCTCGTAGGTCGAGTAGAGGTAAGCGGTGTCGGTGGCGAACTCGGCCGCGCAAGTGTCAACGCGCTTGTAGACCGGGAAGATTTCCAGCTTGTGACGGTGACGACGCAGAGCCTTCTCGGTCACGCCCAGCAGCTTGGCCAGACGCATGTCGGAGAAGCCTTTGCGCTTGAGGCGGAACATCAAGTCGCGATCGATGCTGGTCAGACCGAGGGTCTTGACCTTCTCTTCTTCTTTGATCAGATCTTCGATCTGTACCAGGAACCACGGATCGATCATGTTCATGCCGAAGATGTCTTCGACCGACAGGCCGGCACGGAAGGCGTCAGCCACGTACCAGATGCGCTCGGCGCCCGGCACGGTCAGTTCGCGCTTGAGCACGCTCATGCTTTCCGGGTTGCTCAGGTCGAGCTTCTCGTCCAGACCGCAAACGCCCACTTCCAGACCGCGCAGGGCTTTCTGCAGGGATTCCTGGAAGGTCCGGCCGATGGCCATGACTTCACCGACCGACTTCATTTGAG
Organism: Pseudomonas sp. OV226; assembly: GCF_003148705.1. Taxonomy (NCBI): domain Bacteria; kingdom Pseudomonadati; phylum Pseudomonadota; class Gammaproteobacteria; order Pseudomonadales; family Pseudomonadaceae; genus Pseudomonas; species Pseudomonas sp. OV226. The sequence continues at coordinate 25,298 of NZ_QGGS01000024.1, read as the reverse complement.
TGGTCAGGCGTGCGTCGGCTTTCGGGAACTTCTCGAAGGCAAAACGTGGCAGCTTGGTCACGACGTAGTCGATGGACGGTTCGAAGGACGCAGGCGTAGCGCCGCCGGTAATTTCGTTCGACAGTTCGTCGAGGGTGTAGCCGATCGCCAGCTTGGCAGCGATACGCGCAATCGGGAAACCAGTGGCTTTCGAGGCCAGTGCCGAAGAGCGGGATACACGCGGGTTCATCTCGATCACGACCATACGACCAGTGTCCGGGCAGATGCCAAACTGAACGTTGGAGCCGCCGGTTTCCACGCCGATCTCACGCAGTACCGCCAACGAGGCGTTACGCATGATCTGGTATTCCTTGTCCGTCAGGGTCTGTGCTGGCGCAACAGTGATCGAGTCACCGGTGTGCACGCCCATCGGGTCAAAGTTTTCGATGGAGCAAACGATGATGCAGTTGTCCTTCTTATCGCGGACAACCTCCATCTCGTATTCCTTCCAGCCGATCAGGGATTCGTCGATCAGCAGCTCTTTGGTCGGAGACAGGTCCAGACCACGGGCGCAGATTTCTTCGAACTCTTCACGGTTGTAAGCGATACCGCCACCGGTGCCGCCCATGGTGAAGGAAGGACGAATGATGCACGGGAAGCCCAGGCGCTCGAGAACGGCGTTGGCTTCTTCCATGCTGTGGGCGATACCCGAACGCGGGCAGTCCAGGCCGATGGACTTCATCGCCTTGTCGAAGCGAGAACGGTCTTCAGCCTTGTCGATGGTGTCCGCGTTGGCGCCGATCATCTCTACGCCGAACTTCTCCAGGACGCCTTCGCGCTCCAGGTCCAGTGCGCAGTTCAGAGCGGTCTGGCCGCCCATTGTTGGCAGCAGCGCATCCGGACGCTCTTTCTCGATGATTTTGGCAACGGTCTGCCACTTGATCGGCTCGATGTAAGTCGCGTCGGCCATGTCCGGGTCGGTCATGATGGTCGCCGGGTTGGAGTTCACCAGGATGACGCGGTAACCCTCTTCGCGCAGGGCCTTACAGGCCTGGGCGCCGGAGTAGTCGAATTCGCAGGCCTGGCCGATAACGATCGGGCCAGCGCCGAGAATCAGGATGCTTTTAATGTCTGTACGTTTTGGCATGGGTTTGTCACTCAAATCCGCAGGTCAGTCGGCAAGCCGTCTTGTTCAATCTTTGAAGCCTTGAGGGGACCGCCGGTGTCGGGACCGCCCTCAAGCCTTGCACCAATAAAGGTGAGCGATCAGCGTCGCTTGGCCATCTCATTGATGAAGCGATCAAACAATGGCGCTACGTCGTTCGGGCCAGGGCTGGCTTCCGGGTGACCCTGGAAGCTGAAGGCGCTCTTGTCGGTACGCTCGATCCCTTGCAGGGTGCCGTCGAACAGCGATTTGTGGATCGCACGGACGTTGGCTGGCAGGGTCGCTTCGTCTACCGCAAAACCGTGGTTTTGGCTGGTGATCATCACCACACCGCTGTCCAGGTCCTGGACCGGGTGGTTGGCACCGTGGTGGCCGTGACCCATTTTCAGAGTCTTGGCGCCAGAGGCCAGGGCCAGCAGTTGGTGACCGAGGCAGATACCGAAGACCGGAATCTCGGTTTCCAGCACATCCTTGATCGCCTGAATCGCGTAGTCGCACGGCTCAGGGTCACCAGGACCGTTGGACAGGAACACGCCGTCCGGCTTCATCGCCAGAACGTCTGCGGCCGGAGTTTGTGCTGGCACCACGGTCACGCGGCAACCGCGCTCGACCAGCATGCGCAGGATGTTCAGCTTGACGCCGTAGTCGTAGGCGACCACGTGGTACGGCAGCTCGGAGGCTTCGATCGTCGCGTGGCTGTCGGTTTTCAGATCCCAGACCGTCGAGCGCCATTCGTATTGCTCTTTGGTGCTGACGACTTTGGCCAGGTCCATGCCCTTGAGGCCAGGGAAACCCTGTGCAGCGGCGATGGCGGCGGCTTCGGAAATGTTGTCACCGGCCATGATGCAGCCGTTCTGTGCGCCTTTCTCACGCAGGATGCGCGTCAGGCGGCGGGTGTCGATACCGGCGATAGCCACAACGTTGTTGGCTTTCAGGTAATCGGACAGGGACATCGTGTTACGCCAGTTGCTCGCAACCAGTGGCAGGTCACGGATGACCAGGCCAGCGGACCAGACGCGGTCGGATTCGGCGTCTTCCGGCGTGGTGCCGGTGTTGCCGATGTGCGGATAGGTCAGGGTAACGATCTGTTGGGCGTAGGAAGGATCGGTAAGGATTTCCTGATAGCCGGTCATTGCGGTGTTGAACACCACCTCACCAACGGTTTGACCGTCGGCTCCAATGGCTTCGCCGCGAAAAATGCTGCCATCAGCAAGGGCGAGTATGGCTGGCTTAGTCAAGAAGACCTCCCGTAAATAAAGCCTGAAAGGGCGATCGCAGGTTGTAAAAAAGCGGAGTGACGTATGGACACGTCACCCCGCTTCTTCACTGAATTATTCTGCGCGCTTTTAGTGGACACACTAAAGCTGTAGCTTACAGAAAAAGGCATTTTTGGTCTACCGCCAATGAGCCCGAAAGGCTGGAGAATGCGACAGGACGTCGCTTGGCGGTGTAAAACCGGGCTCAAACACTGTGTTTGAACCCGATTTCGGGCGCATCTTAACGCAGATCGAGCACGTCTTGCATGTCGTAAAGGCCTGGCTCACGACCATCCAGCCACAACGCCGCTCGCACCGCGCCTTTGGCGAAGGTCATGCGACTGGACGCTTTATGCGTGATTTCCAGACGCTCGCCCTCACAGGCGAACAGCACCGTGTGATCGCCAACCACATCACCACCGCGAACAGTGGCAAAGCCGATCGTTTCACGCTCACGCGCACCGGTATGACCTTCGCGACCATAGACCGCGACCTTTTGCAGATCACGATCCAAGGCGCTGGCGATCACTTCACCCATGCGCAACGCGGTGCCTGAAGGTGCGTCGATCTTGTGTCGGTGATGCGCTTCGATGATTTCGATATCCGCCTCATCACCCAGCACACGTGCGGCCATGTCGAGCAACTTCAGCGACAGGTTCACGCCAACACTGAAATTGGCCGCGAACACGATCGGAATCTCCTTGCCCGCCTCAGCCAGCAACTGCTTCTGCGCCGCATCCAGCCCGGTAGTGCCGATTACCATGGCCTTGCCGGTCTTGCGGCAGAACGCGAGGTTTTTCAGCATGACTTCCGGGAGCGTGAAGTCGATCAAAACATCGAACTCGTCAGCGACCGCATCCAGATTGCCGGACAACGGCACACCAATACGCCCCAGCGAGGCCAGCTCACCGGCATCCACACCAATCAGCGTGCTGCCGGGGCGCACGATGGCCGCCGTCAGACCGGTCAGCGGCGCGCGCTCCTGCACGGCCTCGACCAGAATTTTGCCCATGCGCCCGGCAGCGCCCATCACAGCTATACGTCGCATGCCGACTCCTTACAAATCGCCGAAGAAGCGCTTCACGCCTTCAAACCAACCGGTGGTTTTCGGCGAATGGCTGTTGTCGTCTGCCAGGGAGCTACGGAACTCTTCCAGCAATTCACGCTGACGACGACCCAGATTGACAGGGGTTTCGACCGCGACACGACACATCAGATCACCCGCACCGCCGCCACGCACCGGCGCGACGCCTTTGCCGCGAACGCGGAACTGCTTGCCGGTCTGGGTCCCCTCAGGGATCTTCAGTTTGACTCGACCATCAAGGGTCGGAATCTCCAGCTCACCGCCCAACGCCGCATCGACAAAACTGATCGGCACTTCGCAGAACAGGTGTTTGCCATCACGCTGGAAGATCGCGTGCTCGCGCACATTGATCACCACGTACAGGTCGCCAGTCGGTCCACCCTGAGCGCCCGCCTCGCCTTCGCCGGACAGACGAATGCGGTCACCGGTATCGACACCGGCCGGCACTTTCACGGAAAGGGTTTTGTACTCTTCAACACGGCCTTCGCCGTTGCAGGAGTTGCACGGGTCGGAAATGATTTTGCCCTGGCCATGGCAACGCGGGCAGGTCTGCTGCACCGAGAAGAAGCCCTGCTGCATGCGGACTTGGCCAATACCACCGCAGGTCGGGCAGGTGACTGGCGAGGAGCCTTTCTTGGCACCCGAGCCGTCGCACGGCTTGCAGTTGACCAGCGTCGGAACGCGGATGTTCACGGTGGTACCGCGCACCGCTTCTTCAAGATTCAGTTCCAGGGTGTAACGCAGGTCGCTGCCGCGCTGGGCACCGCCACGGGAGCCGCCGCGACCGCCACCGAAGAAGTCACTGAAGACATCGCCAAAGATGTCGGAGAAGTTCTGACCGCCAAAACCGGCACCACCGCCACCCATGCTTGGGTCGACACCGGCATGACCGTACTGGTCGTAGGCCGCGCGCTTGCTGGAATCGGACAGCACTTCGTAGGCTTCGTTAGCCTCTTTGAACATTTCTTCCGACGCTTTGTCATCGGGATTACGGTCCGGGTGATGCTTCATCGCCAAGCGGCGGTAGGCCTTCTTCAGGTCTGCTTCGCTTGAGCCACGCTCAACACCCAATACTTCGTAATAGTCACGCTTTGTCATAAGTCTTTGCACTCTTGAGGACGTTCGGCAAACCTCTCCTGAGCCTTGCCAAACTCGTTGAGCCCCAATACAGGCCCGGACCCAACTCACGTCAATTCAACGATCCTGGTCTTTGATTCATTGCGGTACTTGCGGCTCGAAAAGCAGGAGCATTCCCGGCCATACCAGCAGCACGCGAACGCTGTCGCATGCTGTAAAAATTCGCGTATTCCAGACACGCCAACGCGGGAGCAAGCTCCCGCGCGGCGACATCCTACCAGTCACCGCCTAAAGGCAGTCAACCGGGCGACCAACAACTTACTTGTGGTCTTTGACTTCTTCGAACTCGGCATCGACAACGTCGTCAGCCTTTTCAGCTTTTTCGTCGTGCGGTGCCGCGCCTTCAGCAGGCTGAGCCTGTTCGGCGTACATCTTCTGCGCCACTGGAGCAGAGACTTTCGACAGTTCTTCAACCTTGGCTTCGATTGCAGCTTTGTCGTCGCCTTTGACAGCGGCTTCCAGAGCAACAACAGCAGCTTCGATCGCAGTCTTCTCTTCGGCAGTCACTTTATCGCCAGCGTCAGCGACCATTTTGCGCGTCGAGTGAACCAGCGCATCGCCCTGGTTGCGAGCGGTTGCCAGCTCTTCGAACTGGCGGTCTGCGTCGACGTTGGCTTCAGCATCGCGAATCATCTGCTGAATTTCTTCCTCGGACAGACCGGAGTTGGCCTTGATCACGATCGACTGAGTCTTGCCGGTGGCCTTGTCTTTGGCGCCTACGTGCAGAATGCCGTTGGCGTCGATGTCGAAGGTCACTTCAATTTGTGGCACGCCACGTGGTGCTGGTGGAATGTCGGCCAGGTCGAACTTGCCCAAGGACTTGTTCTGAGCCGCTTGCTTACGCTCACCTTGCAGCACGTGAATGGTCACAGCGCCCTGGTTGTCATCGGCAGTCGAGAACACTTGCGATTTCTTGGTAGGAATCGTGGTGTTTTTCTCGATCAGCGCGGTCATCACGCCGCCCATGGTTTCGATACCCAGGGTCAGCGGGCTGACGTCCAGCAGCAGAACGTCTTTGACGTCACCGGCCAATACCGCGCCCTGGATAGCAGCACCCATGGCAACAGCTTCGTCCGGGTTCACGTCTTTACGAGCTTCTTTACCGAAGAACTCGGTTACCAGTTTCTGAACCAGTGGCATACGGGTCTGACCGCCTACCAGGATCACGTCGTTGATTGCGCCAACGTCGATACCGGAGTCTTTCAGAGCGATGCGGCAAGGCTCGATGGTGCGCTGAACCAGGTCTTCAACCAGTGCTTCCAACTTGGCGCGAGAAATCTTCACGTTCAAGTGCTTCGGACCGGTGGCGTCTGCAGTGATGTACGGCAGGTTCACGTCGGTCGACAGAGCAGAGGACAGCTCGATCTTGGCTTTTTCAGCGGCTTCTTTCAGGCGCTGCATGGCCAGCGGGTCACCTTTGAGGTTCATGCCGCTTTCTTTCTTGAATTCGTCAACGAGGTAGTCGATCAGACGAATGTCAAAGTCTTCACCGCCCAGGAACGTGTCACCGTTGGTGGCCAATACTTCGAACTGATGCTCGCCATCGACTTCAGCGATTTCGATCACGGAAACGTCGAAAGTACCGCCGCCCAAGTCGTAAACGATCACGGTGTGATCGCCCTTCGCCTTGTCCATACCGTAAGCCAGAGCGGCTGCGGTTGGTTCGTTGATGATACGTTTTACGTCCAGACCCGCGATGCGGCCGGCGTCTTTGGTGGCTTGACGCTGGCTGTCGTTGAAGTAGGCCGGAACGGTGATGACCGCTTCAGTCACTGGCTCGCCGAGGTAGTCTTCGGCGGTCTTTTTCATTTTCTTCAGAATTTCAGCCGAGATTTGTGGCGGCGACATTTTCTGGCCGTTCACTTCTACCCACGCGTCGCCATTGTCAGCCTTGGCGATTTTGTAAGGGACCATCTTGATGTCTTTCTGTACGACTTCTTCGTCGAACTTACGACCGATCAGACGCTTCACCGCATACAAGGTGTTGTGCGGATTGGTCACAGCCTGACGCTTGGCCGACTGGCCAACGAGGATTTCGCCATCGTTGGCGTAAGCGATGATCGACGGCGTGGTACGCGCGCCTTCAGCGTTTTCAATAACTTTGGCTACGCCGTTTTCAAGTACGGAGACGCAGGAGTTGGTGGTCCCCAGGTCGATACCGATAATTTTGCCCATGTTCACTCTCCCGAAACTTTGGATTTGGTTGCCGCAGCAGTGGTGGCTAACTGCGGTAGCACTTAAACGCTTGACTTATAAATGGGGGCCTTGCGGCCATTTTCAAGCCTGCTCATCAATCGAAGGCGAAACTGGCGCAGGCGCCTTGCTGACCACGACCATGGCCGGGCGCAGCAGGCGGCCATTGAGCTGATAGCCCTTCTGGAACACCTTGAGCACGCTGTTCGGCTCGACATCGGCGCTTTCCTGCATGGCCATTGCCTGATGCTGAACAGCGTTGAACGGTTCGCCATGCGGATCGATCACTTCCAGCTGATAACGCTTCAGGGTGTCCTGGAACATTTTCAGGGTCAGCTCGATGCCTTCGCGCATTGGACGGATGCTTTCGTCGTCCGGGTTGGACAACTCCAGACCGCGCTCAAGGCTGTCGATGATCGGCAGCAAATCGCCCGCGAATTTCTCCAGGGCAAATTTGTGAGCCTTTTCTACATCCTGCTCGGCGCGACGGCGGACGTTCTGCAGATCGGCGGCTACACGCAAAGCCTGATCCTGCGCGCCTGCCAGTTGCTCTTCGAGCACTTGTACACGAGCCGTCAGGTCATCGCCCGAAGCTTGTAGAGCCTGATCGGCGTCTAGATTTTGCGTATCCACTGTCTGTTCGTCAGCCATAGATTTCTCCTTTCAATATCGTCCGCGAGCTCAACTCGCGCTTCTGTCCCGGTATATGGGGCCGCAAAATCCAGCTTCAAGGGGATTCTTGCGATTACCCTTACAAAAAGCGCTGCATTGCGATTACCCGATGCACCGGGCATTTCGTCAGGCCAAGCAAATCGAGCCAAGCGAGGCCATTGTCAGGCACAAATAAAACACTGTATAAATAACCAGACCTAAAGCCTGGGAGCGGCCTTTATGCTGGTGCACCTGTCCGTACATAACTACGCCATCGTTGAACATCTCGATCTCGAACTCGATCGCGGGATGAGCGTGATCACCGGGGAAACCGGCGCTGGCAAGTCGATCATGCTCGACGCCCTGGGCCTGACTCTGGGTGACCGCGCCGACAGCGGCGTGGTCCGCCCAGGCGCAGACAAGGCTGACATCCTGGCCACCTTCGACCTTGTTGATATTCCGGAAGCCAGTGCCTGGCTCGCCGAGCGCGACCTCGAAAGCGATGGTCCCTGCATCCTGCGTCGAGTCATCACTGCCGAAGGCCGCTCCCGCGGCTACATCAACGGTACGCCCTGCCCTCTCGGCGACCTCAAGGCCCTGGGCGAGTTGCTGATCGACATCCATAGCCAGCACGAACACCAATCGCTACTCAAGACCGACACCCACCGCCGCCTCCTCGACGAGTACGCCGGAGCCACGGACCTTGCCCGCCAGGTACAACTGGCTGCCCAGCGCTGGCGCCAGACGCGCCAGGAGCTCGAACGCCTTTCCAACTCCGGCGACGAGCAGCGCGCTCGCCATCAATTGCTCAGCTATCAACTCGAAGAACTCGAAAACCTCGGCCTCGGCGAAAACGAGCTGGAACAACTGGAGCAGGAACACAAGAACCTCACCAACGCCGAAACCCTGCTGGGCATCTGCCGACAAGTCGTCGAGCAATGCAGCGAAAGTGATTCCGGCAACGTCCTGAACGCCCTGACCGCCAGCCTCAACCGTCTTTCGAGCGTGAACAATTCAATCGGCGCCCTGGGCGAAGCCAGCAGCCTGCTGACCAGCGCACAAATCCAGGTAGAAGAAGCCGTGGGCGAGCTGAACCGCTTCCTCGACAACTTCGACGCCGACCCGGCGCGACTGCAATACCTGGAAGAACGCCTGGATGCGATCTACACCATGGCACGCAAGCACCGCATCCAGCCGACCGAAGTCGCGGAGATGCAGCAACGGCTGCTGGATGAAATCGAAACCCTGAATGCCAACGACGAATCCATCGAGCGGCTCAGCGATGAGCTGGCCTCCTATGCCCGTCATTATCAGGAGCGCGCGCGTGAACTGAGTGACTTGCGCCACCAGGCGTCGAGCAGCCTGGCCAGCGCCGTGGAGCAGGAAATCCAGCGACTGGGCATGCCGGGGGGCCGCTTCACCATCGAACTACGACCCAACAGCAGCGATGAGCTGTTACCCAACGGGCTCGAACAGGTAGAACTGCTGGTGAGCGCCAACCCAGGCCAGCCACTGAAAGCCTTGGCCAAAGTAGCTTCGGGTGGCGAACTGTCGCGGATCAGTCTCGCTATTCAGGTGATCACCGCACAAACCTCACGCGTACCAACACTGGTGTTCGACGAAGTGGACGTGGGTATCGGTGGTCCGACCGCCGAAATCGTCGGCCAACTGCTGCGTCGACTTGGGGAGCGGGGGCAGGTGCTGACAGTGACTCACTTGCCGCAAGTGGCTGCGCAGGGTCACCAACACCTGTTCGTACACAAGGTGCGGGGCGAGGATGCAACTCATACGGCTGTCTCCAAGCTGAGCAAAAATGATCGCATCGAAGAAGTGGCGCGGATGCTGGGAGGCATCGACCTCACCAAGGAATCTCTGGCACACGCGAAAAAAATGGTCGTTACCGCAAAAATTTAGGAACAGCAGACAGCACGAAGGCGACCCTGGGGTCGCCTTCGTTCGTTTCGCGAATCTGAAATTCGCGCGACATGCTTACTTTTTCTTGCGTACGTACAGCACCAGATTGTGATCAACCATCTCGAAACCATACTTGTCGACGATGGCTTTCTGCAGGCGCTCGATTTCTTCGTCGAAGAATTCGATCACTTCGCTGGTTTCGACGTTGACCATATGGTCGTGATGCTTGCCGTCATCCAGTTCGAAGACCGCGTGGCCTCCGTCGAAGTTGTGCCGCACCACAAGGCCAGCTGCCTCGAACTGAGTCAGTACACGGTAAACCGTGGCCAGACCGACGTCCTCACCAGCCTCCATCAGCGCCTTGTAAACATCTTCGGCACTCATGTGGCGTTGCTCGGCGGAATCGAGCATTTGCAGAATTTTGACCCTTGGCAGGGTCACTTTGAGGCCGGCTTTGCGTAGTTCGCTATTTTCAACCATGGTCAGCTTTCTCGCGATGCTGCTTCGCAGCTTCTCTTAATGCGGGTATGATCGGCGTTTACGTTGTCCCAGCCAAGATAGTGGAAGTCGCCCACCGATGCAAAACACCAAGCTCTTGCTAACCAGTTTCACCTTTGTGGGACTGCTCGCACTCGCCGGTTGTTCATTCCCCGGGGTTTACAAAATCGACATCCAGCAGGGCAATGTCGTCACGCAGGACATGATAGACCAGTTACGCCCGGGAATGACCCGCAAGCAAGTACGGTTTATCATGGGTAACCCTCTGTTGACTGACACGTTCCATGCCGATCGCTGGGATTATCTGTACAGCCTGCAACCGGGTGGCGGTGAACGCCAACAGGAACGCATTAGCGTTATCTTCAACCCAAATGACCAGCTTGTCAGCCTCTCTGGTGATTTCATGCCAGGCGTGAGCCGCGACGAAGCCATTCTCGGCAAGGACAAAGGCACCACAGTCACTGCGCCAGTTGAAAATGTCGAGAAGCCGAAACCGGAAAAACCGGCCAAGCCTGGTTCGTTGCTGGATCAGATCCAGAAGGACGTCGACGGTGTAGAAACCGTTCCAGTCCCGACGCCAGAACCGCTGGACACCACGCCGCAATAATTTGCGACGCAATAAAAAACCCGGAATTACCGGGTTTTTTATTGTCTGGCGTTTGACCGAATCACTGATTCCGGGCTTTGGCCTCGGCAGCCTTGGCTGCGCGCAACCGGCGAACCTCCTTCGGGTCGGCCAGCAAAGGCCTATAGATCTCGATGCGATCTCCAGCCAGAACCCGTCGACTGTCCGGATCAGCGACGACCTTGCCGAAAATCCCTACAGGGCAAGCCGCCAGATCCAGTTCCGGAAACGCTGCGCCAATGCCTGAGCATTGCACGGCGGCTCGCACCGTCGATGCTGCTGGCATCGTTACGCAGAGCAATACCTGGCGATCCACGGCGGCATACACCACTTCGACCTCAATCACCGACTCAACCATGTATCTGCTTGGCGCGCTGGCAGAACGCGTCCACCAGCGTGTTGGCCGCCTGATTGAACAAAGGCCCCAACGTTGCGCGAACAATCGGCCCGGCGTAGTCGAACGACAGGTCCAGACTGATCTTGCAGGCCTTCTCAGTCAGCGACTTGAACACCCACACGCCGTGCAATTGGGTGAAAGGACCTTCCTCGAGGTTCATTTCGATCGATTGCCCCGGCACCAGAGTATTTCTGGTGACGAAATGCTGGCTGAGGCCGCCCTTGGCCACACCCACGCTGGCACGCATGTACTCAGGCGAAATTTCCAGCACTTCGGCGGCCGAACACCACGGCAGAAACTCGGGGTAACGCGCTACGTCGTTGACCAGGTCATACAGCGCTTGTGCCGGATACGGCAGCAAGGCCGAACGTTGAATATGCGTCGTCATGTCAGCGTCACTTCCACAGCTGGGCGGCAAACACTACGAGAATGCCGATGGGCGCCACATAGCGCATCAAGAACAGGGACAGACCGAACAGCATCGGGCTGCGGATCGACAACTCGTCGCGCACCGCTTCACGCCCCATGATCCAGCCCGCAAACACCACGAAACACAAACCACCGAGTGGCAACATGATCCGTGAGGTAAAGAAATCGATCACACCAAAGAAGTCCAGACCACCGGTCGCCCCCCATTGGTAGAGGTGGAACATCCCGCCATCGTTCACGAAAAACTTGGCTTGCTTCCAGATATTGAAGGAAAACACGGTACCCAGACCGACGAACCAGCAGGAGAAAGCCAACCAGAACGTCACCCAGGCGCGGCGGATTTTGGTGCGTTCAACCAGGTAAGCCACCATGGGCTCAAGCAGCGAAATCGCCGAACTCCAGGCAGCAACCGCAACCAGCACGAAGAACACTACGCCCATCAACTGACCAAACGCTACGTTGCCGAAAGCAAATGGCAGGCTGACGAACATCAAGCCAGGGCCTTCGCTCGGGTTCAAGCCCGCTGCGAACACAATCGGAAACAATGCCAGGCCGGCCACCAGCGAAACGAACGTATCCAGCAGCGCCACGCCCACGACGGTGCCGGAAATCGACGAATGCTTTGGCATGTAGGCGCCATAGATCATGATCGAACCGACACCGACGCTCAGCGAGAAGAACGCGTGCCCCATGGCAGGCAGCAAACCGTCGAGTACTTTTTCCGGGTGGAAGTCGAACATGAAATGCACGCCTTCCATGAAGTGGCCGGTGGTCATGCTGTAACCCAGCAGCACGATGACCATCACAAACAGCAGCGGCATCATGATCCGCAAGCTGCGCTCAAGCCCGGCGACCACGCCTTTGGCGATCACCACGGCAGACAACAGCATGAAAATCGTGTGCCAAAGTGTCAGGCGCCAAGGATCGGCGATCACATTGCCGAAGTACGCGCCGACCTGGTCAGCCGTCACGCCCTGGAAGTCGCCTCGCCCCATGTCGATGATGTAATCCAGCGACCAGCCACCGACCACACTGTAGAACGACAGGATCAGCAACGCCGTGATCATCCCGGCAAATGCGCCCCACGACCATTTGGCCGAATGCCCTGCTTCAAGCGCCAACACCTTCAAGGCGTTGGCCGGACTTTGCCGGGCGCGACGACCAATCAGGGTTTCGGCCAGCATGACCGGCACACCGATCAGCGCGATACAGGCCAGAAACATCAGCACGAAAGCGCCGCCGCCATAGACGCCGACCATGTACGGGAATTTCCAGATACTACCCAGGCCCACGGCCGAACCGGTCGCGGCGAGTATGAAGACCCAGCGGCTAGCCCAACTGCCGTGGACAGAAACCTTGTCTGTCGACATCGTTATCACGCCCAAGCGTTCAAAAAAGAGGCCGCATTGTCCGGGATTCAATCAACCTGCTCAAGCACGTAGCGATACCGTAGCCGACTCGCGCGCAACTCCCTATAATGCCGCCCCTATGGCTAAACAGAAGAAACACCCAACAGGGACCATCGCGCAGAACAAAAAGGCGCGACACGATTACTTCATCGAACATCGGTTCGAGGCTGGTCTGGTCCTGGCCGGCTGGGAAGTAAAAAGTCTGCGGGCAAGCAAGCTGCAACTGGTCGACAGTTACGTGCTGCTCAAGGATGGCGAAGCCTGGCTGCTTGGCAGCCACATTACGCCCCTGATGACCGCCAGCACCCACGTCATTGCTGACCCGACCCGCACCCGAAAGTTGCTGCTCAACCGCCGCGAGCTGGAAAAGCTCGCCGCGGCCGTGCAACAGAAAGGTTATGCCTGCGTATGCTTGTCCTGGTACTGGAGCAAGCACATGGTCAAGTGCGAGATCGCACTGGGCAAGGGCAAGAAGGAATACGACAAGCGTGATACCGAACGGGAGCGCGACGCCGGTCGCGAGTTGCAGCGTGCGGTGCGCAACAAGGGCAAGGAAGACTAACTCTTTGCCTTGAGTTGATCGTTCCCACGCTCTGCGTGGGAATGCAGCAATGGACGCTCTGCGTCCGCCTTGTGACGCGAAGCGTCACGGGATGCATTCCCACGCGGAGCGTGGGAACGATCAGACTACATCCCTTTGCGCCGCTCCGCCCGAGCCATGCGCTGCACTTCCTGACGCACTTCCTCCAGCACTTCCTGCACATACAAAATGTGCCGGCTGGAGACTTCCCGCGCCTGCTCCGCCCGCCCCTCGATAATCGCCAGGTACAACTCCCGGTGCTGCGTGATCAGCATGTCGCGGGTTTCGGTGCGCTGCTTGTACATGCCGCCAATATTGGTCACCACGTTGCGCTTGAGCAGATCGAACAGCCCGCGAATGGTGTGCAGCAACACCGCGTTATGACTGGCCTCGGCAATCGCCAGGTGAAATTTCGCATCTGCCGCACCCTCTTCAGCCCGACTGACGTCATCGTGACGCGAATAACAGTCCTGCAACTCATCAAACGCGGCCGTCAGCCGCTCACGGTCCACATCGGTGGCACGCAAGGCCGCGTAGTAAGCGCAGGACGCTTCCAGCGTGTGGCGAAACTCCAATAGATCGCGTTGCGCCTCCGGGTTATTTTCCAACAGCTGCAGCAATGGATCGCTGAAGGTCGACCCCAACGAATCGACGACGTAATTGCCACCGCCCTGGCGACTGACCAGCAAACCCTTGGCCGCCAGCTTCTGAATCGCCTCGCGCAATGAAGGGCGTGACACACCGAACTGCTCAGCCAGCGTGCGCTCGGCCGGCAAGCGCTCACCAGGCTTCAGCGTGCCTTCCAGGATCATCCCTTCGAGCCGCTCGACAATATCGTCAGACAAACGGCGCTGACGAATCTGATCAAACCCCATAACTCAATTCTCCACGATCCCGACAGCTTGCCGGGATCTCTATTCTGGCCTATTGGCGCGACGCCAGCATCTGGCAAGACGACGCTCGATCAAACCGATCCGATGCGCTGCACACGGCTTATTCGACAAAAGTTTTAGGGCGGCAAATTGACACGCCGCGCATAAGGCTTTTACCCTAGCCAACAGCGATTGTAAATTGGTATTACCAATTAACCAAAAACGCTGCCCAGTGCCTGACCAACAACAATTAGGGGCCACCCCATATGCAAACCTGGCAACAGCTCTACACCCCGCTCGGCAGTCTCGGCGTCTCCGCCCTCGCAGCCGTCATCCCTATCGTGTTTTTCTTCCTGGCGTTGGCGGTGTTCCGCCTCAAAGGTCATGTGGCCGGCAGCATCACCCTGGCGTTATCCATCGCCGTGGCGATTTTTGCCTTCCAGATGCCGGTCGACATGGCGTTCGCCGCCGCCGGTTATGGTTTCGCCTACGGTCTCTGGCCCATCGCCTGGATCATTGTGGCGGCCGTGTTCCTCTACAAACTGACGGTCAAGAGCGGTCAGTTTGAAGTCATCCGCAGCTCGGTACTGTCGATCACCGACGACCAGCGCTTGCAGGTTTTGCTGATCGGCTTCTGCTTCGGCGCTTTCCTGGAAGGTGCAGCCGGTTTCGGCGCGCCGGTAGCGATTACCGCCGCACTGCTCGTTGGCCTGGGCTTCAATCCGCTGTATGCCGCGGGCCTGTGCCTGATTGCCAACACCGCGCCGGTAGCCTTCGGCGCCCTGGGCATCCCGATCATCGTCGCCGGGCAAGTGACCGGCATCGACGCGTTCAAGATCGGCGCCATGACCGGTCGCCAACTGCCGCTGCTGTCGCTGTTCGTGCCGTTCTGGCTGGTGTTCATGATGGACGGCCTGCGCGGCGTCAAGGAAACCTGGCCCGCTGCCCTGGTGGCTGGCTTGAGCTTCGCCATCACCCAATACTTCACGTCCAACTTCATTGGACCGGAACTGCCGGACATCACCTCGGCTCTGGTCAGCCTGATTTCGCTGACCCTGTTCCTGAAAGTCTGGCAGCCGAAACGCGCCGCGGGCCAACACATTGTCGGTGCCGTCTCGGCGTCCGTGGTGACCGCCAGCGCCGGCGGCTTCGGTCAACCGCGCACCACCGTGGCCTCGCCTTACAGCCTCGGTGAAATTTTCAAAGCCTGGTCACCGTTCCTGATCCTCACCGTACTGGTCACCATCTGGACCCTGAAACCGTTCAAAGCCATGTTCGCTGCTGGCGGTTCGATGTACAGCTTCGTATTCAACTTCGCCATTCCGCACCTGGACCAAATGGTGATCAAGGTTGCTCCGATCGTGGCGGCGCCGACTGCCATTCCGGCGGTGTTCAAACTTGACCCGATTTCCGCGACCGGCACGGCGATTTTCTTCTCTGCGCTGATCTCGATGCTGGTTCTGAAGATCAACATCAAAACTGGTCTGACCACTTTGAAAGAGACCTTCTACGAACTGCGTTGGCCGATCCTGTCCATCGGCATGGTGCTGGCGTTCGCTTTCGTCACCAACTACTCGGGCATGTCTTCGACCATGGCTCTGGTGCTGGCGGCGACGGGTGCAGCGTTCCCGTTCTTCTCGCCGTTCCTCGGCTGGCTGGGCGTGTTCCTGACCGGTTCCGACACCTCCTCCAACGCACTCTTCAGTTCGTTGCAAGCAACCACCGCGCACCAGATCGGCGTCAACGATGTGTTGCTGGTGGCGGCAAACACCAGTGGCGGCGTGACCGGCAAGATGATCTCGCCACAATCGATCGCCGTGGCCTGCGCCGCGACCGGTCTGGTGGGCAAGGAATCGGATCTGTTCCGCTTCACCCTCAAGCACAGCCTATTCTTTGCAACGATAGTCGGCTTGATCACCCTGGCCCAGGCCTACTGGTTCACCGGCATGCTGGTGCACTAAGTACTACACGTTAAAAAGCAAAAACCGACTCCGGACCACGATTCCGGCGTCAGCAATTCACAACCCGGTCTGCAAGGCTGCTGAAAGCTTCCCTCTCTATATTCAGCAGCCTCAGCGGACGGATAACCGGGACCACCCGGAGACACGCCTGATGAGCGAGCTTTTTTACAACGCCGTGCCGAATGCGACCCGCGTCGCCCCGCCACTGCACGAGCCTCGGCAATACCCCAGCGAGAAACCGTCACGGGTGTACCTGTTCGGAACCTGCGTGGTGGACTTGTTCTACCCCGAAGCCGGGATAGACGCGATTCACTTGCTGGAACGCGAAGGTATTCGTGTCGAGTACCCGCAAGGGCAAAGCTGCTGCGGACAACCGGCCTACACCTCGGGTTACACCGAGCAGGCAAGGACGGTGGCGCGCTCGCAACTGGCGCTGTTTGCCGGGGATTATCCGGTGGTGGTGCCGTCGGGATCGTGTGCCGGGATGTTGCGCGAACACTACGCCGACTTGTTCAAGGACGAGCCGCAGACGTTGAAACAGGTTCAGGCCTTGGCGGCCAGGACGTATGAGCTGGCCGAGTTCCTGCTGTTTGTCTGCAAGGTGCAGCTCAAGGACAGCGGCGAGCCGGTCAAAGTGGCGCTGCACACGTCGTGCTCGGCACGCCGCGAAATGAACACCCACCTGCACGGTCGCGAGTTGTTGGCGCAATTGAGCAACGTAGAGCGGGTCAATCACGATCACGAAAGTGAATGTTGTGGCTTTGGCGGGACGTTCAGCGTCCGTATGCCAGACATTTCCGGTGCGATGGTGGTGGACAAGACCCGGTCGTTGAAGGAGTCCGGCGCGCACAAGGTACTCAGTGCCGACTGCGGTTGCCTGATGAACATCAACGGCTCGCTGGAGAAACAAAAGGAAGCGCTGCGCGGCCAACACCTGGCCAGTTTTCTCTGGCAGCGAACCGGAGGTGCCCGATGAGCACTTCCACGATTATTCCTACGGTTGCCGTAGAAGAGGATTTTCGCACCCGGGCTCACAAGGCTTTGGACGACAAGCAACTGCGAAACAACTTTCGCACTGCGATGGATTCACTGATGACCAAACGGGCAGCGTCCTTCAGCGATGCCCACGAAAGAGAACATTTGCGAGCGCTGGGCAATGCTGTCCGCGCCCGTGCGTTATCCAAGTTGCCCGACCTGCTCGAGCAGCTTGAACAGAACCTGACCCGCAACGGTGTGACAGTGCACTGGGCGGAAACGGTGGACGAAGCCAATGGCATCGTCCTCTCGATCATCCGCGCTCACGAGGGGCGGCAAGTGATCAAGGGCAAATCGATGGTCAGCGAAGAGATGGAGATGAACCATGTCCTCGAGGCTCAAGGCATTGAATGCCTGGAGTCGGACATGGGTGAGTACATCGTCCAGCTCGACCACGAGAAGCCTTCACACATTATTATGCCGGCGATCCACAAGAATGCCGGTCAGGTCGCGTCCTTGTTCCACGACAAACTTGGCGTGGAATACACCAAGGACGTTGACCAACTCATTCAGATCGGTCGCAGAGTCTTGCGGCAGAAATTCTTCGAAGCGGACATCGGCGTCTCCGGCGTCAACTTCGCCGTGGCCGAAACCGGCACCCTGTTGCTGGTGGAAAACGAAGGCAACGGGCGCATGACCACCGCTGTCCCACCCGTGCATATCGCCGTGACCGGCATCGAAAAAGTCGTGGAAAACCTGCGCGACGTGGTGCCGCTGCTGTCACTGCTGACCCGCTCGGCGCTGGGCATTCCGATCACCACCTACGTCAACATGATCTCCGGCCCACGCCAGGAGCATGAACTCGACGGCCCCCGGGAAGTGCACCTGGTATTGCTCGACAACGGTCGCAGCCAGGCGTTTGCCGACAGCGAATTGCGCCAGACCCTGAACTGCATCCGCTGCGGTGCCTGTATGAATCATTGCCCGGTCTACACCCGAATCGGCGGCCATGCCTATGGGGAGGTTTACCCTGGGCCTATCGGAAAAATCATCACGCCTCACATGGTCGGCCTGGCGAAAGTCCCGGATCATCCCAGCGCTTCATCGCTTTGCGGTGCTTGCGGCGAAGTCTGCCCGGTAAAAATTCCTATCCCTGCATTGCTGCGTCGCCTGCGGGAAGAGAACGTCAAAGCCCCGGACAGCCCGAATCAGGTCATGCGCGGTCAAGGCAGCAAGTATTCGCGCAAGGAACGGTTCATCTGGAACGCCTGGGCCAGGCTCAACAGTTCGCCGACGCTTTATCGCCTGTTCGGTTTCTTCGCCACTCGCCTGCGCGCCCTCACGCCAAACAATGTCGGCCCCTGGACGCAAAACCACAGCGCGCCAAAGCCCGCCGCCCGCTCACTGCACGACATGGCCCGCGAACACCTGGCCAAACAGGGAGACCGTTGATGAGCGCCAAGCAAAACATCCTTGCCAAGTTACGGAAAAGTCTGACCGGCACTACGCCCGTGCCTGACGAATTCGACGTCGAACTGGTGACAGCGCCCTACACCTACACACCTGAACAACGCATTCCACAACTGCGCAAACTGATGGAAGCGGTGCACACCGAAATCCATCTGACCTCCAGTGAAGCCTGGCCCGCATTGCTCGCCCAACTGCTGCGTGATCGCCAGTTGCCAAGCCTTTTGATCGCCCCGACGACGCCCCACGGCCAACGCATCACTGGGCACTGGGCGAATCATCCTGAGCTGCCAACGCTCAAAGCCTACGATCGTCCGGTTGAAGAATGGAAAGCCGAGCTGTTCAACGATACCCCGGCCAGCCTCACCGGCACCCTTGGCGCCATTGCCGCAACCGGCAGCCTGATTCTCTGGCCGACGCGTGAAGAACCGCGCTTGATGAGCCTGGTACCGCCGGTGCATTTCGCCCTGCTCAAGGCCAGTGAAATCCGCGACAACTTCTATCAGGTGCAGCAGGAATTCAATTGGGCCCAAGGCATGCCGACCAACGCTTTGCTGGTATCCGGCCCGTCGAAAACTGCGGACATCGAACAAGTCCTGGCGTACGGCGCGCATGGACCGAAAGACCTCGTGGTGCTGATCCTGGAGGACCAATGAGTCTACCGACGGCGTTCCTCAGAGATGCAGAAAAACTGATCCCCCACGAGCGACGTTTCGACGACCCGCTATCGACCCTGGCCTTTGGCACTGACGCCAGTTTCTATCGGCTGATTCCGAAGCTGGTGATTCGCGTCGAGTCGGAAGACGAAGTGGTCTCGCTACTCAAGCTGGCGCAACGGGATCACGTCCCGGTAACGTTCCGCGCCGCCGGCACCAGCCTGTCTGGTCAAGCCATCAGCGATTCGGTGCTGATCGTGTTGGGGGATAACTGGAATGGTCGCGAGATCCGCGGCCAAGGCACGCAAATCCGTCTGCAACCGGGCGTGATCGGCGCGCAGGCCAACGCCTGGCTGGCACCGTTCGGCCGCAAGATCGGCCCGGACCCGGCCTCGATCAACGCCTGCAAAATCGGCGGCATCGTCGCCAACAATGCTAGCGGCATGTGTTGCGGCACGGCGCAGAACACCTATCACACCCTGGCCGGCATTCGGCTGGTGCTGACCGATGGCAGCCGCCTCGATACCGAAGATTCGGCCAGTGTCGCGGCGTTTCGCCAAAGCCACGCCTCGTTGCTCGAACGCCTGGCGACCTTGGGCCGCGAGACCCGCGCCAATGCTGAATTGGCTGCGAGAATCTGCCACAAATACCGTCTGAAAAATACCACCGGCCTGTCACTCAATGCGCTGGTGGATTTCGACGAGCCTGTGGATATCTTGAGCCACTTGCTGGTGGGTTCCGAAGGCACCCTCGGTTTTATCAGTGCCGTGACGTACGACACGGTGATCGATCACCCGAACAAGGCGTCCGCGCTGATCGTGTTCCCGGATGTGGAAACCTGCTGCAATGCCGTCAGCGTGCTGAAAAGCCAGCCGGTGTCGGCTGTGGAACTGCTCGACCGCCGCAGCCTGCGCTCGGTGCAAGACAAACCCGGCATGCCGTCTTTCGTACAACACCTGTCGAATAATGCCTGCGCGCTGCTGATCGAATCCCGCGCCGCATCGTCCACTTTGTTGCAGGAACAACTGGCGCAGATCATGGCGTCGCTGTCTTCATTCCCGGTGGAAAAACAGGTCGACTTCACCGAAGACCCGGTGGAAAACGCCCGGCTCTGGGCGATTCGCAAAGACACCTTCCCCGCCGTCGGCGCCGTGCGCAAAACCGGCACCACAGTGATCATCGAAGACGTGACGTTCCCGGTGGAACAACTGGCCATCGGCGTCAATCGCCTGATCGAGTTGTTCGACAAACATCACTACGACGAAGCGATCCTTTTCGGACACGCACTGGAAGGCAATCTGCACTTTGTCTTCACCCAAGGCTTCAACAACCCGGAAGAAGTCGCACGCTATCAAGTGTTCATGGACGACGTGGCGCAGTTGGTGGCGGTGGAATTCGGCGGCTCGTTGAAGGCCGAACACGGCACCGGTCGCAACATGGCGCCGTTCGTTGAGCTGGAATGGGGCAGCGATGCCTACCAATTGATGTGGCAGCTCAAACGCCTGCTCGACCCCAACGGCATTCTCAACCCGGACGTGGTGCTCAGCGAGGACCCGCAAATCCACCTCAAGCATCTGAAGCCGTTGCCGGCCGCCGACGAGATTGTGGATAAGTGCATCGAATGCGGTTTCTGTGAGCCGGTCTGCCCCTCGAAAGGCCTGACCCTGAGCCCGCGCCAGCGCATCGTGATCTGGCGGGATATTCAGGCGAAAAAGCGTGCGGGCGTTGATACCACCGAACTCGAAGCGGCCTACGAATACCAAGGCATCGATACTTGCGCGGCCACCGGTCTTTGCGCTCAACGTTGCCCTGTCGGCATCAATACCGGCGAGCTGGTGAAAAAGCTGCGCAGCCGTCACGCAACACGTACGAAAACTGCCAACTGGCTGGAAGGCAATTTCGCCACGGCGCTGCAAGGTGCACGTTTCACTCTGCACGTCGCCAATGGCGCACGGATGCTGCTGGGAGCACCACGCCTGGCGAAACTTTCGGCGTCGCTGACGAAGCTGTCCAAAGGTCAGGTCCCGCAATGGACCAACGCCATGCCGCAGCCGGAAAAAGCCATTCGCTTCAGCCCCACCGTATCGGACGAACGCCCTCGCGTGGTGTACCTGGCGGCGTGCGTGTCGCGGGTCATGGGCCCGGCGGCGGCGGATAAAGAGCAGATGTCGCTGTACGACAAAACCCGTGGGCTGCTGGAAAAAGCCGGTTACCAAGTGGTCTTCCCGGACAACCTGGACAACCTCTGCTGCGGCCAGCCATTCGCCTCCAAAGGCTACGCCGAACAGGCCGAACACAAGCGCCAGGAACTGATCGGCGCATTACTGCACGCCAGTCGCGGCGGGCTTGATCCGATTTATTGCGACACCAGCCCGTGCACGTTACGGCTGGTTCAAGACCTGGGTGAAGTTCGACTCGACCTGTACGACCCGGTGCGTTTCATCCGTACGCATTTGATGGATCGCCTCGACTTCACACCGCAGGAAGCGCCGATTGCAGTGCACGTCACGTGCAGCACTCAGCACCTTGGGGAAAGTCAGGCGCTGATCGAACTGGCGCGCAAATGCAGTAAAAACGTGGTGATTCCTGAAGGCATTCACTGCTGCGGGTTTGCCGGTGACAAAGGATTCACGACGCCCGAACTGAACGCCCACTCGCTGCGCACGCTCAAGGATGCGGTTCAGCAGTGCAGCGAAGGGATCTCTACCAGCCGCACTTGTGAGATTGGTTTGACGCAACATGGCGGCATTGACTACCACGGACTAGTCTATCTGGTGGACCGCGTTACCCAGGCTAGGGTGCCCTGATAGCAGGATCTAAAGGAAGAAGCATAGGCATGCCGTGCTTATGCTTCTTGCTGGAAACGACAGATTTAAAGCAAAAAAAAGAACCCTGACGTGCCGCCGCAGTCCACTGACCAAGTCCCGCTAATGCGGGACCTCCTAAAAAATCGGTAGACCGTTTTGATGGCCAGCAATGCCTGGTCCTTCAGTCCAAGGAGAAACACATGAATCGTTCTGTGCTTTTAGGTTTGTTCGTTACTGCTTCCATGATGGCTTCCACTTCGTTTGCGGCCGAAAAAACCCAATGCGATGTCAACCTGCAAACCATTGAAAACGGCAAGGCACAGGTTCCTCAGGAAATGGCGGACCAGGTGGAGGCCTCCGTCAAGCAGGCCAAAGCCGACCAGGCAAAAGGCACCAAGGAAGGTATTGATGATTGCATCGCCGAGACCAACGACATCATCAAGACCATCACCGACGCGCACAAAGGCGGGAAGTAACTCAGCTCCGGGCCAACCTTCGGGTTGGCCTTCTGGGCCGTGTTGGCGTGCTGCCTCCAGCAAATACGAAGCAAACCAAAACCCGTCAATTGCGGGTTTTGTCGCATCTGGGGTCTGGTAATCCGTTTTAGTGCCATTGCTCCTGTCACACAGTTTTTTCATCGCTTTTCTGCAAAAACCGAATTCCTGTGCCGCTCCGTAGTCTTTTGGATAAGCCCATCAATCGTGGCTGATTTTTCAGACTCGGCCGAGCCGCCCGCCCATGCGGCAGCACCGAGACCATCAGTTCGAGGAGATACCCATGAAACGTACCGCACTCGCTGGTCTGTTCATTTCTGCTGCAATGCTGGCCTCTCCCGTATTTGCTGCGGACAACAACCTGTGTACGAGCAAGCTGCAAGAGCTCGAAGCCAAAGTGAATTCGCTGCCAGCGACCTCCAGCAATGCGCCGGAGATCAAAAGACTGTTGGCCAGCGCCAAAGCTTCACAAGCCGCCAAAGATGACAAAAAATGCGCTACCGAGGCCAGCCAGGCATTGTCGATGGCAAATTGAACAAGGAACCACCCCATGATCAATCGAGGCCAACCTTGCGGGTGGCCTTCTGAGGCGTGTTGGCGTACACTGCAAAGGCTTGTTGCTCACTTTGATTCACGGAGCAACAGGCTCGGGGCCGTTTAGGATTCGACGCCGGTTGCGAAACTTTAGGTGCATGCCGAGTTGGTAACAGAACTCGTAAATCCACTGTTGCAACTACTTATAGTTGCCAATGACGAAACCTACGGCCAGGAATTCTCTCTCGCTGCGTAAGCAGCTTTAGATCCTGAGCTTCTGGTACCTTCGGGTCCAGCAATCACCAGGGGATGTCTGTAAACCCAAAGTGATTGTCATATAGAACAGAATCGCCGTGCAGTACGTTGTGGACGAAGCGGCTAAAACTTACACAACTCGCCCAAAGCACCCTGCCCTTCGGGTCGCTGAGGGTTAACTTAATAGAAACGGCTACGCATGTAGTACCGACAGCGGAGTACTGGCGGACGGGGGTTCAAATCCCCCCGGCTCCACCAAACAAGGCATACAAATCAGGCACTTAGCGTTTAGCGCAAGTGCCTTTTTTGTGTCTGAATGGGTGGTTTTGGCTCGGCTATGCCAGCTTAATGACAGCCTATTCCTTCTACACAAGAGAATTTTTCGGGAAAGAACATGGAAGATGTGCAGAACCCATTCCAGCGACTCTATGAGCTGCTGGATTCAGCTCGAAAAGCACCTAATCACGAAACATCGCTTGACGTCTGGGCCAAGGTTTTTAAGATCTCACCCTCTGACTTGCCCGGCTTGATTTATGCTCTTAGATCCCTGATGGACGATGTCAGCCATTGCAGAACCGTTGTCGAAAAATTCGTTCCTGGGGACAAAGCCAGATTTCTCGTACCTTTAGATCGAGTGGATGCCTTACTGGCGAACCAAAACCTTCTCACGCAATGGAATTCTTACAAGTCTTATCTTGATGACGCAACCATGCTTGGCTTGGGATTTGGTATTTATGCGATGTCGCAATTCCACCCTGCGAGTTCGTCGGAAAGCTCCCCCCAGATCAACGAATTTATTAAGAAGCTAGACATGCTTCTAGAGGAATGCCTGGACTCCGAGATTGCACCGGAGCTTAAGAAACTTTTCATCAAACATCTTGAAGCGATACGTGCAGCGCTCCTGGGTTTTCTTGTCGATGGAGGGGAGGCGCTAGAAGCCGCGGTGGATAACGCCATCGGATCAATACTTAGACACGGCGAGTCAATCAAAGCGGAACCGGGCTCGGGAAAAGAATTCGTCAAAGGATTTTTCGATGTCCTGGGAAAGGTCAACGATTTGGTGTCTGGGTACCAAACAACCGCTCAAATCGCATCGTCAGCCGCTGTGACGCTTTTGCTTCCTCTGATTAGTTAGTATCAATAGTTCGGATTTCTGACCGATCACGCCCCGCCTATCGGAGTAGTGAATCACGGACACATCACTGATATTCTCGCCGCCACGCGCCCCAAACATTTACGGATGGAGGCGAAAATAGAAGCCCCGAAGCCGCGAACCTTTGGGGCTTTGCTTTTTCTGTCTCCACCGCTCAGCAGTTCACCTCTCGCACGTACGCTTGGCAAGCAGCCAAAGCGATCAATCCTTGATCGCCTCGCCGGTGATTCCGATAATTCGTTGAGCAGGCGCTGGGCAAGGCTGGAGCACGAACAACAACGAGCCACAACATCAGTGTCCAACAGCTTGCAGTTATGGCAAATGGTTGAAGAAGACGTGATGACCGAGTTGCCGCATCTGCATAGCCTTTACCACCCAGCATCGTGGTCGCATAGTAGTGCGTGGCGCCGCCTGCAGGATCCAATACAGGGTTGCGACCTTCTTTTGTAACGCGTGATCTGCTACTAGGTGTTCAAGGCGATTTGCCACTATTCACCTATTCTGGCGAAGATATTATTCTGACCAATCGGACAGGATTGTAGGGTTATCCTACAGGCTATACCGAACCATTCCGCCAGAGTCATGCTGTCCCAGACTCAAGGTAGATTCCCTCGCAACGACTCAAGGACGATTCATGATTTCCTCTGCCCGACTGGGTGACAAACATGTCTGCCCAATACCAGGTCATGGCACCACTCCGATTGATTCAGCCAGTACCAACGTAAATATCAACTTCATGGGCTCTGCTCGTGTAGGCGATAAGTGTGGCTGTGGCGCAGTCATCACCACCGGGTTTCCCTCGATTCA